>CAMAPP010000127.1 GCA_945860095.1 Rhizobium sp. Q54 | reverse complement strand
GAGCTTGCGGCAGAACGCGCATTTTTCGTCCGTGCCGGCGGTCGCGATCACGCGCGCGCCGCGCGCGACGGCCAACTGAATGGCGGTCGTGCCGATGCCGCTCGTGCCGCCATGCACCAGGAGGCTTTCACCGGACGCAAGCCGGCCGCGGGTGAAGACATTGTCCCAGACCGTGAACACGGTTTCGGGCAATCCGGCCGCCTCGATCATGGTCAGGCCGCGCGGCACCGGCAGGCAGAGCGAAGCGGGCGCCACGCAATACGCGGCATATCCCCCGCCCGCAACCAGGGCCGTAACCCCATCGCCGAGCGCAAGGCCGCGCGCGCCCTCGCCGAGCGCGGCGACCGTGCCGGCGATTTCGAGCCCCATGGTATCGGGCGAACCGGACGGCGGCGGATATTTGCCCTGGCGTTGCATGATGTCGGGCCGGTTCACGCCCGCGGCCGCGACGCGCACCAGCACCTCGCCGGGGCCGGGCTTGGGCGTTGGGATGCGGCCGAGCGCCATCACCTCGGGCCCGCCCGGGCCGGTGCATAGGACGGCGTCCATCTCGGGGGGAATGGTCATCGTTCGATCCTTTCGTCCGCGCCGTTGGGATATGATCGAGCTATAGTTCCCGGCGAAGGAGCGCAAGCGGCGGTGAATCAAGCGGAGGTGAATATGGAGCCGGACGACCTGGAGCCGCGCACCAAGCGGATCGAGAAGCGCAATCTCGACGTGCTCGCGGTGCGCGAAATCGAAGCCTATATCGCCGAGCTCGAGGAGGAAATCGCGCGCGCGCGTGCCGCGATCAAGGGCAAATCGTCGCACAAGAACGCGGCGGAAGCATTTTTCAAGCGCTGAACGCCACCGGCAAATCGACAAACCGGCAAATCGACAAAACGGGGGACGAAACGTGAATGCAGCGGCCAATCTGAAGGGCAAGGGCGCCCTCGTCACGGGTTCGACGAGCGGTATGGGACTTGGCATCGCCAAGGCGCTGGCGGCGCGCGGCGCCGCGGTCACCATGAACGGCTTTGGCGAGGCGGCGGCGATCGAACGCGCGCTCGACGAGATCAAGGCGGCGGGCGATGGTCGCGTGTTTTTCGACGGCGCCGATCTGCGCCACCCCTCGGAGGTCGCGCGCATGGTCGAGCAGGCGGAGCGCAATATGGGCGCGCTCGATATCCTGGTGAACAATGCCGGCATCCAGCACGTGGCGCGCGTCGAGGAATTTCCGCCCGAGCGCTGGGACGCGCTGATCGCGGTCAACCTGACCGCCGCCTTTCACGCCATCCGCGCGGCCGTGCCCGCCATGCGCAAGCGCGGCTGGGGGCGCATCGTCAACAACGCCTCCGCCAGCGGCCTGCACGGCGCGCCGAACAAATCGGCCTATTGCGCCTCCAAGTTCGGCATCATCGGCCTGACCAAGGCGGTCGCGCTGGAGACGGCCGAGGCGGGAATCACCTGTAATGCCATCTGCCCGGGCTGGGTGCTCTCGGGCATGTCGCGACCGCAAATCGAGGTGATCGCCCAGCGCGAGGGCGTGTCGTTCGATCAGGCCTCGCGCATTCTGCTCGCGGGCCAGCCGAACAGGCGCTTTGTCGCGCCGGATGAAATCGGCGCCCTGGTCGTCTATCTTTGTTCGGACGAGGCTTCCCCGGTCACGGGGGCGGCGCTTTCCATCGATGGCGGCATTTCGGCGCGCTGAGCATGTGCGTTAAGCTGTCTTTAAGGGCCGGGGCGTAGGGTTTCTCTCGACGGCGGTTCGCCGCCCGTCATGGATGTCTCCCATCCAACCCTTGTTCATCCCTCCCTGTTCCCCATTTGGGCCGCCTCGTGCGGCCCATTTTTTTGCGCGTTGCCGAAACTCGCATTTGGCGCGTCTCGGCGCATCTGCCCCGCCCCCGCACGTCGGCCCCGCCTTGTGCCCTCATGGGCCGCGGTGGTTTGATGCCGCTCGTTTTCCGGTCGGCTTCGAGGGCCGTCCCACAGCGGTGGTCGCCCATGGCGGATGCCAATTTCCTCAAATTCGGCACGCTTGCCCTGCATGCGGGCCAGCAGCCCGATCCGACGACCGGCGCGCGCGCCGTGCCGATCTACCAGACCACGTCCTTTGTCTTCGCCGACGCCGATCACGCAGCCGAGTTGTTCAATCTCGAACGCGCGGGCCATATCTATTCGCGCATCTCCAACCCGACCGTCGCGGTGTTCGAGGAACGCATGGCCGCGCTCGAGGGCGGGGTCGGCGCGGTCGCGACGGCGAGCGGGCAGGCGGCGCTGCATCTTGCCATCGCCACGCTCATGGGCGCGGGCGGGCATATCGTGTCGTCCTCGTCCATCTACGGCGGCAGCCACAATCTGTTCGCCCATACCCTGCCGCGCTTCGGCATCACGGCGAGCTTGGTCGATCCGCGCGACACCGAGGGCTTCCGCCGCGCGATCCGGCCCGAAACGCGCCTCGTGTTCGGCGAGACCTTGGGCAATCCCGGCCTCGAGATCATGGACCTGCCGGCGATCGCGGCCATCGCGCACGCGGCCAAGATTCCCGTGCTGATCGACAACACCTTCGCGACCCCCGCGCTGTTCCGGCCCTTCGAGCACGGCGCCGATCTCGTGTTCCATTCCGCGACCAAGTTCATCGGCGGCCATGGCATCGCCATCGGCGGGGTGGTGATCGATGGCGGGCGCTTCGATTGGGAGGGCTCGGGTAAATTCCCGACCCTGACCGAGCCCTATGCCGGCTATCACGGTCTCGATTTCGCCGAGGAGTTCGGCCCGCAGGCTTTCGTCATGCGCGCGCGCGCCGAGGGCTTGCGCGATTTCGGCGCGTGCCTGAGCCCGCAAAACGCGTTCTATCTGCTCCAGGGCCTCGAAACCCTCCATGTCCGCATGGCGCGCCACGTCGAGAACGCGCGCCTGGTGGCGAATTACCTCGCGTCTTCGCCGGACGTCGCCTGGGTCGGCTATCCGGATCTGGCCAGCCATCCCGATCACGCGCGCGCCAAGGTTCTGTTGCCCAAGGGCTGCGGCGCGGTGTTCAGCTTCGGCATCAAGGGCGGGCGGGCCGCGGGCAAGCGCTTCATCGAAAGCCTGCGCCTGTTCTCGCACCTCGCCAATGTCGGCGACGCTAAATCCCTCGTCATCCATCCCGCGAGCACCACGCATCAGCAGATGGACGCCGCGTCGTTGAAGGCCGCCGGCATCGGCGAGGAATTGGTCCGCCTGTCCGTCGGGCTCGAGGATGCGGACGATCTCGTCCAGGACCTGGGACGCGCGCTCGCCGCGGCGCGGAAGGGCTGAGGGATGGAATTCCGCGTGGTGGGCCGCACGGTATTCGCGGGCACGGGCGGGCGCGTATTCGATCCGGCGCGCCCGGTCGTCGTGTTCGTGCACGGCGCGGGCATGGACCATACGGTCTGGCCGCTTCAGGCGCGCTGGTTCGCCCATCACGGCCATGGGGTTCTCGCGGTCGATTTGCCCGGCCATGGCCGTTCGGAAGGTCCGGCGCTCGAAACCGTCGAGGAAATGGGCGAGTTTCTGATCGCGCTGGCCGGCGCGGCGCGCGCCAAGACCTTTTCACTGATCGGCCATTCCATGGGCGCGCTGGCCGCGCTGGCCGCTGCCTCGATGGCACCCGGGCGCGTCGGCCGCTTGGCATTGCTCGGCGTGTCGTCGCCCATGCGCGTCCATCCCGATTTGCTCGCGGCGGCGGCGGCGGGCCAGGCGCTCGCGCGCGAACTGGTGGTGTCCTGGGGCCATGGCCGCGCCGCCCATCTCGGCGGCAACCGCGCGCCCGGCCTGTGGATGCTCGGCGGCGGTTTGCGCCTGCTGGAGGCGGGGCCGGCGGGCGTGCTCGGCATCGATCTTCTGGCCTGCAATAGCCATGCGGGGGCGGAGGCGGCCGCCGCGCGCCTTGCCTGCCCCACGCTCGTCCTGTGCGGCTCGGCCGATCTCATGACGCCGCCCAAGGCGGCGGCGAAGCTCGCGAGCCTCGTCAAGGATTCGCGCGTCGTCACGTTGTCGGGTGCGGGCCACATGATGATGGTCGAGCGGCCCGACGCCACGCTCGATGCGCTCAAATCGTTCTTCGAGACGGACCGTGGCTGAAAGCAACGCCCCCGAGACGCGCGCGCGCTATCGCCAATTCCTCGCGATTCCGACGCGCTGGATGGACAACGACATCTACGGCCACGTCAACAACGTGACCTATTATTCGTTCTTCGATACGGTGATCAACGAATATCTCATCCGCGCCGGCGGACTCGACATCGCCGACGGCACGATCGTCGGCTTGGCGGTCGAAACTTTTTGCCGCTTCAACCGCGAAATCGCCTTTCCCGAAACCATCGAGGCGGGCTTGCGCGTGGCCAAGCTCGGCAATTCCTCCGTGCGCTACGAGGTCGCGATATTCAAGGCAGGCGAGGACGCGGCCGCCGCCTCCGGGCATTTCGTCCATGTCTTCGTCAACCGCGCGAGCCGCAAGCCCGTGCCGATCCCGGCCACGATGCGCGCGGCGATGGAAAGACTTGTAGCCGGATGACTTCGCGCTAGTCTCGGGGAGAGCCGCTAGGGGCGCGGGCAGGCGAAGGAGGGGGCTTTGGCCGAATCACCGATACGGATCGAGCGCAAGGGCGCGGTCGGCGTGCTCACCATCAACCGGCCGAAGGTGCTGAACGCGCTCGACGTGCCGACGATCAAGGAATTCGCGCGCGCCTGGGGGTTGCTCGAGGACGATGCGGCCGTGCGCGCCATCGTGGTGACGGGCGCGGGTGAGCGTGCCTTCGTCGCCGGCGGCGACATCGCGGATTTGAATTCCCGCCGGGGTATCGCGCATTGGCAAGAATTCGCCGAACTCATCCACCGCGTCTTCCGGCGCGTGGAATTGTGCGACAAGCCGACCATCGGCGCGGTGCAGGGCTATGCCCTGGGCGGCGGAACCGAATTGCTGCTCGCCCTCGACCTGCGAATCCTGGCCGAGGGCGCGGTGCTGGGTTTGCCGGAAATCACCTTGGGCCTGTTTCCGGGTGCCGGCGGCACGCAGCGCCTCATCCGACAGATTGCCTTGTGCAAGGCCAAGGAACTCATGTTCACCGGCGACCGGATCGACGCCCAGCGCGCGGTTGCCATCGGTTTGGCCAATGCGGTGGTGCCGAAGGACAAGCTCATGGACGAGGCGCTGGCGCTCGCCGCGCGCATCGCCGAGAAATCGCCGCTCGTCCTCAAGCTGCTCAAGCGCACCCTGAACGCGGGCGCCGACATGGCGATGGACGCGGCCTTGGCCCACGAGCAAGCGATGATCTCGCTCGTGCTCGACAGCGAGGACGCGCACGAGGGTTGCGCGGCCTTTCTCGAAAAACGCAAACCCGTTTTCACCGGACGCTGAGGGGACCATGGACTTCGCGCTCACCGCCGAGCAGGAACTGATCTCGGAAACCGCGCGCAAGATCGGCGAACGCTACGGCCTCGACTATTGGTATGCCCTCGACAAGGACAAGGCGTTCCCCACCGAGATGTGGCGCGCGATCTGCGAAGCGGGTCTCGCGGGCGTGGCCTTGCCCGAGGAACACGGCGGTGGCGGTCTGGGTATGCTCGAACTCGCCCTCGTCATCGAGAACTTGGCCGCGGGCGGGGCGGGGGCGACGCTGGCCCAGGTCTTCATGCTCAACCCGATTTTCGGCGGCGTCGCCATCGCGCGCTACGGCACCGAGGCCCAGAAGCGCGACATGCTGGGGCGCCTGTGCCGGGGCGAGCTCAATTTCTGCATGGCGCTGACCGAGCCCGATGCCGGCACCAACACGCTCGAGGTCAAGACCTTCGCGCGCGCCGAGGGCAATGGCTGGCGGCTCAACGGCCGCAAGATCTGGATCACCGGCGTGCCGGATGCGGGCAAGATGCTGGTCGTGGCCCGCACCAAGCGCCTCGAAGACAGCGCGCGCAAAACCGATGGCCTGACGATGTTCATGGTGGACGTAAAGCGCGAGGGGCTCGGCCATGCGCCCATCGAAAAGCACGGCACCAACACCCTCGCGTCGTGCAATGTCTATTTTGACGAGGTGCGCGTGGACGGCTCGGAACTCGTCGGGACCTTGCACGGCGGCTGGAGCGAATTGCTCGACGTGCTCAACACCGAACGCATCGTGACGGTCGCCGGCCTCGTCGCCTCCGGGCGCCTGGCCACGCGCCTCGGCGTCGCGTACGCCAAGGAGCGCAAAGTGTTTCGCGGCACGCCCATCGGCGCCTATCAAGGCATCCAGTTCCCGCTCGCCCAGGCCCATGCCGAGCTCGAATGCGCGCGCCTGATGAATTACAAGGCGGCGACCCTCCACGACCAGGGCAAGGCTTATGGCAGCGAGGCCAATGTCGCCAAGCTCATCGCCGCGCAGGCGGCGCCGGCGCTCATCGACCGCGCCATGCAGACCATGGGCGGCATGGGTTTTGCGCGCGAATCGCATTTGGAGCGACTGTTGCGGGACGTGCGCCTGTTCCGCTTCGCGCCGATTTCCGAGGAAATGATTTTGAACTTCATCGCCCAGCACGATCTGGGCCTGCCGCGCTCGTACTGAGCGCGCCGGGACAAGGGAGCACCAAGTGGCGAGACCCAAGGCAAACGAAGTGACCTGCGCGGCCGTGATCGGCACGGGGCTCATCGGCGGAGCGTGGGCGGCGCTGTTCTTGTCGCGCGGCATCGCGGTGCGGGCGAGCGATCCCTCGCCCCAAGGCGAGGCGCACCTGCACAAGATCATCGACCGCGCTTGGCCGGTGCTCGAGCGCCTGGGCCTTGCGCCCGATGCCGATCGCGGCCGCGTGAGCTTCTTCAAGGACCGGCGCGAGGCCTTGGACGGCGCGCAATTCGTCCAGGAAAACGCGCCCGAGAAGCTTGACCTCAAGATCGGCCTCCTGGCCGATATCGACGCGGTCCTGCCGCCCGAAATCGTGCTGTCGTCGAGCACCTCGGGGTTCCTCCCCAGCCGCTTGCAGTCGCAATGCGTCCATCCCGAGCGCCTGGTGGTCGGCCATCCGTTCAATCCGCCCTATCTCGTCCCGTTGGTCGAGGTCGTGGGCGGCGAGAAAACCGAACAATGGGCCATCGATTGGGCGGCGGATTTTTACGCCCATGTCGGCAAGCGGCCGCTGAAGCTCAAGCGCGAAATCGCGGGCTTCGTCGCCAACCGCCTGCAGGCGGCGATCTTCCGCGAGATCATCCACCTGACCAAGCTCGACATCGCCTCGATTGCCGATATCGACGCCGCGGTCGCGCACGGCCCGGGCCTGCGCTGGGCCATCATGGGTCCGGCCCTGACCTTCCATCTCGCGCGCCAGACCGGCATCGAGGATTTCATCCATTTGTTCGCGGGCGAGTTCAATACCTACGGCCTGGCCTCGGGCGACACGGTGGTTGACGCGGACACCTATCGCCGCATGGTCGAGGGTACGCACGCGGAGGCGGCGGGACGCTCGCTCGATGCGCTGTCGAAGACGCGCGACGAAACGCTCATCGGCATCCGCCAATTGCTCGCGGGCAAGGACTTGCCCGATTGAAGGGATTCGTCCGACTATAGGGCTCGGCTGATCGAGACGCCCACCCGGTGGCATCATGGGTCCGATGGCGCCACCCGCCCGGCGGTGTCACCCGCCCGGTGGTGTCACCCGTTTGAGGCAAGGGAGCCGAAAGGGTCGGTTAAGCCCTGTTGGGTCAACATCGTCGGTCACGGACGCGATTTCTGGAAAATTCCCACGCCATGACCGCCGCGCCCACCGCTTTCTTCGCCAAGACCTACGATGAGGCGATGGCGCTCGCCGTGGACGCGCGCGCCTACATGGCGGCGCCCAGCCGCGCGGCGGACGTTCTGGCCGAGACAGTGTGCGGCATGCGCTTGGCCGCGCGCATCACGCATATGATGGTATGGCTTCTGCGCCAACGCGCCGTCCATGCCGGGGAAATCGCGGCGGCCGAAGCGCTGGACGACGAACCGCTCGGCGGCATCGGAGAATGCCTCGATGAAAGCGCCGCCGAGTCCTGCTCGCCCGCTCTGACCGCGCTCATGGACAGAAGTCTGCGTCTTTACGTCCGGATCGCCCGGCTCGACGACATGGCGCGGCGCAACGCCGCCTGATGGCGCGACGGTCGCCAAAAGGAACGGGTGGCGCCTGGAAGGGCGCCGCCCGCCGCGTCGCGGCACTCGAGGGCCCGCTAGGCCGCCTTGATCCCCGCGAGGAAGTCGTCAACCTCGCGCTTCAAGTTCTTGGCCTGCATCGACATCGATTCGGTGCCGGAGAGCACCTGGTTCGCCGCCGAACCGACCTCGCCCGCGGCCTGGGATACCGTGCCGATATTGCTCGACACTTCCCTGGTGCCCGCGGCCGCCTGCTGCACGTTGCGGGCGATTTCCTGCGTCGCGGCGCTTTGTTCCTC
>CAMAPP010000126.1 GCA_945860095.1 Rhizobium sp. Q54 | reverse complement strand
CGCATCGAGGTCGAGAGCATCTCCGCCTATCTGACCCTCAAGGCGGGCGACCGCTTCGACGGCTCGCAGATGGACAAGTCGCTGAAGGCGCTGTTCGAAACCGGGTTGTTCACGGACGTGACGCTGCGGCGCGAGGGCGATGCCCTGGTCGTCCGGGTGGTCGAAAATCCGATCATCAATCGCATCGCCTTCGAGGGCAACACGAAGGTCTCGGACGAGGCGCTGCAATCGGAGGTCCAGTTGCGCCCGCGCGTGGTCTATACGCGCACCAAGGTGCAGAACGACGTAAAGCGGCTCTTGGAGGTTTACCGGCGCAGCGGGCGGTTTGCCGCGACCGTCGAACCCAAGGTCATCCCGTTGCCGCAGAACCGCGTCGATCTCGTGTTCGAGATCAACGAAGGCTCGGTCACGGGCGTCCATCGCGTCACGTTCGTCGGCAATCGCATATTCGACAGCGACCGCCTGCGCGAAATTATCCAGACAGTCGAAACGCGCTGGTGGCGCTTGCTGTCGGCCGACGATACCTACGACCCCGACCGGCTCAATAACGACAAGGACCAACTCCGCCGATTCTATCTGGCCAATGGTCATGCCGATTTCCGCGTGGCCTCGGCGGTGGCCGAATTGCTGCCCGATCGCGACGGCTTCTACGTGACCTTCACGGTCGAGGAAGGCGAGCGTTACAAATTCGGTCCGCTGCGGATCTCCTCGACGCTGCGCAATCTCGAGGGCGAGCAATTGCGCGCGCTCGTGCGCGGCAAGGAGAGCGAGTGGTATAATGCCGATGATGTCGAAAGCACGGTTAGCGGCATCACCGATTTCGCGGGGACGTTGGGCTATGCCTTCGTCGACGTCCGCCCCGTCGTGTCGCGCGACCGCGAGGCCAAGACGATCGGCGTGACCTACGAGGTTCGCGAAGGTCCCAAGGTTTTCGTCGAGCGCATCAATATCGCCGGCAATGCGCGCACGACCGACAAAGTGATTCGGCGTGAATTCCAGCTTGTCGAGGGCGACGCCTTCAATACCGCCAAGATGCGCCGCTCGCAGCAGCGCTTGCGCAATCTGAATTTCTTCGAGACGGTCGACGTCGCCAATGTGCCCGGCACCGAGGCCGACAAGACCCAGGTCAACGTTCAGGTGAAGGAAAAGTCCACCGGCGAGCTTTCCGTCGGCGCCGGATTTTCCTCCACCGAAGGTGCCATCGGCAGTTTCGGTATTCGCGAACGCAATCTCATGGGCAACGGCCAAGACCTGAAGGGCACCTTTACCATCTCGCAGCGCACGCAGGAAATCGACGCGGGATTCACGGAGCCGTATTTCCTCGATCGCAATTTGGCGGCCGGCGCCGACTTGTTCCGAGTCAAGCGTTTCCGGGCGGACGAGACCGGCTACGACGAGCGTCAAACCGGCGGCCGTCTGCGCTTTGGTTACGAAATCGTCGATCCGTGGAGCCAGGAACTGCACTATCTGTTTTCGGCCGACAAGATCGAGGGTTTCAATTCGACGACGCCGCGTTTCATTCGCCTTCAGGATCCAAGCGGGACGACCTCGGAGGTCGGTCAGGCGTTGTTGTACGATCAACGCGACAACAGGTTGGACCCGACGGACGGCTATTTTGCCCGTCTCAGCACCGATGTCGCTGGCTTAGGCGGCACCAACAGGTTCTTCCGCGGCCGGCTCGAAGGTGGCGTCTATACCCCGCTCGGCGGCGATTGGACGTTGACGAACACGGGTGAGGCGCGCTGGATCGAAAACTTCAACGACGGTTCCTTGCGCAGCAATCAGCGCCTGTTCCTCGGTGGCGACTCGCTGCGTGGTTTTGCCGTCGCCGGCGTGGGCCCGCGCGATCTGAGCTCGAGCTTAGCCTTGGGTGGTACGTACACCGTCGCCGCCACGACCGAATTGAGCTTCCCGCTGGGCTTACCCAAGGAGTTCGGGATTTTGGGCAAGATTTTCGCCGATGTCGGCACGATCGGCGCCAACGACATCAAGCACGGCGAATTTTTCGACGAGCCCTCGATTCGCGCCGCGATCGGTTTTGGCCTTGGCTGGCGGTCGCCCTTCGGGCCGATTCGAATCGACCTTGCCAGGGCCGTGCTCAAGGAAGCGCCCGACAAGACCGAAATTTTTCGTATCAGCTTTGGAACCAGGTTCTGACCCATGAACGCACGCTTGCTTGCCGCAATTTCCGTGGTGTTTCTCGTAGCCTTGCCGGCCGCGGCCAAGGTGCCCGCGCCGGTGATCGCGGTCATCGATGTCGATCAGGTCATGCGCGATTCGAGCGCCGCCAAGGGCATCCGCGAGCAATTGGAAAAACAGGAAGCTGCTTTCCGGACCGAGATCGCGGCGCAGGAAAATACGCTGCGCGCCGCGGATCAGGAATTGGCCCAGAAGAAGGTGATCCTGGCGCCCGAGGCGTTCCAGGTTCAGGTGCAGGATTTTCAAAAGAGGGTGGCCACGCTTGGGGAATTGGTTCAAAAGCGCAAGCGCCAGCTCGATGATGCGTTCGGTCAAGCGCAGAAACAGCTCCGCGACGCGCTTTCCGACATCGTCCAGCAACAAATGAAGGAACAGGGCGTCACCTTGGTGCTGCCCAAGGCGGTCGCCCTCGAGGTGAACAAGGACCTCGATATCACCCAAGAGACGCTCAAGCGGCTCAATCAGAAGCTGCCGCAAGTCAAGGTCGTCGTCTCCACGAACTGAGCCCCATGGCGGATAACCGCTTCTTTTCGGTCTCCGGACCTTTCGATCTCGCCGAGCTCGCGCGCCGGACCGGGGCCACGCTTTCCGATCCGTCATGCGCCGGGCGCCGCGTGCGCGATGTTGCGCCGCTCGATAGCGCCGGACCCGAAGACTTGAGTTTCCTCGACAACCGGCGCTACGCGGATGTTTTCGCCGCCAGCGGCGCCGGGGCGTGTGTGGTGGCGCCGGAATTCATGGATCGCGCGCCTGCCGGCATGGCCTTGCTGTTGTCGGACGAGCCCTACCGGGCCTATGCGCTGGCGGCGCGGGCATTCTATCCCGAACCCCCGCCGGTGCCCATCAGCCATCCTTCGGCCGTTATTGCGGCGAACGCCGTTATTGGCGCGGGATGCGAAATCGGTGCCGGTGCCGTCATCGGCGCAGGCGCGCTTCTGGGTGCGCGCTGCCGCGTCGGAGCGAATGCGGTCGTGGGCGATTTCGTGACGGTCGGGGACGACACCACGATCGGTCCCAATGCCAGCCTAAGCCACTGCTTCATCGGTTCCAGAGTGGTGATTTACCCCGGCGCGCGTATCGGGCAGCCCGGCTTCGGTTTCGCCATGAGCAAGAGGGGCTTTACCAAGGTTCCCCAGCTTGGCCGGGTGATCGTCGAGGACGATGTGGAGATCGGCGCCAATTCCACGATCGATCGCGGCTCCGGGCCCGACACGGTAATCGGCGCAGGCACCATGATTGATAATCTGGTGCAGATCGGGCACAACGTCCGCGTCGGAAAATATTGCGTCTTGGTGGCGCAGTCGGGGGTATCGGGCAGCACGCAGATCGGGGACGGCGCGGTTTTGGCCGGACAATCGGGCTTGGCGGGCCATTTGACGATCGGCAAGGGCGCCCGGATCGCGGGGCATTCCGGCGTGATGCGCGACGTTGCGGACGGTGCCACCGTCATGGGCTGCCCCGCCATGCCGATCAAGCAGTTTTTCCGCGGCTATGCCACCCTTCAGCGTCTGACGGAAGAAAAAGGCAAGTAATCCATGGAAGCGAGCGGGGTCGATAAGCGCGCCGTCGGCGTGGAGTTTGATGTGGGCCGGATCATGGAAATGATTCCCCATCGTTATCCCTTCCTGATGATCGAACGCGTGGTCGAGGCCGTGGTGGGGCAGAGCGCGATCGGCGTCAAGCAGGTGTCGATCAACGAGCCCCATTTTCAAGGACATTTTCCGCGTCGGCCGGTCATGCCGGGCGTACTCATCATCGAGGCGATGGCGCAGACTGCCGCCGTGCTGGTCGTCCATTCGCTGGGCGCAGCGGCCGAAGGCAAGCTTGTCTATTTCATGTCCATCGACAGCGCGCGCTTCCGCAAACCCGTCTTTCCGGGCGACACGCTGCGCGTCCACGTCGTCAAGGACCGAAGCAGGGCCAATGTTTGGCGCTTCAACGCCGAGGCCAAGGTGGACGAGAAGATCGTCGCCGAGGCGACCTATTCGGCGATGATTCTGGATGACTGAACTTCACCCGACGGCCATCGTCGAGCCGAGCGCCAAGCTGGGCGCCGGGGTCAAGATCGGTCCTTACTGTATCGTCGGCGCCGACGTGGAATTGGGCGATGGCGCCGAGCTCGTGTCCCATGCGGTCGTCGCGGGACGGACCCGGATCGGCGCGCGGACGAAGATCTTTCCCTTCGCCGCGATCGGCCATCCCCCCCAGGATCTCAAATACAAGGGCGAGCCGTCCGAATTGATCGTCGGCACGGACAACGTAATTCGCGAGCACGTGACGATGAATCCCGGAACCGAGGGCGGGGGAATGGTCACGCGCGTCGGCGACCACTGCCTTTTCATGGTCGGCGCGCATGTGGCGCACGACTGTGTCATCGGCGACCACGTCATTCTCGCGAACAACGCCACGCTCGCCGGACACGTGCATGTCGGCGATTACGCCATCCTCGGCGGGTTGTCGGCGGTGCACCAATTCGTGCGCATCGGCCGGCACGCCATGATCGGCGGCATGTCGGGAGTCGAGAACGACGTCATCCCTTATGGCTCGGCCACGGGCGACCGGGCGCATCTTTCGGGCCTCAATATCGTCGGCCTGAAGCGCCGCGGCTTTGGGCGTGAGGACGTTCACGCGTTGCGCACGGCCTATCGCTTGTTGTTCGCGGAAGAAGGCACGCTCGCCGAACGGGTGGACGACGTGGAGCAGCTCTACCGGGAAAACGAAGGCGTCATGGACGTCGTGCGCTTCATTCGCGGTTCGTCCAATCGGGCCGTGTGCCAGCCCAAGGCCGGCGAAGCGGACTAGTGGGAAAACTCGGTATCCTCGCTGGCCAAGGCGAACTGCCGGGTTTGCTCGCCGCGTCTTGCCGCGCGCTGGGCCGGGACCATTTCGTCGTCGCATTCGAAGGTCAAGCGAGTGCTGCAACGATCGCGGCCGCGCCCCATGCGTGGTTTCGCTTGGGCGCGACCGGCGCCGCGCTGGAGCGGCTCAAGGCCGAAGGCGTGGACGAACTCGTCATGGCCGGCGCCATTCGTCGCCCCAGCCTCGCGGAATTGCGCCCCGATCTCAGAACCGTGCGCTTCTTCGCCAAGGTCGGGATTGCGGCGCTGGGCGATGACGGGTTGCTCTCGGCCGTCATTCGCGAGCTCGAGGCCGAAGGCTTTCGCGTGATCGGCGCCGACCGGATTTTGGCCGATCTTCTGGCGCCCTCCGGCCTGTATACGTGTGTGCGGCCCGATGACGGGGCGCTCGGCGATATCGCGCGCGGTCTTGAAATCGCGCGCGCATTGGGGCGCCTGGATGTCGGGCAGGGCGTCATCGTCCAGCAAGGCCTGGTGCTTGGCGTCGAGGCGATCGAGGGCACGGATGCGCTGCTCGCGCGCGCCGGCGCCTTGAGGCGCGAGGGGCCGGGTGGCGTGTTGGTCAAGAGCTGCAAGCCCGGACAGGACCGGCGCGCCGATTTGCCGACCATCGGCGTCGCAACGGTTGCGCGCGCGGCTTCCTCGGGCCTGCGCGGCATCGCGATCGAGGCCGGGCATGCGCTCGTGCTCGGGCGCGCCGACGTCGCGGCGGAAGCCGATCGCTTGGGGCTTTTCGTTCTGGCGGTGGATGCAGGCGCGGTGTCCGTTGAGGAGATAGCGACGGCCCTCGGCGGCGCGCGCTGATGGCGCCATTGGTGTTCCTGGCCGCGGGCGAGCCGTCGGGCGACGCGCTGGGCGCGCGCCTCATGGCCGCGCTCAAGCGCGAATCGGGCGGGGACATCCGCTTCTCCGGCATCGGCGGTCCGCGCATGGCGGCGGAGGGCTTGATCTCGTTGTTTCCGATGGCCGATCTCGCGGTCATGGGCGTGGCGGAGGTGCTGCCGCGCTTGCCGCTCCTGCTCAGGCGCATTTCCCAAACGGTTGGCGCCATCGAGGCCGAGGCGCCCTCGGCGGTGGTCACGATCGATTCTCCGGGATTCGGATTTCGCGTCCAAAAGCGCCTTGTGCCCGGCACGACGCGGCGCATCCACTATGTGGCACCCAGCGTCTGGGCCTGGCGGCCCAAGCGCGCCAGGCACATCGCGCGCTTCCTGGACCGCGTGCTGTGCTTGCTGCCGTTCGAGCCACCGTATTTCGAACGCGAAGGACTTGCCGCGAGCTTCGTCGGCCATTCCGTGGTCGAGGAAGGCGCCGACAGGGGCGATGGCCGGGCGTTTCGCGCGCGCCATGGCTTGGACTCGGACGTCCCCCTGCTCGCGGTTCTGCCCGGCAGCCGGCAGAGCGAGACGCGCACGCTGTTGGCGGTGTTCGGCGAGACGGTGGCGGCGCTCGCCCGCGAACGGCCGCGCTTGCGAATCGTGGTGCCAACCGTGCCCAACGTGGCCGAGGAGGTGCGGCGGGCCGCCTCATCCTGGCCCGGAACTCCGATCGTCGTCGAGGGTGTGGCCGAGAAGTTCGACGCTTTCGCGGCTTCGACCGCGGCACTCGCGGCCTCGGGCACGGTCTCGCTCGAATTGGCGCTCGCGGGATTGCCGGCGGTTATCGCCTACCGCATCCACCCCTTGACCCATGCCTTTGTCCAGCCGTTGATCAAGGTCGAGTACGCGACGCTCGCGAACATCGTACTCGGACGCGAGGCGGTGCCGGAATTCATCCAGGTCCGCTGCCGGGCGCGCTTTTTGGCGCCGGCCGTCGCGCGCCTCCTCGATGATTCGGCCGCTCGCGCCGCGCAAATCGCCGCCGTGCGCGAGGCGATCGCGCGCCTGGGCGCGGGCGGCGTGCCGCCCTCGGTTCGCGCCGCACGCGCCATACTCGAAGAGATTAAAACAAGGGGAGGCTGAGGATGTCGCCGTCGTATCGGCTGCTGCATGCGATGGTGCGCGTGCGCGATCTCGAGAAATCGCTCGATTTCTACACCCGGCTGCTCGGGATGCGGCTCTTGCGGCGGACCGATTATCCGGACGGCAAGTTCACCTTGGCCTTCGTCGGCTACGGCGACGAGGACAGCAACACCGTGATCGAACTCACCCACAACTGGGGCCGCGAGGAGGCGTACGCGCTAGGCGAGGGCTTCGGGCATCTCGCCCTGGGCGTGCCGGAAATCCATCGGGCGTGCGCCGTATTGGCCGAAGCCGGAGTGAAGATCGTGCGCCCGCCCGGGCCCATGAAGCATGGCAAGACGGTGATCGCCTTCGTCGAGGATCCCGACGGCTACAAGATCGAGTTGATCGAGCGGGGCTAGAGAAGGGCGAACGCCGCGGCGGCAAACGCCAAGGCGAAGAGCAGTTGCAGCCCGCGCGAGGGCGCGGCCGCCGGATCTCCCGGTTTGCGCAGATTGTCGTTCGCGGCCTTGGGCGCGAGTCCGCCCTGGGGCAAGACGCGGGCCAGCGCGATGCCTCGGGGCGAAACCGGCTTGGTGCGCGAACGGCCGCCGCTGGTCATGCTCAAGCGCGCTGATGGACGGGCACGTAGGCGCGCTCGGTCTGGCCGGTGTAAAGCTGGCGCGGTCGGCCGATCTTCTGCGAGGGATCGTCGATCATTTCCATCCACTGCGCGATCCAGCCGACGGTGCGCGCGAGCGCAAACAGCGCCGTGAACATCGATGTCGGGAAACCCATGGCCTGCAGGATGATGCCCGAGTAGAAGTCCACGTTCGGATAGAGTTTTTTCTCGACGAAATACGAATCGTTCAGCGCGATCTTCTCGAGCTCCATCGCGAGTTCGAGCAGCGGATCTTTGCGCACGCCAAGTTCGTTCAGCACTTCATGGCAGGTCTTGCGCATCACGGCCGCGCGGGGATCGTAATTCTTGTAGACCCGGTGGCCGAAACCCATCAACCGGAAATTGTCGTTCTTGTCCTTCGCGCGCGCGATGTATTCGGTGATGTTCGCCTTGGAGCCGATCTGGCGGAGCATGGCCAGAACGGCCTCGTTTGCGCCGCCATGGGCGGGGCCCCACAGGCAGGCGATGCCGGCGGCGATGCAGGCGAACGGGTTGGCGCCAGAGGAACCGGCCAAGCGCACGGTCGAGGTCGAGGCGTTTTGTTCGTGGTCGGCGTGCAGGATGAAGATGCGGTCCATGGCCTTCGCCAGGACAGGGTTCATCTTGTATTCCTCGCACGGCACGCCGAAGGTCATGTACAGGAAGTTCTCGGCGTATTTGAGGCTGTTGCGCGGATACATGAAGGGCTGGCCGACCGAGTACTTGTAGGCCATGGC
>CAMAPP010000125.1 GCA_945860095.1 Rhizobium sp. Q54 | reverse complement strand
AACCCCGCCCAGCGCGAGGCTGTCGAGGCGGTGGACGGGCCCGTCCTCGTGCTCGCCGGCGCCGGCACCGGCAAGACGCGCGTTCTGACCACGCGCTTGGCGCACATACTTGCGACGCGGCGCGCCTGGCCGAACCAAATCCTGGCGGTCACCTTCACCAACAAGGCCGCGCGCGAGATGAAGGAGCGGGTGGCGGGACAAGTGGGCGGTGCCGTCGAGGGGCTGTGGCTCGGAACCTTCCATTCGCTGTGCGCGCGCCTGCTGCGCCGCCATGCCGAGGTGCTGGGGCTTACGTCCAGCTTCACGATTCTCGACCAGGACGACCAGATTCGCCTGATCGGGCAGATCCTCCGCGCCGAGAAGATCGACGACAAGCGCTGGCCGGCACGCGCGGTGCACGCGGTCATCGAGCGCTGGAAGGACAAGGGCCTCACGCCCGACAAAGTGCCGGCGGCGGATGGCGGCGATTTCGCCGGCGGGCGGGCGCTGGAGATTTATCGCATCTATCAGCAACGCCTGCGCGTGCTCAACGCCTGCGATTTCGGCGATCTCCTGCTGCACGCCCTCACCCTGCTGACGACCGACGCCGAGATCGCGCGCAAGTACCAGGAACAGTTCCGCTACATCCTGGTGGACGAGTACCAGGACACCAATGTCGCGCAATATCTCTGGCTGCGCCTCTTGGCGCAGGGTGCGCGCAATATCTGCTGCGTCGGCGACGACGATCAGTCGATCTATTCCTGGCGCGGGGCGGAAATCGGCAATATTTTGCGGTTCGAGCGCGATTTTCCCGGCGCGCGGGTGGTGCGGCTCGAACAGAATTACCGCTCGACCCAGAACATCCTCGCGGCCGCCGCCGCCCTCATCGCGCACAATCGCGACCGCCTGGGCAAGACGCTGTGGAGCGACGGCGCCGTGGGCGAGAAGGTGCGCGTGCGCGGCCATTGGGATGGCGCGGAAGAGGCGCGCGTCATCGCCGACGACATCGAGGCCCATCAGCGCGCGCGCGGCAAGCTCTCGGACATCGCCATTCTCGTGCGCGCCTCGTTCCAGACGCGCGAGTTCGAGGAACGCTTTGTCCAGCTCGGCATTCCCTACCGCGTCGTCGGCGGCCCGCGCTTCTACGAGCGCCAGGAAATCCGCGACGCGCTTGCCTATCTGCGCCTTATCCATTCGCCCGCCGACGGCCTGGCGTTCGAGCGCATCGTCAACACCCCACGAAGGGGAATCGGCGAGACGACGGTGCAGGGATTGCATGCCCTGTCGCGCGAGATGGGTGTGTCGTTGTTCGAGGCCGCGCGGCGCATGGTCGAAACCGACGAGTTCAAGCCCCAAGCCAAGCGTGCTCTCTCGGCCTTCGTGGCGGATGTTGCGCGCTGGCGGAAACTGGCCGAGACCGAGCGCCATCCCGATCTCGCCAAGATCGTGCTCGACGAATCCGGCTACACCGCGATGTGGCGCGCGGCCAAGACGGCGGATGCGCCCGGAAGGCTCGACAATTTGAAGGAGCTGGTCGCGGCGCTCGAGGACTTCGACGGCCTCGCGGGTTTTCTCGAACACGTCTCGCTCGTCGCCGACAACAACGAGAAAGCGGGCGGCGACATGGTCAGTGTCATGACCCTGCACGCGGCCAAGGGCCTCGAATTCGCAACGGTGTACTTGCCGGGTTGGGAAGAAGGCTTGTTTCCCCATCAACGCGCCTTGGACGAGGGCGGCCTCGCCTCGCTCGAGGAGGAACGCCGCCTTGCCTATGTCGGCCTCACGCGCGCGCGCAAGCGGGCGGTGGTGAGCTTCGTTGCCAATCGGCGCATCCACAATATGTGGCAGAGCGCCATTCCCTCGCGCTTCGTGGACGAATTGCCGCTCTCGGCGGTCGAGGTCGAGGCGTCGAACGGGCTCTATCGCGGGCCACGGGCGCGTTCGGGCGAGGATGTGGAGGACGTTGTGGACGCCGACGCCCCCGCCCAAACCCCGCGGCGCTGGCAGAACCAACAGCGCCAGGCATCAGCGCATTTTGCCCCGCAACGCCCCGCCCAACGCCCCTTGCGCCCAGCGACGATCATCGAGGCCAGGCGCGGGCCCGCCATCGCCAAGGCCGCGCCCGCCCACGCGCCGGGCACGCGCGTGTTCCACCAGAAATTCGGCTATGGCCAGGTGATTGCGGCGGACGGCGACAAGCTCGACATCGCCTTCGAGAAGGCGGGCGACAAAAAGGTGATGGCGTCCTTTGTCACCAAGGCGTGAGGCGTCACCAAGGCGTGATGCGCGAGGCGCGAGGGTTGCGCGGCGAGGGGCGGGTTGCGCGGCGAGGGGCGGCTTAACCCGCGCTTTCGCACGCTCTCGCGATAGATCACGTAGAAGCCCGAGCCGACCACGATGATCGCGCCCAGGATCGTCCAGCCATCGGGTAAATCGCCGAAGACGGCAAAGCCGAGCGCGGTCGCGGCGACGAGGGACGCGTAGGTCAACGGCGCGATCGCCGAGGCGGGGGCGAGGGCGAAGGCGCGGTTCTGAAACAGATGGGCCGCGCCCGCCAATAATCCTTGGGCGATCAGCAGCGCCCAGACCCATCCCGGCACGTCCACCCAGAAGAACGGCACGGCGAGCGTCGTCATCACCAGGCCCGTGGCCGTGGTGTAGAACAGCGTGGTCGCCACGCTGTCGGTCGCGCTCACCTTGCGCGTGCCGATCTGGAACAGCGCGTTGAGGAAGGCGGCGACGAGAAAGAGCATCGCCGCCCAGTGCATCGCGCCCAATCCCGGGCGCACGATGACGAGCGCGCCGAGAAAGCCGACGAAGACCGCGCTCCAGCGCCGTAACCCGACCTTCTCGCCGAGCAGCGGCACGGACAGGGCGGTGAGCATCAGCGGCCCGACCGAGGAAATGGCGATGGCGTCGGCCAAGCCCACGAAGGCAAGGGCGTAGATGAACAGATAGGTCGAGAGGATATTGCAGATCGCGCGGCCGATTTGCAGGGCCGGCCGCGCCGAGCGCAAGGAGCCGAATCCGCCGTGCCGCGCGAGCAGGCCCATGACGAAGACGCATTGCGACAGGTGGCGGATCCACATGATGATGGCCGTCGGATAATCGGCCGACAGATATTTGGCGATCGCGTCCATGATCGAGAAAGTCGCGATCGAGGCCAGCATCCAGAAGGCGCCCTGGGCGGCGCGCGAATGTTCGGTCATGAAATCCTAGCCGCCGAAAAATTCTTGCGGTCGCGGGCGTCGCCGAGTGTGCGCGCGCGTCCACGTTCCCGTCCAGCGCCCGGGCGCCCGATGTCGAGGTGTTTTGTGCGCCGGCCCAGGCGCGGCTATGGTGACGCGCTAGGGATTTCGCGAACAAAACGGGGGACAGAACGCGATGGCGCGCTTCAAGGTCCGGCAAGGCAGCTCCATGCCCGTCCACGCGCCGCTCATCCCCGATCCTTTCGTGCCCTATCACTGCCCGCGCAACGCCACCCTGTTCGCAATCTGCCGGGGCGATAAGCGCGTCTTCGCGCGCTATCTCAAGGCCACGCCGTTCGAGATCGCTTCGGATTTGTTCGTCGTCTCGGTGTCGGATTTTTCGAACTGCGACAAGGTCCCCTACATGGACGCGGCCGTCGTCCTGCCCGTCACCTTCCGCGGTCGGCCGGGCGGGCATTATTTTTTCGAGTACGAAAACGACGACCGCGCCATCGCGGCGGGGCGCGATCTGTGGGGCTATCCCAAGAAATACGCCGAGATCGCGCTCGAGCGGCGGGGCAAGACCGCGCGCGGCACCGCGGTGCGCCATGGCAAGACGATCATCGATATTTCGGTCGATTTTTCGCGGCCGGTCGCGGACTTGCCGACGGTGCCATTGACGCCGCATTTCAATTTGCACATCCAGCCGCGCGCCGACGGCCCGGGCTGGTTGTCCAAGCGCGTCATCGAACGCGACACATCGCCTGATTTCGAACTGCTGTCGCGCACAACGGGGCGGGCCAAGGTGAAATTGCGCGGCCTACCCCAAGATCCCTTGCACGAATTCGCGCCGCTGGAGGTCCTGGGCGGCTGTCTGGTCATCGGCAATTTCCACGCGACGGAAAAGCACGGCTGGGGCCGTACGGTCGCGAGCTTCAAGCCGAGCGCGCGCTAGCTGGCTTTGGCTTGGAGGCGTCCGGCGCGCGCAAGACGCGCCTCGCGCTGGGCGACGTAGAGCCCGCTCGCGGCAATCACGCCCGCGCCCACGATCGTGAAAAAATCGGGCAGATCGCCCCAAAACAAAAAAGTGACGGCGACCGCGCTGATCATCTGCGAGTAGGAAAAGGGCGCGAGCAACGACATGGGCGCAAAGCGAATGGCGCGCACCAGCAGGAAATGGCTGACCGAGCTTGCGAGGCCGAGCGCCGCGACGAGCGCCAGATCGTGCCAGGTCGGCGTCGTCCAGACAAAGGGCACGACGCAGGCGCCGAACACCAAGCCCCAGACCGCGCCGTACAGCAGCGTGCCCTCGGGATGATCGTGGGCATTGAGCTTACGCGTGCAAATCTGATAGAGCGCGAACATCACCGAGGCGAGCAAGGGCAGGGCCGTCGCCCAATGCACGATGCCGAGGCCCGGGCGAACGACGATCATGGCGCCTAGAAAAGCGACGAAGACCGCGGCCCAGCGCCGCCAGCCGACCTTCTCGCCGAGTAAGGGCACCGAGAGCGCGGTCAGGATCAGCGGGCCCATGAGACCCGTGGCGAAGGCGTCCGCCACCGACACGAAGGACAGCGCGATGACGAAGGGAATATTGCTGGCGAAGCCGAAAAAGCCGCGCGCGAATTGCAGGGTGTGGTGGCGGGTGCGTAAAATCGAAAGCGGGTGGCGCGCCAGCACGAAGGGCACGAGCAGCAGAATCTGCATCACGTAGCGCGCCCAGCTGATCTGCAAGACGTGCCAGGATTCGGTCAGGTATTTCGCCGCCACGTCCGAGAGCGGAAAAATCGCGTAGGTGACCGCGATCAGCACGATCCCCTCGATGCGGCGCGGATTTTGTTCGGCGGTCATTGGCGGCGATCCCGGGCGGAGTGTGGGCGCGGCGCGCGCCCGAGGCAAGGAATGGGCGCCCGTCCCGGGCCGCGCGGCGCTGGGTCAGGTTTTCGCGCTGGGTCAGGCGTTCGCGATGGGCGATGTAAAGCCCGCTCGCGGCGATGATCGGCGCGCCGAACACCGTATGGGCGTCGGGCACGTCGCCGAAGACGAGAATGCTCGATCCGGGCGCGCTCACGAGCTGGACATAGGCGAAGGGCGCAAGGAGGGACGCGGGCGCCAAACGAAACGCCTTGGCCATCATGAAATGCGCCGCCCCGCCGACCGCGCTCATGATCAGGAGCTGATCGCGCTCATGATCAAGACATGGCGCCAATCCTCCCAGGTCATCGCCTGCCAGATGAAGGGTAGGGCCAGCGTGCTGAGCGCCAGGCCGTACAGCGTGCCCAGCATCGGCGTGCCCTCGGGGTGATCGTCGGCGGAAATTCGGCGGAATACACCTTAGCCCCCTGTCCGATTTCCTGGGACCAGCTCAGTTCGCGATCTCCATGCGAAGATTGGCCAGTTGACGGTGGAGCGGGATTTTTTAGCGAGAGGGCTCAAGCGATGAGCCGGGGAGAGCGTAAGGCGATGATCGCGCCCGGCCGTCCCGGCTTGAGCTTGAGCCATCAATGCCGCCTGCTCTCGATCGGCCGATCCGCGTTCTATTACACGCCGAAGGGCGAGAGTTCGGAGAACATGGCGCTGATGCGCCGTATCGACGAGCTGTTTTTGAAGTATCCGTTTTACGGCTCCCGTCAGATGATCCGCCAGTTGCGGCGGGAGGGCGTCTCGGTCGCCCAGTGCACGAGTCCGAGCCCCGGCCGCACCACGATTATGGCGCCGGCGAAGCCGAGCGCGACCGCGCACCAGCGCCGCCAGCCCACGCGCTCGCCGAGCATCGGCACCGATAGCGCGGTTACCAGAAGCGGCCCAACCATGTTGGCGGCGCACGCACGCCCAAGGGAATGAAAGCGAGTGCCACAAAAAAGGCACGTGGCTCGGGAAACCCGCCGCCCCGCGCGCAAGTTGCGCGCCAGGATAGCGGGTGCGCGCCACATGCGAGGGGTGGCGCGAGAAGGTGACGGCGGCGAAGATCGCGGCGTGCACGGCATGGCGCACCCACGTAATCTGGAGCGCGTGCCGCGTGTCGGTCAGGGGCTTGGCCGCCGCGTCGGCCACGGGGAAGCGCGTGAAGGCGGAGGCGATGGAAACGATTCCGGCGATTCGGTGGGGGTGTTCGGCGAGAGCGGGCGGGCGCATGGCGGGCGCGGTCCGTGCGGCACCTTCGGCCCTGACAAGACGCGCGCGCGGATGAGCGCGCGCGCGAACGGCGCGGGGCGGGGCGCGTGGCGCACCGCGGTCGAGGTCGAGGAGGGCCTGGCCGAGCCGTTCTGGGCGGCGCTCGAGGGCTTCGGCGACAGCGTGGCGGCGGTGCGTGTGCCCGGCGGCACCATGCGCGTGGAGGCGTTCGGCGGTTCCCCGCCCGATCGCGCGCGTCTTGAAATCGTGCTCGCGTTGATCTCGGCGAGTCTCGGGATCGCCGCCCCGGTGCCGTGCATCGAGGAATTGGGGCCGCGCGATTGGCTCGCGGAAAACCGCTTGAGCTTTCCGCCGCTGGCCGTCGGGCGATTCCTGGTGCACGCGGTCGGGGATAGGCCGACGCTTTCCCACGGCGTCATCGCGCTCGCGCTCGATGCCGGCATGGCCTTCGGCTCGGGCCGTCACGCCTCGACGCAGCTTTGCCTGCATGGCTTCGACGGCTTGGCGCGCGCGGGCGTGCGCGTGCGGCGCGCGCTCGATCTCGGTTGCGGCTCGGCGATACTCGCCATCGCGATGGCGAAGCTGTGGCGTGCGCGCGTGATCGCCTCGGATGAAGATCCGGCGGCCTTGGCGGTCGCGGCGGAAAACGCGGCCTTGAACTTCGCGCGCCTGCGTCTGCGCGCGGCGCGCGGTTTTGGCCACCCCGATCTCGGCGCCGGCGGGCCTTACGATTTGGTGGTCGCGAATATTCTGTTTCGGCCCTTGCTGGCGCTCGCGCCCGCAATCGCGCGCCATGTGCGCCCAGGCGGGCACGCGGTGCTGTCGGGCCTTCTGGTGCGCGAGGAGCGCGGCGTCGTGCGCGCCTACGAGGCGGCCGGACTGCGCACCGTACGCCGCATGCGGCACGAGGGCTGGCTTGGCCTGGTACTTAGGCGCGATGCCATCGGGCGCGATGCGATCCGGCGCGGCCCGGCTCGGCTCGGCGAAGCCGACGGCGACCGAACGCAAGCGAGGCGGGAAGAACTCCCGCCCCGCCGACGCGCGGTCTCGATGTCTTCCGTTTAGGCGGCGGCGGATATCTTGTTGTCGTTCGACGCGCGCGCGGTCTCGTCCGCGAGACGCGCGATGTCGTGGCGCTGCACGCCGATATCCTTGAGCATCGCGTCATCGAGGCGCGACAGCGCGAACTCGGTGTTCTGACGGGCAAGCACGCGCGTGGCGAGCGAGCCGGCACGGCCGAGCAGGCGGACCAACGGCGCGCCGAATGCGCCGAGCGCGACCACCGGGATCAGCATCGCTTCGCCGAGTGTGCTCGCGAGACCGCCACCGGAGCGCCTTGAGCCGAAATTATTGGACGTGGGGGACATGGGACATACCTCAGTTAGAACCAAATTGCATGGATTGTTCTGTTATTTTGCAGCGCACAATACTCAAATAATATATAAATCAATTGATTACAATATAATGAACGCAGAGCAGCATTGCAGTTACAGCATGGCTAAATCTTTGGGTAACCGCTGCTTGCCGCCTCGGCGCCCCCACCCTAGTTTGGCGCCATGAGCGCCAAATCCCCGCCTGGCGGCGAAGAATGCCCTCCCGAGAGTTATCGGGGCGACGAGGAATTGGGACGGTTATTGGCCAAGGCCCGCAGTGCGTTGGGTCCCGCCGAGGTGCGCGACCTGGTGTCCGGCGTGCTCGGCGCCCCGCAAGCCGCCATCACCGATGCCTGGCATGAACTCGTGGCCGCTTCGCCGGACCCCGGTTTGAAGGCGCAGCTCGATGCCCTGAAGGCGGCACTCGCCGCCGTGCCGCGCGGGCCTTGGCGGCCTCGCGCCGAGCGCCTACCGGCCTTGCGCGCCGAATTGCGGCGCCTGGGTGTTGCGGGCTTTATCGTGCCGCGCACCGACGAGCATCAGAACGAATTCATCCCGCCGGCCCTCGAACGCCTCGCTTGGTTGACCGGTTTCACGGGCTCGGCGGGCTCGGCCGTCGTGTTCGAGGCGCGCGCCGCGATCTTCGTCGATGGCCGCTATACCCTTCAGGTGCGCGATCAGGTGGCGATTGCGGATTTCGAGCCGCGCCATGCGAGCGAACAGCCCGCGCTCGCGTGGATCG
>CAMAPP010000124.1 GCA_945860095.1 Rhizobium sp. Q54 | reverse complement strand
CGACCATCGGCTGCACGCTGCCGCTATCCAGACCATCTAGGGCGAACGCCAGTGCCAATAGGGGGCCATACAGTTCTAGGGGTATTTCGCACGACACTATTAAAGTGTGCGTAGCCTTGAGTGCGGCGATAACCCCAATTCGACCTGTGCCGTCACGTGCCGCCGAGAACTCTGCTGCCGCTGCTGCAAGATCTTCTTCGAACTTTACCAGCGCAGTGAAGCGTTGCAGCACTGCTGCATCATCGGCTTTCCGGGTCATCGCCTATGCGCGCCCAACCATGTCGCTCGTGTCGAATCGCATAGCGATCAAGGCCTGAAGGCCCCGCTTGTCTGATGGACGCAATTTGCGAACGTCCCGTAGTTGATTGCCAAAGGTCTATCCCGAACAGTAGCGGTCAATCGTGTGCCGTGTCACGCCATCAAGCGCGTAGTGCGGTCACGTTGCCTCCCCCGAGATTGTCTGCACGCGCACAATGCGTCGCCCATTCCGCCATCAACCGCCGCCGCTTATCGAACAAATCGCCGCGCCGATACGCCGCCTCGACCTTGTCAAGAACGGCATGAGCAAGTGCCATCTCGACCACCTCGCCAGGAAATGCCGTGGACTCCGCCGCCCAATCGCGGAACGTGCTGCGGAAGCCATGTGCGGTCAGATCGCTCCGTCCCATGCGCCGCAGAAGCGTCAACATCGCCATGTTGCTTAACCCTTTGCCGGCAACCGCACCGGGGAATACCGGGGCGTTCGGTGCCGCGCTGGTGCGAAGCTTGGCCACCTCGCCCAGCAGTGCCAACACCGGCTCAGACAAGGGAACGCGGTGTTCGCGTTTTGCCTTCATACGGTCAGCCGACACCGTCCAAATTGCGCCGTTCAAGTCAAACTCGCCCCATGTCGCACCAATCACCTCGCCCGTGCGTGCCGCCGTCAAGATGGTGAAGCGCAACGCTAAGGCCCCCTTGCCTGGCTGCGTCTCCAACGCCTCCATAAAAGCGCCGACCTCCTGCCACGACAGGGCGGCATGATGTTGCACCTTCGCGACCTTGGCGCGGGCGGGCAGGGTCAGGGCCAGATGGCCTTTCCACGCCGCCGGATTGTCGCCAATGCGCAGCCCCTTGGCCTTCGCTGCATCCAAGATCGCCTCGATCCGGCCGCGCAGGCGCGATGCCGTCTCTGACTTTGTGGTCCAAATGGGTTGGAGTGCCGCCAGAACATGCGCTGTCTCCACCGCCGCAACCGGCACGTCGCCGAAATGCGGAAAGGCATACGCCACTAAGGTGTTCGTCCACTGTTGACGATGCTTGGCATTGCCCCACGCCTTTTCGTGCGACGTGATGTAGTCCCCTGCCGCCTGTCGGAACGTAATCGCCTTTACCCGCACGCCCTGCGCCGCCGCCTTCGCTGCCGCCGCATCCGCCTCGCGCTTTGCAAGCGGGTCTATGCCGGACCGGACCATCCGATAGAGCGTGCCGGCATTGTCGCGGGCTTCTACTAGACTGACGGCGTTCTTATCGATGCCGGCACGCCCTAGTCCCACTTCGCGCATTTTGCCGGCGGTTGACATGTATCGGAATAGCCAAAAGCGGGTGCCGTTCGGCCGCACCAGCAGATACAGCCCATCGCCATCGCCATACCGGCCGGGGCCAGCCTTGGCCACCTTCGCCGCCGAGAGTCCCACCGCCCGCCGTGGCATCCCCCGCCCTCCGTATAGAGGGGCCGCAAGGTAATCCCCGCGACCATCCCCTAATAATATTGCCGAACGGGGGCGGATGCAAGCGAACGGCAACGGCGGGGTTCTGGACTATAAGCTACTAAGTTTGCAGCTTATTTGGCGATTTTTTAAGGAGAAAAGCCGCTTCCGTGAAGCATTACGCCGGATAGGGATGGCGGACAGGGAGGGATTCGAACCCTCGGTAGGGCTTTACAACCCTACAACGGTTTAGCAAACCGCCGCCTTCAGCCGCTCGGCCACCTGTCCCGCGCGATTCGTCCGCGCAGCCCTTCTAATCGGCCCTAGCCGACCCGTCAACGCGCGGCCAAAAACCGCCGCCGGCGGCCCCTGTGTCGCCCGTCACACCCGCGCCGGCGGCCCCTGTGTCGCCCGTCACACCCGCGCCGCGCCCTTGTGTCGCCCGTCACAGCCCGCGCCCATGTGGTGCGCCTAGGGTTCCGCCATGACGCCGCGGCGGGCCCGAGGCCCAAGCGCGAAGCCACCGCGCGTTAACGAAGTTTTCAGCGTAACCGGGCCAGGCTTAACCAAGCCGGAAGTACGACCGAACATTGGAGGGGAAAATGTCGCTGTCACGGAAATGCGTTCGGACCATGCTCGACCTCGTCGAGATTAAGTTGAGTACGATTCAGGTTTCCGACCGCGAGGACGCGCGCGAAGCGGCGATTCTCAAAACCTGCCGCGACGAACTGGCCGCCCTGCTGCTGCGCAAGGCCGCGCTGGCCGCCGCCGCACGTACCGCGCCGGCCCCGAGCGCGCACGCCGCGCATTAGGGGCGCGGTCCGCCCGCACGGGCGCGCCTCAGGCGGGCACGGCCATGCCGCGCTGGACCGCCGGCCGGCCGGCCACCGAGTCGAACCAACGTTTGACGTTCGGGAATTCCGTCAGCTCGACGCCCTGCCAGCCATGGCGCGCGGTCCAGGGATAGGTCGCCATATCGGCGATCGAATACGCGCCCGCCATGTATTCGACCTCCCCGAGCCGCCGGTCGAGCACGGAATAAAGCCGGCGCGTTTCCTTGGTGTAGCGCTCGACCGCATAGGGAATCTGCTCGGGCGCAAAGCGGCGAAAATGATGCGCCTGGCCGAACATCGGCCCCACCCCGCCCATCTGGAACATGAGCCATTGCATAACGACCGAGCGGCCGCGGGAATCGCGGGGAAGGAACGCGCCGGTCTTCTCGGCGAGATAAATCAGGATCGCGCCGGATTCAAACACGGCGAAGGGTTTTCCGTCGGGACCTTCGCTGTCGACGATGGCCGGAATCTTGCCGTTCGGATTGATCGCCAGATACTCGGGCGTGAACTGATCGCCCTTCATGATGTCGATGACGCGCATGTCGTAGGCCAGGCCCATTTCCTCGAGCCCGATCGAGGCCTTGCGGCCATTGGGCGTGCCGAAGGTATAAAGCGCGATCATCCGGAACTCCCTCAACCACCTTGAGCAATCCATTCGGGCGACCGGCTTGGCCAATCATCCCGGCACGCCGGCAATACGCGCAACGGCCCCCTTCTCGAGGCGCGCCGCATCGACGATGGCGCGGGTATGCGTGCCCTCGCCCACCAAGCCCGCGCGGTCGAATATTTGGACCTTGAAGCGGTGGAGTTTGCCTGCCATGCCGAGAAAAGGTCGATACCGCACGCACGCTTTCCCCGCCGGGCGTCGCGGCAAGGTTGCGTTACGTTCACGCCCACGCCGACCGATAGGCGCCCCGCGGGCACTTCGGGCGCCATCAGCCGCGCCGAGCAGATTTCCATGAGCGCGATGCGAGGTCGAAAACACCGGCGGAAAGACATCGCCCGCGTCCACGGCAAGCGCGTTCGCCAAATCGCCCTGCCGCAGGGCATAGGCCATTTCCCCCGTGGCTCCCGCCGCCAGCACCACGTCGCGCCTCAGCGCCGCTGGTATTGCGCAGCGCCAAACAGCATTTCGCGCGTGCGGTCGTCCATGGGGCCCGTCCGCCGGCGCTCGGACAAAACTTGAAGCGCCTTCTGCACCGCGGGCCGCGCCTCGATGGCTTCGAGCCAGCGCTTCACGTTCGGGAACTTCCCGATGTCCTGCCCCATGTTCTCGTGCAAGCGCACCCAGGGAAAACAGGCCATGTCGGCGATGGAATAATCGTCCATCAGGAATTTCCGCTTGTTCAGCCGCCGGTCGAGCACGCCGAGCAACCGGCCGACCTCGTTGGTATAGCGGTCGATGGCATAAGGGATGGGCTCGGGCGCGTATTTGCGGAAATGATTGCACTGGCCGAACATGGGACCGATGCCGCCCATCTGGAACATGACCCAGCACAGCGTGGCGTAGCGGCCGCGCGGATCATGGGCCATGAACTTGCCCGTCTTCTCGGCCAGATACAGCAAAATCGCGCCCGATTCGAAGAGCGATATCGTCCGCCCGGCGGGACCCGCGCGATCGACAAGCGCAGGCATCTTGTTGTTGGGGCTGATCTTCAGAAATTCGGGTTTGAACTGGTCGCCCGCGCCGATATCGATCGGAACGACGTTGTACGCCAGGCCGCATTCCTCGAGCATGATATGGATCTTGTGCCCATTGGGCGTGGGCCAGGTGTAAAGATCGAGCTTTGCATCCATGGCCGGTCTCATCTCCGCGCGTACTGATCGGCGCCGAACAGCGCCGACCACGATTTTTCCGTGAAACCGTTCACGATGTCCTCGGTCCGCTTCATGTCCTTGGCGATGGCGGGACGCATGCTCAAGGCGTCGAACCAGCGCCTCACATGGGTGAATTCCGCCATGTCCACGCCCTGGCGGCCGTGTAGTCGCGTCCAGGGGAAGATGGCGATATCGGCGATGGAATATTCGTCCGCGACGTACTCGCGGTCCGCGAGCTGACGATCGAGCACGGAGTAAAGCCGGCGTGCCTCGTTGGTGTAACGGTCCATGGCGTATTTGATGCGCGTCGGCGCATAGGCGTTGAAATGGTGCGCCTGGCCGAGAAAGGGCCCGAAGCCGCCCATCTGCCAGAACACCCATTTGAGCGTCGCCCAATGCTTCTCGGGATCGCTGGGAAGGAACATGCCGGTCTTCTCGGCGAGATAGACGAGGATGGCGCCCGATTCGAACAGGGAAATGGGATTGCCGTCGGGGCCTTCGCTATCGACGATCGCCGGAATCTTGTTGTTGGGACTGATGGCGAGAAATTCCGGCTTGAACTGATCGCCTTCGTCGATGTCCACCCAATGCTCGACGTACGCCAGGGCGCACTCCTCGAGCATGATGTGGATCTTCTGGCCGTTCGGCGTGGCGGCGGTGAAAAGGTCGATCATGTCTCGCTCCGCAATTCCGCGCGGAGACTAGGCACGTCGAACGCCGCCGATCAAGCGCGCTCCGGCGATTTGGTCCTTGACGCGATTAGCTGGACCGGCCTCAACCCTTGGCCTTTTTTCGCAACATTTCGTTGACCGAAGCGGGATTGGCCTTCCCCCCCGTCGCCTTCATCACCTGGCCCACGAACCAGCCGAGCAATGCGTCCTTGCCCGCGCGCACCTGCTCGAACTTCTCGGCATTGGCCGCGATGACGCCGTCTATGGCGGCCTCGATCGCGCCCGTGTCGGTGATCTGTGTCAACCCCTTGGCCTTGACGATGGCGCGCGCGCCCTTGCCGGTCGCGAACATCTCATCGAACACGTCCTTGGCGGTGCGCCCCGAGATGGTGCCGTCGGCGACGAGATCGACGAGCTCACCCACGGCCGCGGCGCTCACGGGCGAATCGGACACCGATTTCCCGGCCTTGTTCAACCGACCGAACAACTCGCCCATGACCCAATTCGCGACGAGTTTGCCGTCGCGGCCCCGGGCGACCGCCTCGTAATAAGCAGCCGTCTCGCGATCGGCCACGAGGACTCCGGCGTCGTAGGGCGTGAGGGAATATTCGCGCATGAAGCGCGCCTTCTTGGTGTCGGGCAATTCCGGCAAGGCGCGGCGCAACTCCTCGACCCATTCCGGATCGAGCACCAGGGGAAGCAAATCCGGATCGGGAAAATAGCGGTAATCGTGGGCGTGCTCCTTCGAGCGCATCGGGCGCGTGGTGGACTGGCGCGAATCGAACAGCCGGGTTTCCTGGGCGATCGTGCCGCCGCCCTCGATGATCTCGACCTGGCGGCGGGACTCGTATTCGATGGCCTGCTGCACGTAACGCATGGAGTTCACGTTCTTGATCTCGCAGCGCGTGCCAAGCGGCGCTCCGGGCTTGCGCACCGAGACGTTCACGTCGGCGCGCATGGAACCTTCGTCCATATTGCCGTCGCAGGTGCCGAGATAGCGCATGATCGAGCGCAACTTCTTCAGATAAAGCCCCGCCTCCTCCGCCGTCCGCATGTCCGGCTCCGAGACGATTTCCATGAGCGCTATGCCCGAGCGGTTCAAATCGACGTAGGACAGGCGCGGGTCCTGGTCGTGCAGACTTTTTCCCGCGTCCTGTTCGAGATGCAGGCGGGTGATGCCGACCGTCTTGATCGTGCCGTCCGGCATGTCCAGGGTCAGGGTGCCCTTGCCGACGATGGGCTGGAGGTACTGCGAAATCTGATAGCCCGCGGGCAGATCGGCGTAGAAATAATTCTTCCGGTCGAACACCGAACGAAGATTGATCTCGGCCTCGAGCCCCAATCCGGTGCGCACCGCCTGCGACACGCAAACCTCGTTGATCACCGGCAACATGCCCGGGAATGCGGCATCGACGAACGACACTTGCGTGTTCGGCTCGGCGCCGAACGCGGTCGCGGCACCCGAGAACAGCTTGGCCCGCGATACGATCTGGGCGTGGACCTCGAGCCCGATGACCACTTCCCACTCGCCGGTCTCGCCCCTGATCGCCATGGCGTCCTCCGTTCCTCAGTACGGCCGCGCGACGAAACCGGCCGCGTCTTCGAGGACTTTGGCGGCGCCGAGCACCGTTTCCTCGTCGAAGGTCCGGCCGATGACGTGCAAGCCCAAGGGCAGGCCGTCGCCCGACAGACCCGCGGGCACGGACACGGCAGGAAGCCCGGCAAGATTTACGGTCACGGTGAAGATGTCGTTCAGATACATCTGTACGGGATCGGCCGTCTTCTCGCCGTGCGCGAAGGCGGCGGACGGCGTGGTCGGGGTGAGGATCGCGTCCACGCGCTGGAAAGCCTCGGTGAAATCCCGGGCGATCAGCGCGCGCACGCGCTGGGCCTTGAGATAGTACGCATCGTAATAACCCGCCGACAAAACGTAGGTGCCGATCATCACGCGCCGGCGCACTTCGGCGCCGAAGCCCGCGGCGCGCGTGCGTTCGTACATGTCGTCGAGGGTTTCGCCCTCGACCCGAAGGCCGAAGCGCACGCCGTCATAGCGCGCGAGATTGGACGACGCCTCGGCGGGCGCCACGATGTAATAGGCGGGCAGCGCGTATTTGGTGTGGGGCAGCGAAATCTCGACCGCCTCGGCGCCCGCCGCCGTGAGCCAATCGATGCCCTGGCGCCACAACCGCTCGATGTCCTCGGGCATCGTATCGAGGCGGTATTCCTTCGGAATACCGATTTTCAGACCCTTGACCCCGCGACCCAGCGCCGCCGCGTAATCGGGCACGGGTGCCGCGAACGAGGTCGAGTCCTTGGGGTCGTGCCCAGCCATGGACTGGAGCATCAGCGCGGTGTCCTCGACCGTGCGCGCGAAGGCTCCCGCCTGATCGAGCGAGGACGCGAACGCCACGATGCCCCAGCGCGAACAGCGCCCATAGGTCGGCTTCAGGCCCACGATGCCGGTGAACGCCGCGGGCTGGCGGATGGAGCCGCCGGTATCCGTGCCCGTGGCGCCGAGCGCCAGCCGCGCGGCGACAGCCGCGGCCGAGCCGCCGGACGAGCCGCCCGGCACCAAGGGACGATTGTCGCCCCGCCGCGTCCACGGGCTTTTCACCGGACCAAAATGGCTCGTCATGTTCGACGAGCCCATGGCGAATTCGTCGAGATTGGTCTTGCCCAGCATGACCGCGCCCGCACGCCACAGATTGGCGGTAACGGTCGATTCGTAGGGCGGCACGAAACCTTCGAGGATGTGCGATCCGGCCGTGGTTCGTACACCCTCGGTACAAAATAGATCCTTGATCGCGAGCGGGATGCCCTCGAGCAGGCCCGCTTCGCCGCGCGCCAGACGCGCGTCCGACCGCCCAGCCATCTCGCGCGCGCGCTCGGGCGTCTCGGTGATGAAGGCGTTGAGATCGCGTGCCTTGGCGGCGGCGGCGATATGGGCGTCGGCCAACTCAAGCGCGGAGAAGCTCCGCTTGGCCAGGCCCGTGCGCGCCGCGGCGATCGTCAGATCGGTCAGTTCCATGATTACTCGACGACCTTGGGAACGGTGAAGAAGCCGTGCGCCGCGCCGGTCGCGTTCGCCAGGATTTTTTCAGCCTGGCCGCCATCGATGACTTCGTCCTTGCGCCGCGGCAAGCGCGCGTCCACCACGCTCGCCATGGGCTCGACACCGGATGTATCGACCTCGTTCAACTGCTCGATCCAGGCGAGGATACCGTCGAGCTCCCGGGCCATGGGTTCGAGATCCTTGTCCTCCACGCGCAAGCGCGCGAGGCGCGCGATATGCGCGACGGTGGCCTTATCCAACGCCATGCGATGCTCCGGGCTTTCGGGCTGCCGCGTTCCTAGTAGCACCGGCCACGGGCGGACGGCAATCCATCCCGAGCACCGGGAACGGCCCGATGGCCGC
>CAMAPP010000123.1 GCA_945860095.1 Rhizobium sp. Q54 | reverse complement strand
TGCTCGGGAAAATCGACGGCAATCCTCGAACTCGCGGGTCTGATGTGCGATCTCGCGGGTCGGCCGGCGCGCATCGAGCACGCGCCGCCGCGCGCCGGCGATATCCGCATATCGCTCGGCGATCCGCGCAAGGCCGAGGCGCAGCTCGGTTTCCGCGCGGCGGTCGGCTTGCGCGATGGCTTGGAGACGACGCTCCGGTGGTTGACGAAAAACGCGTGACGGGCCGACGGCGCTTGCGGCCGTGGCGACGCGCAATTGCGCATGCGGGCCTTGCCGCCCTGATCGCCGTCATGACGTCCGCGCCGTCGCCCGCGGCGCGCGCGGCCCCGCCCGCCCCGCGGCCCGCGCCGGCGGTGGCCATGGGGGAAGTCCCGCGCGTCGTGCTCGGCCTCTACGACGGCGCGTTCGGCGATTACCGTTTCTCCCATGTTCATCAAATGATCGAGATGCCCCTCAACCATCTGGGGCTCGTCGTGCGGCCCCACGATATTCGCCGACCCTTGCCCGCGATCGAGCGCATGGGCGATGTGCGCGGCATTGTCACGGCCTTCATCAGCGACGCGATTTTCGCCGACCCCGCAGCCTATCTTGCGTGGCTGGACGGCGCCTTGAAGGCCGGAAAGCGCGTGGCCATCATGAATTTCACGGGCGTCGGGCGCTCGCGCGCGGGCCAGGAGGTGCCGCTTGAGAGCGTCAACCGGGTGCTTGGCCAAATGGGCGTCAGAATCGCGCGGGAAGAGGTTTCGCTCACCTACTCCGCGCGGATCGAGTTGGCGGATCCGGAGTTCATGAACTTCGAGGCGCCCGTGCCGCGCGTTCTGCCGCCCTTCGAGCGCGTGGGAACGGTGGGCGCGGATGTGCGTCCCATCCTCGTCGTATCCGACGGCAAGGGGCCGGACGCCCACCTGATCGTGACCTCGCCGCGCGGCGGGTACGCCGCTCGGCGCTACGCCTATGTGAACGAAGTCGACGGCAGCAAGCGGCAATGGTATGTCGATCCGTTCGCGTTCTTTCGCGCGGTCTTCGCGACCGATGAGCTGCCCAAGCCCGACACCACCACTCTGTCGGGTCGGCGCATCTATTACAGCCACGTCGATGGCGACGGTTGGCGCAACAAGACCCTTGTCGAGCGTTGGGCGAAGCAGCGCCCCACCTTGTCGATCGACGTCCTGCGCAAGGAGGCGATCGAGCCTTTCCCCGACCTGCCGGTGACGGTGGCGCCCATCGCGGCGGATCTCGATCCGGATTGGTACGGCGATGACGGCTTGGGCGAAACCGCGCGCGCGGTTTTTGCGCTGCCGCAGGTCGAAGCGGGCAGCCATACCTACAGCCATCCGTTCGATTGGGGCTTCTTTTCCGACTATACGGCCGAGAAGGAAGCGCCGTTTCTAAAGCTCTACCCGCCACGCAAATCCCAACGGCGCTCGGCCTTGACCGCCTGGCTGGCCGGCGCACGCGACGCCAAGTCGGCCAACTGGTCGGCGGGTGAAGCCGCGGGCGCCGGCGAAACGGCGGCCACGGACGAAAAAGCCGCCAAGGTTCTTGCCAAGGGTCACCGGATCCCGCGCGCCTACGCGCTCGAAGCCTACGATCTCGAGCGCGAGGTCCGGGGCTCGGTCGACTACATCGCGAAATTCCTTCCCGCCGGCAAGAAGGTCGAGTTGTACCAATGGTCGGGCAATACCTCTCCCGACGAACGCACGATCGCGGCCACGCGCGCCCAGGGTATCGCCAATATCAATGGCGGCGATTCGCGCTTCGATCCCGAATTTCCCTCCCATGGCTGGGTGGCGCCGCTTGGCCGGGCCGTGGGCCGCGAGTGGCAGGTCTATGCCACGAACAGCAACGAGAACACCTATACCGGCCTGTGGTCGCAGCGCTTCTTCGGCTTCCGCCACGTCGAGGCGACGTTCCGCAACACCGAGCGTTCGGCGCGTTTGAAGCCGATGAACGTCTATTACCATGTCTATGCGGCCGATCTGGACGGCAGTCTGGATGCGCTGCTGCGCACGCTGAAAATCGCGCGCGCGAGCGACATCGCGCCCATCGCCGCCAGCCGCTTCGCGCGCATCGCCGACGGCTTTTACCGGGCGCGCATCGAGGCGCTCGGACCCGAGCGCTGGCGCATCCTCGACCGCGGCGCGCTGCAAACCATCCGCTTCGACCGCGCGAGCGCCAAGGCGGTGGATTTCGCGCGCTCCGAGGGCGTGGTCGGCGCGCGCCATCACCAAGGCAGTCTCTACGTCGCCCTGGACGAGAGCCATCTTGCACCGGTGATCGCCTTGCGCCCGAACGCGCGCGCGGACGAGGCGCCGGACGCGGCCCGGCCCTATCTCGTTCAATCGCGATGGCGCGTCTGGGGCTTGCGAGGCGCGGGCGATTTTTTCGAGTTCGAGGCCCAGGGCTTCGGGCCCGGCGAGGCGAGTTGGCGGGTGCCGCTTGCGGGGCGCTATAAGATCGAGACCGTGGCGGACGGCGCCGTGGTCGATAGCGTCGAGGCGATCGTCGGTAGCGAAAATATCCTCGATTTTCGTCTCGGCGCGCGCGCCGGCGAAGCGGTCACGGTGCGCGTGCGGCGGCTCGGCTGAACGCGGCTCACCTGCCTAGGTGGTAGCGCGCCGACAGCGCCTTGCAGGAAGAAAGCGCGATCTTGGGCATGGCGCGCACGATTTCGAGCGCGCGGCCGTGATCGCCGGCCAGACAGGCGAGTTCGAGCTGCTCGGCGGCCCGGTATAGCCGCGTGGCGCCGAGCATGCCGGCGCCGCTCTTGAGCGCCAGCGCCTCGCGTTCGATTTCCGAAAAATCTTGCGCGCCGACCGCCTTGGTCAGGAGGTCGAGCCGTTCCGCGGCCTCCCCTATGAACGCCGTCACCAGTTGAACCACGGTATCCGCGCCCATGTCGGCCTCGAGCGCCTCGAGCACGGCGGGATTCAGCGCCTCCTCGGGACTCGGCCGCACGGCGACCCTCGCCACCCGAGCCCTGAAGCCAACGTGCCACGGTCGCCAGCAATTCCTGTTTGTTGATCGGCTTGGACACGTAATCGTTCATGCCCGCCGCCAGACAGCTTTCGCGGTCGCTTTCGACGGCATAGGCGGTCATCGCGATGATCGGTACCTGGCCGCGCTCGCCGGGCAGGGCGCGCACCGCGGCGGTTGCCTCCAGTCCGTTCATTTCGGGCATGTAGATGTCCATGAGCACGAGATCGACCGGCTGGGCCCGGATCGCGTTCAGAAGTTCGCGGCCATTGCCCACGGCCGAAACATTGTAGCCGGCGCTCTTGAGAATGGCGGTCGCGAGCATCCGATTCGTCGCGCTATCCTCGGCCAGGAGGATGCGCGCGCCGCGTGGCGCCGCAATATCGCCGTTGGCCGTCGAGGCGGGAGCCATGCGTCCTTTATACCCGATGATGCATATCCGGCGATGCGGTGCGCCCGGGCCGCGCGGTGCGGCCTGTAAACCACTTTGCCCGTGTCCGGTCAATCGAAGGTGGGGCCGGGGGTCCAGGCGCGGCGTTTCGGCCATCGGCGCAAATGCCGCTCAAGGGCGGACGGGCTTTCGCGCTAAGATCGCCGCCGGCAAGCGCGGGGAGGGATGGCTTTGAGCACGGAGGACGCCGCCAGCGACGCACGCAGCGCCCGATCTCTCGAATCGCCCGCTCCCGAATTGCCCGCTTCCGAATCGCCCGGCCCCAAATTGCCCGGCGTGGGCGCGGAGACTCGCGCGCGCTTGGGGGCCCGGCGCTATCTCGGCCTGCGCGCCTCGGCCCTGCTCGAAATCGGCCTGTTCCTGCTGCTTGCCGTGGCGCTCGACGAGGCGGTGTTTTCGGGCGGGCGGTACTGGGGGGTGGAACCCCATCCGTTCTGGATCATCGTCCTGCTCGCGGCCGCGCAGTACGGCACGAACGAAGGCATGCTCGCGGCGCTCGCCGCTTCGCTCGCCTTCCTGTCGGGTCAGATTCCCGATCAGGAACTCGGGCAAGACATCTACGCCTACACGCTCACCATGGCCAAGCATCCCGTGCTGTGGTTCGTGACGGCGGTCACGCTCGGCGAGTTGCGCGGCCGCCATCAACGCGAGCGTGCCGAGCTCGTTGCGGACCTGGATGAAACGCGCGTCCATGCCAAGGGACTCGGCGAGGCCTATCGCCGGGTTGCGCGCATCAAGGAAAATCTCGAGATCCGGGTTTCGGGTCAGCTCCGCACTTTTCTCAGCACCTACGAAACCGCGAAGTTGATCGAGCGCAGCGATCCGGGCGAAGTGCTGCTCGCCATCGTCGACGTCGTTCGCGCCATCGTCGCGCCGGAAAAATTCTCGTTGTTCCTGCTGAACAACCAAGTGCTCGAAGCGGCGATCCAAGACGGCTGGCGCGCCGACGACCGCTTTGCCCGCACCTTCGCGAAATCCACGCGCCTCTACGAGGAAATCGTCGAGGATCGGCGCATCGTCTGCCTGACCAACGAGGCCGACGAAGCCGTGCTCGGCGCCGAGGGCGTTTTGGCCGGACCGCTGATCCGCACCGATACCGGCGCCGTCATCGGCATGCTCAAGGTCGAGCGGCTCGACCTGCTCGATTTGAACGTGAGCACGGTCGAAAATCTGCGCGCGCTCTCGACCTGGATCGGCACCGCCTACGCCAAGGCCGTCGATGCATCCTCGCGCGCCGAGGACTTGGCGCAGTCGGATGCCCGCACCGTTCTTCCGAACCGTTACTTGGCGCCGCAGCAATATTTTCTCATCTCGCTCGGGCGGCGCCAGGGCTTCGACGTCTCCGCGCTTACCCTCGATCTTGCGAACCCGGGCGACGTGGTACCCGAGCGCAAGGCGCAATTGGCCGATGCGGCGGCGGCGGCGGTTCGTTCGGCGCTCGGCAGTTCGTCCTTGGCCTTCGAGCAGGGCGAGGGGCAGGGCGGTTTCGTCGTTCTGTTGCCGGGCGTCGGCGCGCGCAACGCCGCCGCCGCGGCCGAGCGGTTGCAGGGCGCGCTCGACACCCAGTTGCGGGCGAAAGCGCCCGAGGCGCGCTTCGAGGCGCGCGTCCGGACGCTCTATCAGCACGAAGGGCGCGTATGAGCTCGGCCGAACCCGAAGCCCAATCTGCGCCGCCGCCCGCGCGCCGTTTCGTGCCCGCCGATTTTTGGGTGGCGGGCGCCGCCTTGGTCGCGGAAGGGGCGGTTTTCTGGGCGTTGCTAGGCGGTGCCATCCTCGTGCCCGAAGGCGCGCTCGCACATGCCGCCATTTCAGCGGCGCTTTGGGCCGCGGCAATCGGGCAAAGCCGAAGGCCCGGCGGTGCGACGCCGGGAATGGTGCTGGTTGCGCTGGCAACGACCTTGTTCGGGCCGTTCGGGCCAGCGGGCGCGCTGCTTTCGGTTGGCGTGCGCGCCGTCACCTTCCGCGCGGATTCGAGTTTCGAGGAGTGGTATGCCGCCTTGTTCCCGGATGACCCCGCGCCCGATTCGTCGCGCACGATGGAAGGCCTGGCCGCGCGCGCGGACGCGGACGGCACGGTCGCGATCGGGCCGTTGATGGACGTGCTCTCGCACGGCACGCGGCCGCAAAAGCAGATCGCCATCGCCGTGCTCACGCGCAATTTCCATATCGCCTTCGCGCCGGCCTTGCGCCTCGCGCTGCGCGACGCGGACAACGCCATCCGCGTGCAGGCGGCGACCTCGATGGCCACGATCGAGAACGGTTTCATGAAGCGCGCCCAGGCGCTCGAGCGCGCGGTGCGCGAGGCGCCGGCATCGGCCGAGCGCCTCAAGGCCTTGGCGCGCCACCACGACGACTATGCGGCGACGGGCCTGCTCGATCCGGTGCGCGCGGGACGTAGCCGGTTTGCCGCCTTGCGGTGCTATTTTCGCTATCTGACGCTCGAGGCGAGCGACATCGAGGCGCGCCACGCGGTCGCGCGCCTGCTCATGCGCCGGCGCCGCTACGCCTTTGCCGCCCACTGGCTCGAATTGTGCCGTCGCGACGCCATGTTCGCGCCGAACATGGCGCCCTGGTATATGGAGTGCCTCTATCGCCTCGAGCGATACGCCGATCTCAGGGCGTTCGTGCGCGAGCGGTCCGACGAACTCGAACGGCTCGATATTTTTCCCGTGCGCGTCGTCGAGGCCGCGCGCTTGTGGAGCGGGAGGGCCGACGAATTGATCAAGGCGCGCGTGGCATGACGAGCCGCAGGAACGTGCTGGCCGCGATCACTTGGGCGGCGGCGTGCCTTGCGGTCGCGGGCGCACGGCCGCGCCCGGCCGGCGCGAGCGGACGGGTGCGAGCGGGCTCGGTCGGGAAGCCTTGGCTCGTCTTTTACACGGAGAAGGCGCCGCTCGAAGCCTTCGAGCCCTACGGCCTTTTGGTCCTCGACAGCGAATACCACCCGCCGCTCCGGCCCTTGGCGGAACGCGGCAAGGTCTTGCTCGGCTATATCAGCCTCGGCGAGGTCGAGAAACATCGCGCCTGGTACGCCAAGGTTCGCGGTTGGGGAATTCTCAAGGACGAGAATCCGAACTGGAAGGGCAGCTATTACGTCGATATCCGCGATGCCCGGTGGACCGGTTTGGTGATCGAGGAACTTATTCCGTCGATGCTGCGCAAGGGTTTTGACGGGCTGTTTTTCGATACCCTCGACAACCCGCCTTTTCTCGAGGAGAGCGCGCCGTTGAAATGGAAGGGCGCGACCGAGGCCGCGGTACGCCTGATCAAGGCAATCCGGCGCCATTACCCCGATATTCCCATCATGCTCAACCGCGCCTACACGCTTTTGCCCATGGTCGAGCGCGATATCGACATGGCGCTCGGGGAATCGGTCTATGCCGATTACGACTTCGCCAAGAAGATCAACCGGCTGGTCGAACAGAGGCTGTACCGCGAGCAGGTCAAACTGCTTCAGGATGCCAAGCGCCGCCGGCCGGAACTGCGGATCATGACCCTCGATTATTGGAACCCCGACGACGCCGAGGGCATAAAACGCATCTACCGCGAACAGCGCGCGAACGGTTTCGAACCCTATGTGGCGACGGTCGCGCTCGACCGGATCGTGCCCGAGCCAAAATAGCCGGCTGGGTGGCCGGGATTCCCGCGATATCTGGGGTTATCCTAGCCAATGGCCTGGAATCGCTCATATATCAAGATTTGGTGGTGTGCTATGATGGCACCAGCTAATTCTTGGTAAGTATCTGAATATGTTTAAGATTTGGGCTAGGGCGCTGGGCCGTGCCTGCCGGTTCGGCGGGCACGGCGTTGATGGCGTGTGGGTGTTCGGCACGGAGGGGCGGTCGTGAGCGCGCCCGGCGAACAACGGCGCCAGCGCAGGGGCGTCCCCGACCTCAGGACCGCGCGCCGCTTTTCATGGCCCTATTACGGGGCGGCGGCGGCACTCGCATTGCTCGGGCTCCTCGCCGGCGCGGTGCTGTTGCCGGGCGAACGCGAATTGGCGCTGATTTCCTTCAAGGGGCGCGATTTTGAGGGCGCGCGCCGCGCTTTCGAGGCGCAAGTCTCGGCCGAGCGCTTGCCGGCCTCGGTGATCGTGCCGCTGGCCGAGGTCTATCTCTATTTCGGCGATGTCGAATTGGCCGTCGATCTTCTCGAACGCTATCTCAGGGCCAATCCCGAAAGCGTCGAGGCCCGCCGGCGTCTGATTGGTGTGTACGAGCAGGCCCAGCGCCGCGCCGAGCAATTGGCCATGCTCGAGGCGCTCGAGCGCCGGGCGCCGAATATCGCGCTCATGCGCGATATCGTCGAATCGCACCGGTATTGGAACGACGATGCGGCCCTCGAGGCCGCGCTCGCGCGCCTGATCGAGCGTTATCCGGCTAAGGCCGATGAGGTGGCGGTCTTGGCCGGGCTGATGGCGGCGCGCGGCGACGGCGCGGGCGCGCTCGCGGTTCTCGCCAAGCGCGCGCCGCAGGGCCTCGACTACGACGGCATCGAACTCATGGCGAGCCTTCTGCTCGATCTCGGCCGCGGCGAGGACGCGGCGGGCGCGGCCAAGGAATATTTGTCCCGCAATGCCGACGATGCGGGCATCGCGGCCCTTGCGAGCCTGTTTCAGGCGCGCGATCGGGCGGGTTTTGCGCTGACCTTGCTCGCGCCGTTCGAGGATCGCCTGGAGCGTTCCGAAATCATTTTCGCCGAATGGGTTTCCGCGATGCGCGCCACGGACCAGGCGCGCGAGGCTTATGCCCGGATCGGCGTGCAGGGCGCCGCGCGGCCCTTGAGCCTTCGCGTCCTGCGGCTCCAAATCGAACTTGCCGCCGAACTCGGCGATTTCGACGGCGCATATAAGGCGTTCGAGCAGGCCGCGGGCGGCGATATCGACTTGGCCACGGCACATGCCGTCATCGATCTGGGTCTGGCGATGCGCGATCCGGTGCGCGCCCAACGGGTCGCGGAAAAACTTGGCGCGGAAGCCTTCGCCGGGCGGCCCATGCTGGCCGCGCGCCTGGGGTTCGCGCGCGGCGACCGGGCGGACGGCGAGACATGGGTACGGCGGGCGGAAGCGACTCCCGCGCTCGCCGCGAACGAGCGTCTGGCGCTCGCCGAACATTATGCGGACACCGACCACAATGCGGCCGCGCGCGACATCGCGCGTCAACTGAT
>CAMAPP010000122.1 GCA_945860095.1 Rhizobium sp. Q54 | reverse complement strand
GGTGCTGTGGGAGCTCGGCGCGGATGTCGTTCCGCTGGCCGTCGATCCCGACGGCTTCAACATCAACGCAAAATGTGGCGCGACCGACACCACGGCCTTGCGCGAGGCCGTCGTGCTGCACGGCGCGCATCTGGGCATCGCGCTCGACGGCGATGCCGACCGCGTGATCATGGCCGACGAAAAAGGCCAGGCGCTCGACGGCGATCAGCTCTTGGCGCTGGTTGCGCGGTATTGGAGCCGCGCGAACCGCCTGACGGGCGGCGGCATCGTCTCGACGGTGATGTCCAACATGGGTCTCGAGCGTTTTCTTGCGACCCTCGGGCTCGCATTGGTGCGCACCAAGGTCGGCGACCGCTACGTGATCGAGCGCATGCGCGAGGGAGGCTACAATATTGGCGGCGAACAATCGGGCCATCTCGTGCTGTCGGACTACAGCACCACCGGCGACGGCTTGATCGCGGCCCTGCAGGCCCTGGCGGTGATCGTCGATTCGGGCAAGGCCGTATCGGAATCGGCGCGGTGCTTTGCGCCCTTGCCGCAGCACTTGAAGAACGTGCGCTTTTCGGGCGGCAAGCCGCTTGAGGAGGAGGCGGTCAGGCGCGCGATCGCCGCGGGCGAGAAGCGCCTCGCCGGCACGGGGCGCGTTGTCATCCGGCCCTCAGGCACCGAGCCCGTGATCCGCGTGATGGCCGAGGGCGAAAACGAAACCTTGGTCGCGGGCGTGGTGGACGACATCGCCGCCGCGATCGAGCGCGCGGCGCGCGCGGCATGAAGGGCGCGCCAAGGCCGCGCGGCCGGGTTTTGGTCATCGCGGGTTCGGATTCGGGCGGCGGTGCCGGCATTCAGGCCGATATCAAGACCGTGACCGCTCTTGGCGGCTACGCCGCGACGGCCGTCACCGCCTTGACGGCGCAAAATACCCGGGGCGTCTTCGCGATCCAGGACGTGCCGGTGGATTTCATCGTCCGCCAAATCGAGCTCGTGCTCGAGGACATCGGCGCGGACGCCGTGAAAATCGGCATGTTGGGGCGAAGCGAGGTCATCGACGCGGTCTGCGACACGTTGCAACGCCTGGCGCCGGGCGTGCCCGTGGTCGTCGATCCGGTGATGGTCGCCAAGGGCGGGGCGGCGCTTCTGGAACTTGATGCGCGCGCCACCCTGCGCCGCCGATTGCTCGCGATCGCCACATTGATCACGCCGAACATTCCCGAAGCCGAGGTGTTGATCGGCACCACCATCGCCGACACCGAAGCCATGCGCGCGGCGGCTTTGGCCTTGCTCACCGCTGGGCCCGAAGCCGTGCTCCTCAAGGGCGGGCATCTTTCGACGTCCGCGGGCAAGGCCGGCCGGGTTCACGATTTCCTCGCGACCGAAAGCGGCGTCGAGGAATTTCGGGACGAGCGCATCGAGACCCGCCACACCCACGGCACGGGCTGCACCTTGTCGTCGGCCGTCGCCACGGGTTTGGCGCAGGGCCTTGAATTGCGCGCGGCCATCGTGCGCGCGCGGGCCTACGTGCGCGCGGCGCTTCTGGCGGCGCCCGGCCTCGGCCATGGTCACGGTCCCCTCGGACACGGACACACCGTCAGGCCTTTTGGTATGGAGGGCGGATGACGCACGCCGCGCCGAACGTCGGGGCGCCGATTTCCGGCGCGACGATCGCGGCCGTTGCGGCCTTCACCGTGATCATCTGGGGTGCCAGTCCCTTCGTCACCAAGATCGGCACCAATAGCGCCGATCCGTTGCTGGTCGGGTTCCTCCGCACCGTCCTTGCGGCCTCGATCAGCGTGCCGCTGATTCTCGCCGGGCGCATCGTCTGGCCGCGCACGCGCGCGCAATGGGGCTGGCTTCTGGGCTCGGCGACGAGCGGGTTTTGCGTCTTTCCCGTCATGTACACCATCGGGATTGGCTTCAGCACGGCCGCGCACGGCGCGCTCATTCTCTCGGGCTTGCCGGTGATGACCGGGCTCATCGCGGCGCTGCTCGAACGGCGACTGCCGTCCCGGCATTGGTGGGCGGGCTGCGCCCTTGCCATCCTTGGCCTCGGCGTGCTCGTCGGCGACCGAAGCGGTTTCGAAGGCGGCTCCGACCCGTTGCTGGGCGATCTCCTGATGGTCGCCGCATGCACCATCTGCGCCTTCGGTTATGTCGCGGGTGCGCGCTTGTCTTCGTCCATCGGTAGTTGGAGCGCGACCATGTGGGGGATCACCCTTGGCGCGGCCGTGGCGCTGCCGGGCGCGCTGGCGCTGGGCGGAATTTCCGCCATAACGGCGATCGGGCTTGCCGGCTGGCTTGCCATCGCCTATCTCGCCTTCGTCGTGGCGATCATCGGCTATGCCGCATGGTACTGGGCGTTGGACAAGGGCGGGGTCGAACGCGTGGCGCCGGCCCAGTTCTTTCAGCCGGTGGTGGGGGTCGGCCTGGCCGTGGCGTTTCTTGGCGAAAGCCTGAGTTGGACGGGGCTCGCCGCCGCCTTGGTCATCCTCGCGGGTGTGTGGATCGCGCGGCGGCGTTAGTCTATTTCTTGGTCGTGATCCGCGCGGGGCCGTGATCCGCGCGGGGCCGTAAGCCAAAAGGGAGAATCGCCATGACCGAGGAATTGTTCCGTTCCGACGCCTATCTCCGCTCATGCACGGCGCGGATCGTGGCGACCGACGCGTTCGGCGTGCGCCTCGACCGCACGGTGTTCTATCCCGAAGGCGGCGGCCAGCCGGGCGACACGGGAACGCTGATGGGCGCGGGCGGGCCGCTGAAAATCGTCGATACGCGCAAGCACCCGGCGACGGGCGAACCCATTCACGTGCTTGAGGCGGGCGCCGCCCCGCCCGCGCCCGGGGACGCGGTGAACGCCACGCTCGACTGGGAGCGCCGCCACAAGCACATGCGGATGCACACCTGCCTGCATCTGTTGTGTTCCCTCGTCGCCGGCGCCGTGACCGGCGGCGCCTTGAGCGAGACCAAGGGACGGCTCGATCTCGACTTACCCGATACGGCGCTCGACCGCGAGACGCTGACGGCCGGGCTCAACCGCCTGATCGCCGAGAATCACGCGGTTTTGGCGCGCTGGATTGGCGATGCCGAACTCGAGGCCACGCCCGATCTCGTCCGCACCATGTCGGTTAAGCCTCCGATGGGGACGGGGCGCGTGCGCTTGCTCGACATCGCCGGCGTCGATCTCCAGCCCTGCGGCGGCACGCATGTCGCGCGCACCGGTGAAATCGGACCGGTCGTGGTCGGCAAGATCGAAAACAAGGGCCGCCACAACCGGCGCGTCAACATCGCCTTCGCCGCTTAGCAACACGCCTTTTCCGCGCCACGATTTCGCCGCCTTCGGACCACTCGGCTTCGTCATGCTCGCCTCATCGTTCGTTAACAAATCTCTGCTAGTCATGCGGAGGCGGGCAAAGGAGCGGCGCGATGTCTGTGAACATAACCTTGGGAAGCGATCTTCCTGCTCTGTCGCGCCCTGGTGCGCATGGCGCCGAAAGGCTGTTCACGGCGCGGCTTGCCGTTAGCGATCCGGTCGCCCCGGCGAGGCGCGCGGAAGACCACGATCTCAACGATATCGGCCTTGCCCGTGGCGCCGTCCCCGACGGGCTTTGGGCCGGGCTGCGCGTGGGCTTGCGCTAGAAGCCACGCCCGTCCGGGCCTGGCGCCCGCGTTTGCCGTCTCGACGCTGATGGCCCGAGCCCGTATGGTCCGGTCGCCACAACGATCGAGACAGCAGACAACATGGACAAAATCACGACCGCGGCACCCCAGGCCTATGGTCCCGGCAAGCCCATGCACGGCGGGAAACTGGTTTCGGGCCTCGAGTTCCTACAGGCGATCGTGGCGGATTCCACCGCGTCCTCGCAGTTCAACTCGCTCATCGGCATCCGTTTGATCGAGGCCGAAAACGGCCGGGTGCTTTACCGGGTAACGCCGGAGACACGGCACATGAATGCGCTCGGCATCGCCCATGGCGGTCTCGCCGCCACCCTCATCGATTCGGCGACGGGTGCCGCCGTATTGTCGGTCCAGCCGGCCGGCGGCCGCTCGACCACGCTCGAACTCAAGGTCAATTTCATCCGCCCGCTCACCGCCGCGTCGGGGCCGGTCGAATGTGAAGGCAAAGTGGTCCATGTCGGCCGCCGCGTCGCCACGGCCGAGGGCCGCGTGATCGATGCCAAGGGCAAGCTCATCGCCCACGGCAGCGCGACCATCATGGTCTTCCAAGCCGAGGACGGCTGAGCCGCCCTCAGGCGCGGGCCATCGCCCCGGGCACGAGGGTCATGAAAAACTCGATCTGCCAGACCATGTCCTCGGTCTTGAGCGGGAATTCGGAATGGCGCTTGGGCGCAAGCACCGTCGAGGGCGATAGCTTGCCCATGTGGACTTGAATCTGCACCGCGCATTCCGGACTTAAATTTGCCTTCCAGGCGAGCGCGGTCAGCCCCGGCCCGCTGCGCGACGCGACGATTTTTTCCACGACCGCCTCGGGCAATCCGGCCATGAGGGATAGGCCCGTGATGGCGAAGCGCCGGCGGCCTTCGAGCACGCTGTCGGAAATCGAGTCCTCGTCGAGTCTTCCCGCCCGATGGAGCGTGCGCGCCTCGTCCGATTGGTTGCGTTCTTCTTCTTCCTTTTCCATGGCCGCTTTCTTGGCTACGTCCTTTGCCGCCTCCGTCCAGGGTCGGGCGCCGTCCTTGCGTTCCCCGTCGCCTTCGACGTGTTCGGTGTTCGCGGGCTTGTCCAGGCGGCGGCGCACCTCGCTTGTCACCTGGTCGAGCGTCGCTTGATCGAGATCGCTTCGCCGACGCAAGCCTTCGAGAACGCTATCGGCGACGAAGGCCGCCATGCGGCTGATCGCCGAGGGCGGCAGGCGGGGCCGTTCGGCGAGCGGGCGGTGCCAGGCTTCGACGCGCGGCGCGCTGTCGATCAGGCGGTCGAGGGTTTCCTCCCGGATTTGCGCGCTCGGATTGGCGAGCAACGCCGCGACCGCCTCGACATCCCGAGTCTCGGCGATGGCATCGGCCACGCCGCCGCCGACCGATTTGCGGTTTGAAATCGCGGCGAGGGCCGGCGACGTGGCGCCGGCGCGCACGATCGCCATCAGATCGTTTTCGGTCAGAACCGGCGAGTAGCGCAGGATGGGGCCGGCCACGTCGGCTTCGGCGTCGCGCGCCAAACGATTGATGATCGAGGGCGGCGCGTCGGTTCGGTCCTTGAGCGTCTCCGCCAGAACCTGGCGGACCCGCTTCAATTGGTCCTGGGCCAGGATGTCGAGGGTTTCGATCGCGCGCTGGCGGGCGCGGGCAAGCTCGGCGGAACCGGCGCCCGGCAAGGCCCGCGCCACGGCCGCGGCCAGTGCCGTGCGGACATCGCCGTCGCCGTCGCGCACCAGGCGCGCGTGGGCATGGACAGGGGTCGCGGCGTTCGCCGCGATGGCGCGGCGCACGTCCGGCGAATCGTCGGCGGTGAGGTAAAAAAGTATCTCCGGACGAACATTGCTGCGTCCCGCAATATCGCGGCGAACATGGGGGTCGGCGTGATGGGCGAGGCGCTTTTGCTCCTCGTACGACGGCGCGGCCTCGGTTCTTAGGGCAGCGGTCATCTTGGTACTCCCTTGAATCGTTCGGCGTCCGGGGCGGGCGCGATTTCGAAGCGGCCCTTGCCGGTTCGCTTCACTGCGTACATGGCGAGATCGGCCCGGCCGACCATCTCTTCGACGCTCTCGGCTCCGCCAGCGGCATGGGTGGCGATGCCGATGGAGAAGCCAAGCGGCTTGAGGCCCGGGGGACTCAAGGGGGCAAGTTCGGCCGAGCGTTCGATCAGGCGGCGCGCGCGTGCGGCGGCACCGGTATCGTCGGTGCCTTCGAGCCAGAACGCGAATTCGTCGCCGCCCAGGCGCGCGACCAGATCGCCCGGCCGCGAATCGCCGAGCAGCAGGCGTCCGACCGCGATCAGCGCGGCGTCGCCCTGCGCGTGGCCGGCGGTGTCGTTGATCGCCTTGAAATTGTCGAGATCGACAAAGCACAGCGCGGCCGGCCGGTTCGTCCGCCGCGCCTCGGCCAAGCGGTGCTCGACCAACTCGTGAAAATGCCGCCGGTTGAGAAGGCCCGTCAACGTGTCGGTCCGCGACAGGCGTTCTAGCTCGCGCTGATTGCGCAGCTGGTCGAGCGCCACGCCCATTTGCCGGGCAAGTTGGGCGAGAAGCGCCACGTCGTCGGGCGCCCAACCTGGCCGGCCGGGCTGGCGAAAGACCGAAATCGCGCCGTTCGCCGCATGGTGGAAATGCGTCGCCGACAGGAGCAGCGGGCCGAGCGGACTTTGCCTCTCCGCCGCATCCCCCGCGCCGCGCACGGATTGGTCGTCGAGCTCGGGGACGATGCCATGTTGCGCCAGGACTTCCACGTCCGCTTTCGGTTCGTTGCGGTAAATGGCGCAACCATCCGCCGACAGACCGCGCGCGATCGCCGAGACCGCGATTTCAAGCATACGCCGGCCGTCGCCCTCCTCGTGGAGCGCGCGGAGGATGAACAGGAAGAGTTGCTCGCGCTGACGGGCCTGGGCAAGGTCGGTTTCGCGCGCGCGCAATTCCGTGATGTCCCGGCAGACGCCGCGCGCGCCGCGCCACGTTCCGTCGCGCCAGAGCGGCAAGGCCGCGACTTGCAGGCAGGCAAGATTGCCGTCGGCGCATCTCAGCCAAAGTTCGGCATTCGCGACGGGGCGTTCGGAACCGAAGGGCAGCGCCGCGCCGGCGCCGGCGCCGACGGCGAATTCGGCCGGATCGCGCCCCAGAAGCTCCTCCGCCCGCCAGCCGAGCGCGCCGTGCGGACTGACATAGGCAAAGCGCCCCGACTCGTCGGTTTCCCAGGTGAAGTCGCTCGAAATCTCGATCAGATCCTTGAAGCGCGCGCGCGATTCGGCGAGCGCCCGGCGCAGATTGTGTTCGGCCGTCACGTCGCGGCCGAGGACGATCGCCCCGCCACCGGGCGAGGACATGACGCACAGCTCGGTCACCGTTTCGCCCTTGGGACCGGGCAGGCGGAGGGAGGTGATGCCGCCACGCGCGGCAGCCGCGGCACGCACATCGTCGAGCCAGTCGTCCGGCAGGCTCGAGGCTCTCTTGAGCCAGTCCTTGGCGAGCGCATTGGCTTCGCCCACGCCGCCGCCGGCGGCGATGGCGAAGATCGGTCCGGGATAGTCCGCAAATCCGCTCGGCACCGCCGCCCGGGGGGGCGCGGATGCCGAGGCCGGAAAGGGTAGGACGGTCTTGTTCGGCATGGGGTCCGAGGCCGGATTGGGCAGAGCGTGTTAGTTGTAGACTTGATGGTCTTAATTCCGGATTAATCTCCGCCCAACCCCAGCGGGATGCGCCATGGAACTGCCGATTTTTCAAATCGACGCGTTTGCCGGCCGGGTGTTTGCGGGCAACCCGGCCGCCGTGTGTCCGCTTGAATCTTGGCTGCCCGATGCGACCCTTCAGGCGATCGCGGCGGAAAACAATCTGTCCGAAACCGCATTCTTCGTGCCCCAGGGCGAGGATTTCGGCTTGCGCTGGTTCACGCCCGCGACCGAGGTCGATCTCTGCGGTCACGCGACGCTCGCCAGCGCCGCTCTCATCCTTGGCCGCTTGGCGCCCAAGCGAACAAGCGTACGCTTTCACACCCGCAGCGGCATTCTCGAGGTCGCGCGCGCGGGCGACATGCTGGAGATGGATTTTCCCGCCTTGCCCGCTTTGCGCGCGGCCGCCGACGCGAACGTGACGGCCGCGCTCGGGGCCGAGCCGCTGGAGCTCTGGCACGCCGAGCGCGATTTCATGGCCGTCTTCGCGACCGAGGCCGAGATTCGTGCCCTCGCCCCCGATCAGGCGGCGCTCCGGACCTTGGCGCGCCCGGGCATGATCGTGACGGCGCCGGGCGAGGACGTGGATTTCGTCTCGCGCTTCTTTGCGCCCGCGCTCGGCGTTCCCGAGGATCCGGTGACCGGTTCCGCCCATTGCACGCTCGCGCCCTATTGGGCGGCGCGTCTGGTCAAGACCGTGCTGACGGCCCGCCAGGTTTCGGCGCGCGGCGGGGAAATCGGTTGCGAGTTCAAAGGCGCGCGCGTCGTCCTGCGGGGGCGCGCGACGTTTTATCTCGAGGGAAAAATTTGGCTATGAGCGCCGTTGTGGTACGCCTCGCGCGCGCGGCCGATCTCGATGCGGTGCGCGCGCTGTTCGCGCAATATGCGCAAAGCCTCGACTTCAAGCTGTGCTTTACGGGCTTCGATGCCGAGCTTGCTTCCTTGCCGGGCGAATATGCGCCGCCATCGGGGCGTTTGCTGGTGGCGGAGCGCAAGGGTGCCGTGATCGGCTGCGCCGGGGTGCGGGCGGTCGATGGCGGTTGCGAATTGCGCCGTCTCTACGTGACACCGTCCGCGCGCGGCACGGGTGCGGGGCGGCGGCTCGTCGAGGCGGCGCTGTCGGGCGCGCGCGAAGCCGGCCATGCGCGTATCGAACTCGAAACCATCGGCGAGACGATGAAGGCGGCGCAAGCGCTCTATGCCCGGCTCGGCTTCACCGGCCCCGATCCGGCGGCGTTGCCGGGAACGGTTCTGCGTTACGTCCGCGCCTTGGAGGGCGGGTCATGACGTGGCGTTATTTGGAGGACTTCAAAGCCGGCGAGCGGTTCGTTTCCGCCAAGCTCACGGTCAGCGAGGTC
>CAMAPP010000121.1 GCA_945860095.1 Rhizobium sp. Q54 | reverse complement strand
AACAACGCTAGCCCCCTTCGTCTTACCGCGGCTGCTGGCACGAAGTTAGCCGGGGCTTATTCTGCGGGTACCGTCATCATCGTCCCCGCCAAAAGAGCTTTACAACCCGAAGGCCTTCATCACTCACGCGGCATGGCTGGATCAGGGTTTCCCCCATTGTCCAATATTCCCCACTGCTGCCTCCCGTAGGAGTCTGGGCCGTGTCTCAGTCCCAGTGTGGCTGGTCGTCCTCTCAGACCAGCTACCGATCGTCGCCTTGGTGGGCCATTACCCCGCCAACTAGCTAATCGGACGCGGGCTCCTCCTACAGCGACCGAAGTCTTTCTCCCGAAGGACGTATGCGGTATTAGCCTCAGTTTCCCGAGGTTGTCCCCCACTGTAGGGCAAATTCCCACGCGTTACTCACCCGTGCGCCGCTCCCCTTGCGGGTCGCTCGACTTGCATGTGTTAGGCCTGCCGCCAGCGTTCGTTCTGAGCCAGGATCAAACTCTCAAGTTGACTTAGCACGCCATCCCGGCCGGTTGCCCGGACGTGATGTCATGCAAGTGTGACCCGCTCGTCATTTATGCTGCGACATCCCCGTGTTATCAGGGTGTCACGAGACACACAGTACGAGCGGGCATGCTCCCAATTGGGAACGAGCCGCCGCCTGCGCATCCCTTCCGCGCTGTTTCACAATGTCCAATAACAGGAACGACCGGGCCGGTTAAACGGCCCTGTCGTAGGGGCGGTTTATAGGGATGGCTTCTCGACCTGTCAATCCAAACGTCGGGGACGACAATGCCCTACGCGCCGCGATAAATCGGGGCGCGTGGTCAATATGTAGCAGGGCTGGGTACAAAACACCACTAGATTTTTTTCTAATCGCTTGAATCCACGCCCCGCAAAGTTGACAGCAATGCCCCCTCGACCCATCCTGAACCGGCACTGGCGATGGTTTTTCGAGGGCGGCGCAGAGTGGCCATGTATTGCGCGCTTGGCGCGTGATTGTGCACTGCGGCAAGGATTTCGGCGGCAAGGTTTTCGAATGGCCTGTCGGAAGGGCGGTTCCCGATCTCGGCCCCCCTTCCGATCCGGCGTCCGCTCCGGGGGATACGGTGAACCCGGCAGGTCGTCGCGTCGGCCGGAAAATAGGCGGGCAAATAGGCCAAATATGATGGAACGCTTGCGCGGATGACGAACGGGCCCGACCACGCACCGTCCGCGACCGCGTCCCGCCCGGTGCCCGACGTGAACCGGATTGCGGACGGGAATTCGATTTCGGATGGGAACTGGGGAGCCAAGCGGCGGCGACAGTGTTCGTGGCTTCTGGCCGGCGCGGCGGCTCTCGGCGCGGTGGCGTTCGGCCTGGCGCACTTGGGCGCGGATGTCGAAGAACTTGGGCGTTCGGCACTCGACCGGAAAACACTCGATATCTCGCTCGCACACCTCGCCCGCGACCGCGCGGCCGGGGCCGAACCCGACGCGCTCGAGACCACCGTGCGCGTGGGCCACGGCGATACCATCCTCGACATTCTCATCTCGGGCGGCGTCGCGCGCGCCGATGCCAATGCGGCCGTCGCGGCGCTCAAAACCCTGTTCGATCCGAAGAAACTCAAGGCCGGGCAGGAACTGACCTTGCGCTTTGGTCCGGGCAATGGCGCAAGCGGCGGCAAGGACGGGGGCTGGCTTCGGGAAATGATCGTGCCGGTCAATTATCTGCATGACGTGGCGATACGGCGCGGTCACGCGGGCGGCTTCGCCGCCGATCAGGTCGTCAAGCCGGTCGAGCGTCAACCAACCTATGCCGCCAGCATGATCGACAGCTCGCTCTATCAGGCCGGGCTCGACAAGGACGTGCCCGCGGCCGTAATGGCGCAATTCTTCCAGCTGTACAGCTACGACGTGGACTTCCAGCGCGAAATCCAACCGCGCGACCATTTCGAGGTGTTGTACGACCAATACGTCAACGAAGCGGGCGAGCTGGTTCACGCAGGCCAGGTGCGTTTCGCCCAACTCACGCTTTCGGGCAAGGCGCTGCGAGTCTTTCACTACGTCGCCGCCGACGGCAAGGCGGATTATTTCGACGAGCGCGGGGAAAGCGTGCGCAAGGCCCTGCTGCGCACGCCCATCGACGGCGCGCGCCTGACTTCGCGCTTCGGCATGCGCCAGCACCCGATCCTCGGCTACAGCGCCATGCATCGCGGCATCGATTTCGCCGCGGTCACCGGCACGCCCATCCAGGCGGCAGGCAGCGGCACCGTCGATATGATCGGCCCCAATGGCGGCTACGGCAATTATATCCGCATCCGGCACACCAATGCCTTCTCCACCGCCTACGCGCATCTTTCCGGCTACGCCGCGGGCCTGCGCAAGGGCGCGCGCGTGAGCCAGGGCCAGATCATCGGCTTCGTCGGCACGACCGGGCAATCCACGGGGCCGCATCTGCACTACGAAGTGCTGTCGGGCAGCAATCAGATCAATCCGCTATCGGTGAAGATGGCCGCCGCGCGCAAGCTCGAGGGCAGGGAACTCGTGCGCTATCGCTCCCACGTCACCGATATCGAGCGCCTGTTGCGCGCCGTCCCGCCCGAACAGCGCCTCGCGCGCCGCTGAACGCGCCCTCAGGCCGCCTTGGCCGCCACGCCGTCGATCGATAGGCCGTCCTTGCCCGCGCTCACCCGCACGCTTTGGCCGTCCTTGATCGCCCCGCTCAACAACCGCTCGGCCAGCGTGTTCTGCAACGCGCGCTGAATCACGCGCTTGAGCGGCCTGGCGCCGTACGCCGGGTCGTAGCCCGCCTCGGCCAGCCACGCACGCGCGGCGGCGTCGATGTCGAGCACGATCTTGCGCTCGGCGAGAAGGGCATCGAGGCGTTGCAACTGGATATCGACGATGCCCTTCATCTGCGCGCGGCCGAGGCGACGGAACAGCAGAATTTCGTCGAGCCGGTTGAGAAATTCGGGCCGGAACGCGGCGCGCACCGATGCCATCACCTGGCCGCGCACGTCCTCCACGTCCGCGCCCTCTGGCTGATGGGCGAGCACGTCGCTGCCCAGATTGGAGGTGAGGACGATGAGCGTATTCTTGAAATCGACCGTGCGACCATGGCCGTCGGTCAAGCGGCCGTCGTCGAGCACCTGAAGGAGGACATTAAAGACGTCGGGATGGGCCTTCTCGACCTCGTCGAACAGGATCACCTGGTAGGGTCGGCGGCGCACGACCTCGGACAACGCCCCGCCTTCCTCGTACCCGACATAGCCCGGCGGCGCGCCGATGAGGCGGGCGACCGAATGCTTCTCCATGTATTCGGACATGTCGATGCGCTGGAGCGCGGCTTCGTCGTCGAACAAGAAGGCCGCGAGCGCCTTGCACAATTCGGTCTTGCCGACCCCCGTTGGGCCGAGGAATAGGAACGAGCCGATCGGCCTGTTGGGGTCCTGGAGCCCCGCGCGGGCCCGGCGGACGGCATTGGCGACGGCCACGACGGCTTCGTCCTGGCCGATCACCCGGCCGCGCAGGCGGTCTTCCATGGCGAGCAGCTTGTCGCGCTCGCCCGCGAGCATGCGATCGACCGGAATCCCGGTCCAGCGCGACACCACCGCCGCGATATCGCCGTCGGCAACTTCTTCCTTGAGCATGCGCTTGCCCGCGCCCGCCTCGGTGCCCGCGAGCGTGCGCTCGAGTTCGGGAATACGGCCGTACTTGAGCTCGCCCGCGCGCGCAAGATCGCCCCGGCGCTGGGCGATGTCGAGTTCGCCGCGCAAACGGTCGAGTTCTTCCTTGATCTTCTGGGTCGAGGCGAGCTTGTCCTTCTCCGCCCGCCAGAGCGCGGTCAGATCGGCGGATTTCTTCTCGAGCTCGGCGAGTTCGCCCTCGAGCGCCGACAGGCGCTCCTTGGCGGCCGCGTCGCTTTCGCGCTTCAGAGCCTCGCGCTCGATCTTGAGTTGGATGATGCGCCGGTCGAGTTCGTCGATGTCCTCGGGCTTCGAATCGATCTCCATGCGCAGGCGGCTCGCCGCCTCGTCCACGAGGTCGATCGCCTTGTCGGGCAGGAAGCGGTCGGAGATGTAGCGGTGCGACAGGGTCGCCGCGGCGACGATGGCGCCGTCGGTGATGCGCACGCCATGATGCAGCTCGTATTTTTCCTTGAGGCCGCGGAGGATCGAAATGGTGTCCGCGACATTGGGCTCGCTCACAAAGACGGGCTGGAAGCGCCGGGCGAGCGCCGCGTCTTTTTCGATGTGCTTGCGGTATTCGTCGAGCGTGGTCGCGCCGACGCAATGCAACTCCCCGCGCGCGAGCGCGGGCTTGAGCATGTTGGAGGCGTCCATGGCGCCTTCCGCCTTGCCGGCGCCGACCAGAGTATGCAGTTCGTCGATGAACAGCACGATTTCGCCGGCCGCGTGGCCGATTTCCTGCAACACGGCCTTGAGCCGCTCCTCGAATTCGCCGCGGAACTTGGCACCCGCGATCAGCGCGCCCAAATCGAGCGACATGAGGCGTTTTTCGCGCAACGATTCGGGCACGTCGCCGTTGACGATGCGTTGCGCCAAGCCCTCGACGATGGCCGTCTTGCCAACCCCCGGCTCGCCGATCAGCACCGGATTGTTCTTGGTCCGGCGCGCGAGCACCTGGATGGTGCGGCGTATTTCCTCGTCGCGGCCGATCACCGGATCGAGCTTGCCCTGCCGCGCGGCGGCGGTCAGATCGCGGGCATATTTCTCGAGCGCCTGGAAATTGTCCTCGGCCGAGACGCTATCGGCCTTGCGGCCCTTGCGCATCGCATCGATCGCCGCGCCGAGGCGGGCGGCGTCGGCGCCCGACGACGCCAGCGCCCGCTCGGCAGTAGTGCCCGACGCGCCGGAGATCGCCTGAAGCAAGCGTTCGGCGGCGATGAATTGATCGCCCGCCTTCTCCGAAATCGTCTTCGCGGCCTCGAACAGGCGCGCGATCTCCGGCGAGGCATATAGCTGACCCGCGCCCGCGCCTTCGACGCGCGGCAATTTGGCCAGCTCCGCCTCGACCGCCTGGAGCGCGCGCGCGGGATCTCCGCCGGCCGCGCGGATAAGCTTCGCGGCCAAGCCCTCCTCGTCGTCGAGGAGAACCTTGAGCAGGTGTTCGGGTACAAAGCGCTGATGGCCGGAACGAACCGCCAAGCCCTGGGCCGACTGAATGAAACCGCGCGACCGCTCGGTGAACTTCTCGATATCCATGTCACGACCCCGTTTGCATGGTTTTGCCCCCATTGACGCGGCGGGCGACAAACGCGGACCCGTCTTTGCGGCGTCCGAGAATAGATATGGGACCGGACTCCGGCGCCACAAGATGGGCCGGAAGCGTATTATGGCGCGGGAGGTATTGGCGAAATCCTTACGGCGGCCGCAGGGCGCACGGGGATGCGATCCGCCGGGCGCCGGCACGGGCGACCGTGTGAGACCGACACCGCCGAGCCTAAAAAGACACCGACCCGCGAGGGCGAGGATATTGCGGGCGTCCTCGTTCTGCCGCCCTTGCTGCTCGCGGCGGCGCTCCTGCTCGGCGCCGCGCGCGATCGCGTCTAGTCCCTAATGCTGTTCGAGGACGCCGGATGAAGCGCGGTGCGGCGCATCCTCGGCGACAGTGCCAGCCTCGCGGCCGCCCTCGCCGCCGCCCCGGAGGTCCGGCAATTCCCGCGCGCGAACACGGCGATTTTGCCCTATCGGCCAGCGACGGCTTTGGTCACGAACGGCCTTTACCGCCATTCGCGCAATCCGATCTCTCTCGCAATGGTGGCCGTCGTTCTCGGCTTCGCGCTGGCCGGGAACAGCCCGTGTTTGGTCGCACTCGCGCCCAGCTTCGCGCGCGTGCTCGGCCGCTTCGTCGGCGCGCACAAAGCGCGTTATCTCCACGCGCAAAGAGCGTCAACTCGAGGCAAGGCTCGTCGAGCCCTACCGCGCGTTCGCGCGCCGGGTGCGGCGTTGGCTGTAATCGCGCGTCGGGCCCAGCGCGGCCCGAGCGTCACGTCGGCTGATATTGTTCGTTTTCTTCGTAGTCGCCGGTTTCGTCGCCGCCGGGCGCTTGGGGCTGGTCTTGGCCACCCGGCTGGGGCGCCGAGCTGTTCTCGGGCTGACCGCCGTTCGGGTTGGGCTTGAACTGGCCTTCGTTCGACGCCGCGATGATGCGGAAATAATGTTCGGCGTGCTGGAAGTAGTTTTCCGCGGTGATGCGGTCGCCCGACGTTTGCGCGTCGCGCGCAAGGACGAGATACCGCTCGTACACTTGGTAGGCATTGCCCCGAATTCGCCCGCCGGGACCGTTGCTATCGAATGTTTGCGTGCGCGGAGCGGATATATGGCGTTGTTTATTACCGCCACCACTGCCGCCATTACCACGGCCGCGCATGCGCCTGTGGTTATTGTTAGGACCTTGCCTCATCATGGGTATCGCTATCGTTGGGGGGGGCTAAGCGCTTCTAGCACCTGCCGAACGCAAGGATCCGTCGCGACAAGTCGTGCCAATTAATCGCGGAACCTTTTTTGGTTATTGCGTTCTCGGGGGATTGCCCCTGGCAATCCGAGCTGAAGCGCCAGGTATTAATAGCAAATTATGCCTCAAACCGCTAGATGTTTCGCAGTCCTGGACGCAATAAATACTTAACATTCGATACCGTGCTTGGTCTGCAACACGACGCAGCGCTCGATTCCGCTTAAATCGGCATTCGATGCAAGGGTACATAGGCCGCCAGCGCCGGCGAGCGCGCTCACCGCTTGGCCCTGGCCCTGGCCCAATTCGAGCACGGCAAAGCCACCGGGCGCGAGCAGCCGCGCCACACCTGCAAGTACCGCGCGATAGCCGTCCAAGCCGTCTTCGCCGCCCGACAGCGCCGCCCACGGATCGTGGCGCGCGACCTCGGGCGCAAGCGCGGCGATGTCGCGCTCGGCGATATAGGGCGGGTTGCAAAGCACCGCGTCGAAGCGCGCGCCGAGTGCCGCGCCCCAATCCCCGACGACAAAATGCGCCCGCGCGCCAAAACCAAGTCGCCCGGCGTTCTCGCGCGCGGCACGGCAGGCTCCGACGCTCTTGTCGATGCCTACACCCCAGGCGCCCGGCAATTCCGACAGCACGGCGAGCAACAGACAGCCGCTGCCCGTGCCGAGATCGAGCACCGCCGCTTCGCGGTCACGCGATCCCAGATGCGCCAGCGCGGCCTCGACCACCGTCTCGCTATCGGGGCGAGGATCGAGCACATCGGGGGTGAGCGCGAAATCGAGGCTCCAGAACTCGCGCCGGCCGAGGATGCGCGAGACCGGCTCGCCCGCGCAGCGGCGCGCGATCAGACGGGCGAACCGCCCGGCCGGTTCGTCGTCGTCCCCCGTGGCGACCGCGCCCCGCGCATGGGCCCACAGAATCCGCGCGTCCAGCCGGGGCGTGCCCGAGCACGCCGCGAGACGGCGCGCGGCCTCGTCGATCCGCGCCGCCCGGTTCACGGCAACTCCGGGTGCATGGCGGCTCCGAAACTCATTGCAGTTCCGAAAGCCGCTCCGCTTCGTCGTGCGAGACGAGCGCATCGATGATTTCGTCCAGCGCCTCGCCGGCGAGTATTTTTTCGATCTTGTGCAGCGTCAGATTGATGCGGTGATCCGATACCCGGCCTTGGGGATAGTTATAGGTCCGGATGCGCTCGGAGCGATCGCCGGAACCGATCTGGCTTTTGCGGGTCGCCGCGCGCTGGGCATCGGCCAGGGCGCGCTCGCGCTCGTACAGGCGTGCGCGGAGAATCTTGAGCGCCTTGGCCTTGTTCTTGTGCTGCGACTTCTCGTCCTGCTGCGAGACAACGACGCCGGTTGGGATATGGGTGATGCGCACCGCGCTGTCGGTCGTATTCACGCTTTGCCCACCCGGACCCGAGGAGCGGAAGACGTCGATGCGCAGATCCTTCTCCGCCATGTTGACCTCGACGTCCTCCGCCTCGGGCAAGACCGCGACCGTCGCCGCCGAGGTATGGATGCGTCCGCTGGCCTCGGTCTCCGGCACGCGCTGTACGCGGTGGACGCCGGATTCGAATTTGAGCCGCGCGAACACGCCGCGCCCGCTGATCGCGGCGATGACCTCTTTCGTGCCGCCGAGCCCGGTGTCGTTCATCGACAAAACCTCGACCTTCCAGCCGCGCAATTCCGCGTAGCGCTGGTACATGCGCAAGAGATCGGAGGCGAACAGCGCCGCCTCGTCCCCGCCCGTGCCGGCGCGGATTTCGAGAATGGCGCTCTTTTCGTCCGCCGCGTCCTTCGGCAGAAGCAACAGCGTCACCTCGCGCTCGAGCCTCGGCAATTCGGCCTTGAGCGCGTAATACTCATCGGAGGCGAGCGCCTTCATGTCGGCGTCGCCGCCCGGATCGTTCATCATGGCATCGAGATCGGCGAGATCGCGCTCGGCCTTTTGCAGCGTCTTGATGCGCGCGACCACGGGCGAAAGATCCGCGTACTCCTTCGAGAGCTTGATGAAGGCCTGCGAGCCGGCAGCCCCCGCGGGGTCGGACATCGCCGTGGCGAGTTCGCCGTGGCGCGCGACCACGCGTTCGAGCTTGTCCTGCAGCAGAACCGGCACTTCGCCCTCAGCGATAGCGCGCGAGGCGCTGGTCGAGCACGGCCAGGGCCACGGTCTCCTGCACGCCCGTATCGAGATCGCGCACGGTCGCGGTGCCGGCCTTGAGCTCGTCCTCGCCGATCAGCACGGCCACGGCGGCGCCAAGCTTGTCGGCGCGCTTCATGCGCTGGGCGGGCTTGCCCTTGTAG
>CAMAPP010000120.1 GCA_945860095.1 Rhizobium sp. Q54 | reverse complement strand
CTGACGACGACGGGCGCCGTCGAACGCTCGATGGTTTCGAGCAGGGTGCGGTCCGAGGCGTGCGCCAGATCGCACAACATGCCGCAATGGTTCATCTCGCGGATGACGATGCGGCCGAGCTCGGTCAAGCCCATATCGGGCAATTCCAGCGCCCCGCAGCCGAGCGAGTCGCGCGAATTGTAGGCGATCTGCCCGAAGCGCAAGCCCAGGCGATAAAGGATCGTGATGAGGCCCGGATCGTCCTCGATCTTTCCGGCCAAGCCCTGGCAGCCGAATATGACGCCGAGCTTGCCCAAACGCTTCGCGCGCCGCACGTCCTCGGCCTTCTGGACGTGGACGAGGCGCTTGTCCATTTCGAACAGGCAATAATGGCCGTAGATGGTGTTCACCATGGAGCGGAAATTGTCTTGCCCCATGCCGATGCCGAGAATGCCGAGACAGACATTCATCGAGGTCACGCCGGAGGCGATCGCCCGGTCGATGAATTCCTTGCCGTTGCGCACCGGCTGCGGGATGAGCGCGGTCGGCAACAGAACCGCCACGCCCATGCCGTCGATCAAGATGGCCTCGTCGTGGATGCGCCGCGCCGCGTTTGCCTTCGCCATGTCGTCCTCCCCCACTCCAAGCGGCCGACTGTAGTAGAGGCGCGCGGGCGCTGCCAGCCTCGACAGCGCGGCGCCGCCATGGCTATCAAGGGGCTGAAACGGCCATTGGCCCCAATATCGGCGGCCCCTATATCGGCTGCCCCTAAATCGGCCGTTACCGGCCTCATGCCAGGAACGCAATACCGCCATGCCCGAATTCCCCGGCCCGATCGCAGACGCCGATTTCCTCTCGCCCACCGATCTCCGCCCGGAACAGGAGCGGCGCTGGGCGCGGCAGGCTTCCTATCTCGCCGAACGCTCCGATTTCTTCCGCGCCCTTTGGGCGGGAGAATCGCCATCGGGCGGGCTGGATGCGCTCGGCGATTTGCCGTTCTCGGACAAGGAAATGCTGCGCGCCGATCAGCGCGTCCACCCGCCCTTCGGGAGCTATCTCGCTGCCGCGCCGGAGCGCATCGTGCGCGTACACCGCACCTCCGGCACGACCGGCCAGGCGATGAATCTTGCGCTTTCGGCCGGCGATATCGTTTTGACTTCGGCCATCGGCGGGCGGGGCTTCCGCGCCGCGGGCCTCGGGCCGGGGCACCGCGTCGTCCACACGCTCAATTACCAGCTTTGGATGGGCGGGCTCACCGACCATCTCAATCTCGAGGCGACCGGAGCCGCCGTCGTGCCCTTCGGGGTCGGCAATTCCGAGCGCCTGGTACGCACGATCGTCGAACTCGCGGTCACGGCGATTTCCTGCACGCCGTCTTACCCGGCGGTGCTTGAGCGCGCCATCGCCGAGCATTTTCCAGGCATGAAGCCGCGCGATCTCGGACTCAAGCTCGGCCTGTTCGGCGGCGAGGCGGGGCTCGACAATCCGAGCTTTCGCGGGCGGCTGGAGGAGACCTGGGGGTTTCGCGTGCGCAACGCGAATTACGGCGTGTCGGACGTGCTCTGCCTGTTCGCGGGCCAATGCGAGGCGACCGACGATCTGCACTTTGTCGGCATGGACGGCATCTGGCCCGAATTGGTGGAACCCGAAACGGGCGCGCCAAAGCCGTGGCGCGCGGGCGAGCAAGGCGAATTGGTGCTGACCCACCTCGTCAAGGAATGTCAGCCGCTCGCGCGGTTTCGGTCGGGCGATATCGTCGCGCTGACCGCAACGGAGCTTTGCGCCTGCGGACGCTTTGCACCGCGCATGCGGGTGATCGGCCGCACGGACGACATGGTGGTCGTGCGCGGGCTCAATATCTTTCCCTCCGCCGTGACCGCCATCGTCAACATGCACAAGGCGCTTTCCGGCGAATACCGCATCGTTCTTTCCGGCCCCGGCCCCTACGACGCCCTGCCGCTCGAGGTCGAATTGGCCAAGGGTCACGCGCCCGCCCCGGCCCTCGCCCAGGAAATCGAGGCCGAGATCAAGCGCCACATAGGCGCAAGCGCGCGCGTGAGCCTGCTTACCCCCGATTCCCTGCCGCGCACCGAGGGCAAGACGCGTCGCGTCCTGCGTCTGGCCTGAGGCCGGCGACCGGAGCCCACGCAATTCGCCTCGAGGCCGGGCTATGCACGCCCTCTCGGTCTTGGCATGATCCGCGCACAGAAAAAGGCCGAACCATCCCCATGACCGAAATGCAAAAATCGTTCGGCCGCCGCACGGCCCTAGCGGCCCGAATGGCTCTTTTGGCCTTCGCGGGCCTCGCCATCCTCTTCGCCGCCACGCGGCAATCGGCCGCGCACGCGATCATCGTCGAATCCTCGCCTGCCGCCGGCCAAACGGTCAAAGGCCCGGATTTTTCCATCGTCATTCGCTACAACAACCGCATCGACCGTGCGCGCTCGCGCCTGTCCGTGCTCGATGAAGCGAACCGTTCGACCGTGCTGACAATCGCGAAGGAGAGCAAGTCCGATACGGTCACGGCCAAGGCCACGGGCCTTGGCAGCGGACGATACCGGTTGCGCTGGCAGGTGCTGGCGACCGACGGCCACATCACGCGCGGCGAAGTACCCTTCAAAGTCCAATTGCCCTAGCCGCAAGCGCGCGTGACCGACGAAGCCGCGTGGGATTAGATCATCGTCGGCGGCGGGTCGGCCGGATGCGTGCTGGCCGCCGGCTCGCGGAATCCGGGCGCCGCGCCCTGCTCGTCGAAGCCGCCCCCGATACCCCGCCCGGCGCGGTACCCGCGACCGTGCTCGATTCCTATCCGGGCGTCGCCTATTTCGATCCGCGCCTGCATTGGCAGGCACTTCGCGTAACGCTTGGCTCCGGCAACGCCAAGCGCGAGCCGCGCCGCTACGAGCAAGCGCGTCTCATGGGCGGCGGCTCCTCGATCAACGGCATGTTCGCGCTGCGGGGTCTCACGGCGGATTACGACGAATGGGCGCGCCTCGATGAATGGGTATGCGCCATGGCCTATGGCGGCTGGCACGCCAGCGGCACATGCCGCATGGGTGCCTCCGGCGATCCCGGCGCCGTGGTCGATGAAGCGTGCCGCGTGCGCGGGCATAGGGGTTTGTGCGTCGTCGATGCCTCCGTCATGCCCTCCATCCCGCGCGCCAACACAAATCTTCCAACCATCATGGTGGCCGAGAAGATTTCCGCCGCCATCCTGGCCGAGGACGTCCCGGCGGAATGACCGGCGAGCCAAGGTGACGCGCGGTCGGCGCGGTCTATAATCGCGCTTCCAGCAAGGGGAGGCTTCGATGGGCGAAATCGAAATGCGCCGCGCCGCGGCGACGACACCCGTGATCACGCTGTCCGACACCGAGGCGCGCATCGACATGGTCAAGCTGCGCGGCTATCGGCTGGGGCGAATACGCCAGCAGTTGAAAAAATCGCGCTGCGGCGCCGCCGTGTTGTTCGATCCGATCAATGTCCGTTACGCCACCGGGCGGCGCAGCCATGCGACGTTCGGCCTGCACATTCTCGGGCGCGCCGCGTTCGTTCCGGCGGACGGCCCGGTCGTTCTGTTCGACTCGGAGGCCTATGCGTATCTGTCCGATCCGCTCGAGACCATCGACGAGGTGCGGCCCGGCAAGGCGCTGAGCTTCTTCTTCGGCGGACCGCGCGCCAAGGACAACGCCGCCTGGTTCGGCAAGGAAATCGCGGCCCTGGTCAAGCGCCATTGCCACGCAAACAAGCGCGTCGCGCTCGACCGCGGCGACATCTACATCACGCGCGCCTTCGAGGCCCATGGCCTCGTCATCGAGGACGGGCAGGAACTGGCCGAGCGCGCCCGCTCGATCAAATCGGCCGAGGAAATCCTGTGCATGAACTACGCGCTCACCGCCGCCGAAACCGGCATGGCGAACATGCGCGCGGCCTTGCGCCCCGGCATCACCGAAAACCAGCTCTGGGCGCTTCTGCATCAAGCCAATATCGCCATGGGCGGCGAATGGATCGATGCGCGACTCATGGCTTCGGGCGACCGCACCAATCCCTGGGGCCAGGAAACCAGCGACCGCGTGATCCGGGCGAGCGAGCTGGTTGCCTTCGATTGCGACATGGTGGGGCCGTTCGGCTATTGCGCCGATATCTCGCGCACCTGGCTGTGCGGGCCGGGCAAGCCCTCGGCCAATCAGCGCAAGCTCTACAAGCTCGCCTACGAGGAAGTGCACCACAATATATCGGTGCTAAAAGCCGGCATGACCTTCCGCGAATACGCCCGCAAGGCATGGAAGCCGCCGAAGAACTGCATTCCCAACCGCTATGTCGTGCTCTCGCACGGCATCGGCATGTGCGATGAATACCCGAGCATCTACTACCAGATCGACTGGCCCCAGCGCGGTTTCGACGGCGTGATCGAAGAGAACATGACGCTGTGCGTGGAAAGCTATGTCGGGCCGTTGGGCGAGCGCGAGGGCGTCAAGCTCGAACGCCAAGTGCTGATCACCAAATCGGGTGCGGTGGCGCTCGACAAATTCCCGTTCGAGGACGACTTGCTGCGCTGACGAAGATGGGCGCGGATGGAAAACCCATCCGCGCCCGCGCTTCTCCCGCTAGATGCCAGCACTTTTCCCGCTAGATGATCGTGTAGCCGCCATTCGGGCTGATGACCTGGCCGGTCACGAAATCGGCCTCTGGCGAGCACAGATAGGCGATGGCGTAGCCCATTTCCTCGGGCTGGGCATAGCGCTTGAACGGAATGCCCTCGGCCTTCTTGGCGATGGTCTCGGGACTGTCCTTCGACATCGGCATGGGCGTGAGGCAGTGTCCCGGCGCGACGATGTTCACGTTGATCTTCCACGGCGCCAATTCCTTGGCCCAACCCTTGGCCATGGCGAGCACCGCCGCCTTGGCGCCGTTATAGGTCGCGCCATTGGCGTAGCCGACCGTGCCCTGGATCGACGAGATATTGACGATCTTGCCGGCCATGCGCCGCTTCATGCCCGGAACCACGGCCTGGGTCGTGAACAAGGTGCCCTTGACGTGCACGCGCATGGAACGCTCGAACATTTCCTCGGTCACCTCCTCGAGCGGACAGCGATCGGACGGCACGCCCGCGTTGTTGACGAGGATGTCGATGGCGCCGAATTGCTTCTCGCCCTCGGCCACCGCGTTCCGCATCGCTGCTATGTCGGAGACGTCGCAGATCGCGACCGAGGCCTTGCGCCCGGCCTTGCGCACGAGCTCGGCCGTCTCCTCCGCGCCCGCGCGGTTCAAATCGTGGACGATCACGTTCGCGCCCCGCTCGGCCATGATGCGCGCGGTCGCGCGCCCGATGCCGCTGCCCGAGCCCGTGATCAATGCGGTGCGTCCGTCGAAATAACCCATGGCGTTCTCCCTCCGAGAAATTGGCGTCCACGAAACCGGCGTCGGCGATAGCGGCGGCGGGCGCGCCGGGCGCGCGCGGCGGTCGTTCAACTCAGATCGGGCAACTTGCCCGCATAGGCGGTGATCGGCGGCGCGGCATCCGGGTCGGCGATCACGTCGAGGAGCGTCGGACCCGGCGCGGCCGAGGCCGCGGCCAGCGCGCCGGCGAGCGCGGCCGGATCGTCGATTCGCACTCCCGTCCAACCGCAGGCGCGCGCGATCGCGGCGTGATCGACGGGCGCGAACTCGCAGCCCGCGGCGTGTTCGCCAAAAAGGATGTCCTCGGCGTCCTTCTCGTAGCCGAGCACCTGGTTGTTGAGCACGATGGCGGTGAGCTTGAGCCCGATCCGCCGCGCGGTTTCAAGTTCCGCCCAGGCGTGCGCGAAAGCGCCGTCGCCGCCGAGATACACGACCGGGCTCGAGGGCGAGGCCAACTTGGCGCCCATCGCCAGGGGAAAGCCCCAGCCGATGCCCGCGAGGCCGCGTGGGGTGATGAAACGCTGGCCCGCGCGCGATGCGCGCAGATAGTTCACGGCCCAAATCGTCGAATAGCTGGCATCCGCCACCACGATGGTCTCGGGAGTAAGCGTTTTCGCAAGCTCGGCCATCACGCGCTCGGGGCGAATGGGCTTGGCATTGGAACCGACGACGTCCGCAACCTCCCGCGCATGCGCCGCGCGCCCGGCCGCGACTTCGCGTTCGAGCGCGCCCCGTCCAGCCTGCCGCTTGCCGAGATCGCGCTTGGCCAATGCCGCGTTCAGCGCCGCCAAGGTCAGCTTGGCGTCGCCCACCAGACGCACGGCGGCTTCGTAATTGCGCCCGACCTCGAGCGAATCGATATCGAGATGGATGAACTTCGCCTTCGGCGAAAACAGCGACCAGGAATCGGTGCCGTTCTGATTGGTCCGGTTGCCGACCAGCAACACGACATCCGCGCGCTTCAGAGTGTCCCGGAAAGCGCGGCTCGCCGAGCGCTTGCCCATGATGTAGCCGACCACGCCGAGGGCGAGCGGATGGCCCTCGGCGATCGTACCCTTGCCCATGGTCGTCGTGCCCATGGCCATGTGGGCGAGATCGCAGAGCCGCGCGAGCTCGTCGTATGCCCCCGAGGTATGGGCGCCGCCGCCGATGACCGCGACCGGGTGGGTGGCCGATGCGATCGCGTCCGCCGCCGCCGCCACCGCCGCCGGATCGGCGACCGTGCGGTCGATGGGGTAATGGCCGAGCGTCGCCGAGCGCGCCTGCGCGGACGGTGCGGCGTCCTCGAACAGATCGGGCGGCATCAGCAGCACCGCCGGCCCCGGCCGTCCGCTGCACGCGACCGCGACCGCCATGTCGATATAGTCCTCGACCCGGTCGGCGCGATCGACCCGGCGCACGAACTTGGCGCAGGACGCGAACAATGCGATGTGGTCGAACTCCTGCGCCGGATTCTTGTCGGTTTGGTCGCGCGGCATGTCCTGCACGATGGCCAAGACCGGTATCGACGCCTTGTACGCCTCGCCCAAGCCGGGAACGAGAAGGGCCGCGCCCGGGCCTGCGATGGAGGTCACGACCGGAATCCGGCGCGCGATCCGCGCATAGCCGTCGGCCATGATGGCGCCGGCTTTTTCCGTACGGATGCCGATGGTACGGATGCCGTAGTCCTTGCCGAGCAGGAACAGGCGCGTCGGCGCGTTCTGGCCGAAGATGATATCGACGCCGTGCCGCTTGAGCGCCGCGAGCGTGAGGTGCGCCACGCTGCGATTGCCCGCGGGCGCGCTTGCTCCGCGGTCGCTCGGTTCCGGCGCCATGGCAATCCCCCGATGCAAACGGACATTGATCGTCCCGGCATACTGCCAAGAGCGCGCGTGCGCTGGCAAGGCGCGCACCAAGCGCATGGCAATCCGACCGTCGCCTTGTTGTCGGCCGCGCGGGAAAAGGGCAAGGTTTCGCCATGACCATCCGCATCAAGGGTCTCGACCATATCGTGCTGCGCACGGAGAACGCCGCGGCGATGGTGCGGTTCTATTGCGAGGTTCTGGGCTGCGTCGAAGAGCGTCGGCGCGTCGATTTGGGCCTCATCCAACTCCGCGCCGGCGATTCGCTCATCGATCTCGTGACCCTCGACGGCCCGCTCGGGAAAGCCGGCGGCGCCGCGCCCGGGCCGAACGGGCGCAATCTCGATCACTTCTGCCTGCAACTGGAAGCGTTCGACGCCGAGGCAATCGCGACCCAATTGTTCGCCCATGGCCTCGAGACGGACGAGAGCGTCTTGCGCTACGGCGCGAGCGGCTACGGCCCGTCGATTTACGTGCGCGATCCCGACGGCAACACGGTCGAGCTCAAGGGCCCGCCCGAAAACGACGAACGCCCCTAACCGGCCTTGCCCACGACAAGCGCGTCGAGCGCCACGCAACCGCCCGCCCCGACCAGGAATGGGTTGACGTCGATTTCCGCGATGACGTCGGCGAGCGCGTGCGCGACGCCAGACAGCCTCGCCAAGGCCTCGGCATGGGACGCGAGATCCGCCGCCGCTCGGCCGCGCACGCCTGCAAGCAACGGCATGATCTTCAGGCCCTCTATCATGGCCCGCGCATGGCCGGCATCGAACGGCGCGAGCGCGAACCGCACGTCCTTCAGCACCTCGATCAAAACGCCGCCGGTCCCCGCCATGACCAAGGGGCCGAATTGCGCGTCCGCCACGACGCCGAGAACGGTCTCGACGCCCGGCGGCGCCATGCGCGCCACAATGACCCTGGGCCCTAGACGCGCGGAGAGGTCGCGGAACGCGGCGCGCAAGGCCGATTCGTCCGCAAGGTCAAGCACGACGCCTTCGGATTCGGTTTTGTGCAGCACGCCCGCGCGCGCGGTCTTGAGCGCGACCGGATAGCCGAGCACGCCGGCCGCCTCGAGCGCCGCGTCTTCGCCTTCGGCCAAGCGGTGCGGCTGAACCGGGATGCCCATATCGGCCAGGAAGGCCAGGCTTTCGGCTTCGTCCAGCGCGCCGCCGCGCGCAAGGCGCGGCCGCCAGCGTGCGAGCGCTTGCGCGGGCGGCTTGGGCGCCTCGCCCATCGGCGCGCGCAGTCGAAAATCGCGGTGGCGCATGAGATTGCGCGCGGCCTTGAGCGCGGGGATCGCGCCGTAAATCACCGGCACGCCTTGCTTGCCGAGACGCAAGGCATAGTCCCCATGGTCGGAACCCGCAAACATGGACGCGACCGCCAGCGGCTTGGCGTGACGCTTGGCGAGCGCCGCCATGACCTCGGCCTCGCCTTCATAGACCGGCATGCCGGTCACGACATTGCCGAAATACATGCCGAGCGCGCTGTCGGAATCGTCGAGCAGGGCGTCGAAACATTCGGCGAGGACGTCCTGGTAGCCGTGCGGGGTCGCCCAGAAATCGACCGGATTGACCGGCGCCAACCCAAAAGCGAGGCGTTTCTTAAGGCGCTCGGTCGTCGCGGGCGAGATCTGGGCGTATGGCACGCCCAATTGATCCGCCAAATCGACGCCCAGCTCGCGCTCGCCGCCCGAATCGTGCACCGCCGCGAGCCCGCCCGCCCGCGCCCGCTTGCCCTCGCCGAACAGCAAGAGCGTCGCCACCATCTCGTCGATGTCCTCGGCGCGCAGAACGCCGTAGCGGTCGAACAGCGCGTCGTACGCCGCCGCATTGCCCGCGAGCGCGCCCGAATGGGACAGCGCCAGGGTCTTGCCGTACGCCGTGCGCGCCAGCTTGACGGCGACGATCGGAATGTCGCGGCGCGCGGCCTTCTCAAGGGCCGCGACGAAGGCCGCCGGATCGCGCACGGTTTCCATCATCAAACCGACCGCGCGCGTCGTTT
>CAMAPP010000119.1 GCA_945860095.1 Rhizobium sp. Q54 | reverse complement strand
AAATCTGCTGCTCGCCGGCTTCGCCGTTTACCGCATGACCCGCCGCAGGGCGATGCCGAAGGCGCAGCAAGGTGCCTTCGTCGGCCTACCGCAAACCGCGTCGCCCATGGTCGAGGATCTCGACCCGCGCGGCGCGCGCAAAGCGCCCGCATCCGCCCCAAATCCGGTTTACGTCGGCACGGTGCGGCGCGAAGGCCACTCCCTGTTCACGGATTGATCGTGGCCATGCGGGCGCAACCGACGTGATTTCGAGCGATTCCGATCGCGCCCGGACGCTTCGCGCGATGCTGCTGATGGCGGCCTCGGTTTCGCTCTATCCCGTGGGCGATGCCATCGCCAAACACCTTACCCAGCAATACCCCGTGATGTTCGTCACCTGGGCACGCTATCTGTTCAATTTTTTGATCATGGTCGTCTTCCTCGGCGGCCCGCGCGTGCTGCGCCATTACCGCACGGCCAATCCGAGATTGCAGATCGCCCGCGGGGCCTTGGCGCTTCTATCCACCATGGCCTTCATCGCGGCCATCCACACGATCACCCTGGTGGACGCCTATGCGGTGCTGTTCGCCAATCCCCTGATCATCGTCGCGCTGTCGGTGCCGCTCTTGGGCGAGCGCGTGGGGCTTCACCGCTGGGCCGCGGTCCTGATCGGTTTTCTCGGCGTGCTCGTGGTCCTGAGGCCGGCGGGCGGGTTTCTCGCCTGGGGCGCATTGTTCGCCCTGTTCTCGGCGTTCTCCGTCGCGCTCCTCAATATCGCCACGCGCGTGCTCTCGCGCACCGACGAGCCCGTGACGATCCTTCTGTACATGGCCACCGTCGGAACGGTCATCGCCACATGCTATTTACCCTTCGTTTGGGTCGAGCCGAGTTGGGGGGAATGGGGATTGCTCGTCCTTGCGGGCCTGGTCGGCGGCCTGGGCCATCTCGGTTCGATCACCGCGATTCGCATGGCGCCGCTGTCCGCGGTCGCGCCATTTTCCTACGTCCAAATCATAACCGCGACCCTGCTCGGCTACTTGGTATTCGGCGAACTGCCCGATGTGTGGGCGGCGCTCGGCATGACCATCATCATCGGCGCCGGGCTTTACGTGCTTCACCGCGAACGCCGCGCGAGACCGAACGCGTGACCATGACGCCCCATTCCAATTTACGCGGCATCGCCTACATGACGCTCGGCGTGTCGTGCTTTCCGGCGGCCGATGCAATTTCGAAATATCTCACCGGTTCCCACGATCCGACGCAAATACTGTGGCTGCGCTGTCTCGTGCAATTGGCCATGGTGCTGCCCTTGCTTCGGTCCAGGGCGCGCCGCCTGGAGCTTCGCACGCGCCGACCGGCGCTGCATTTCGCCCGCGCCCTTTTCAACTTGCTGGCAACCCTCGCCTTCATCACGGCGCTCAGCCACGTTCCGCTCGTCGAGGCCGTAACCATCCTGTTTTCGGGCGGGCTGTTCCTGGTCGCGCTGTCCGCGATGCTGCTTGGCGAGCATGTGGATCGCGCGCGCTGGGCCGCGGTTATCGTGGGCTTCGCCGGCGTGCTGGTCGTCATGCGGCCGGGCCTTGGCGTTCTCCACTGGGCGGCTTCGCTTGCCTTGTTCGCCGCCCTCGCGACCGCGGTCTATCAGGTCAGCACGCGCAAGCTCGCCGAAACCGATTCCTCGATGACAATTTTCTTTTACGTGACGATCTTCGGCGTGGTGGCGCTCGCACCCGTCATGCCCTTCGTCTGGACGCCCGTCACCGGCGATGGCTGGCTCTATATCCTCGGCGCGGGCATTGCCGGCGGCCTCGGTCATTGGTTCATGATCAAATCCCTTGCGCACGCCCCGGGCTCGGTCGTCGCCCCCTTCAACTACGCCCAGATCGTCGCGGCCACGGCGCTCGGCTGGGCCTGGTTCGGCGATATTCCGGACCTTTGGACTTTCGTGGGTCTCGCCATCGTGATCGGATCGGGCCTCGCCATCGCGGCGCGGGAACGCCGCGCCGTAGCAGAGGCAAAACGGCCATGACCCGCACGGTTGCGAAACGATTGGGCGGCCTGGCCGTGCTCGACGGCATCGTGCTCATGGTGCTGGCGGTGAACTTGTTCCCCGTGAGCGATGCAAGCTCGAAATACCTCACGCGCGATTATCACGTCCTGCAAATTCTGTGGGCGCGCAACCTAGGACAACTCGTCGTCATGGCCGCGATTCTCGCTCGCCAAGGCGGTACGCTGTTCCGCAGCCGCAAGATCGGCCTCCAAGCCCTGCGCGGCGTGCTGGTTCTTTTGTCCACGATCTTCATGTTGGGCGCTCTCGCGTACCTGCCGCTGGTCGAGGCCATCGCCATTTCGTTCGCCTATCCCCTGTTCATCGTCGCGCTGTCGGTGCCTCTGCTGCGCGAACGCGTCGGCAGGTATCGCTGGACGGCGGTGCTCGTGGGAATGGCGGGTGTTCTCGTCGTCATGCGGCCGGGCTTGGGCGTGGTGCACTGGGCGGCCTCGCTCGCGTTGCTGTCGGCTCTGGCGGGCGCCTTGTTTCAGATCGCCTCGCGCGCGTTGTCGGGTATCGATGATGCGCGCACCACGCTGTTGTATTCCGCGGCCATAGGGTTCGCGCTGCTGTCGCCTGCCATGATCTTCGTCTGGACCGATATCGACTGGATTGGCGCCGCTTGGCTGGTGGCGACGGCCCTGGTTTACAGCCTCGCGAGCTACGCCATGATTCGCGCATTCGATTTCGCCCCCGCCTCCACCCTCGCGCCGCTCGCCTATACCCAGGTACTTTCCGCGGCGGCGATCGGCTATTTCTTCTTCGAGGACACGCCCGATTACTGGACCGTGCTCGGCCTTGCGATCGTGACGGGAGCGGGGCTTTATGTCGCCCACCGCGAGCGCGTGCGCGCCCGCGGCACGCCCTCCTGACATATCCTGGCGCCCGCGCGGACCGAAAGATGGCCAAATACCCAAATCTCCCGCTAACCGAGGAATTGCATCGCCAAGTCGCGGCCGAACCCTGGCCCGATAATCTCGGGACGTTCCTGGCCGACGCGGCGCTTCGGCTCGGCGACCGGCAGGCATTCACGTTTTTCGAGGAAGACGCGAATGTTCCGCTCGCGACCCTCAGCTACCGCCAACTCGATAAAGCCGTCAGCCGCTTCGCCGCCGCCCTAGCCGCTCTCGGCCTCAAGCGAGGCGAACATGTCGGCATCATGCTCGCGAACACGCCAGCCTGGCCCGTGACCTGGCTTGCCATCGCGCGCTTGGGCGCGGTCATGGTCCCGATCAATGTGCGCTATACAGCGCGCGAACTCGCCTATGTGCTGGACGATTCGGACACCAAATGGCTCATCGTCGGCGCGGCGTACGCGCATCTCTTGCCGGAACTCGGCGAGGCCCGGCCCGATCCCGCGCGCACCATCCTGGTCGGTGCGGAGAATCCCGCGCCCTGCCGCGATTGGCTGGCGGTGTACGAAGCGGGCGACGGCGCCACCCGTCCCGCCCGCGGCCCCGCGCTCGACGATTTGGTGACCATCCAATACACCTCGGGCACGACCGGGTTTCCCAAGGGGGTGATGCTGTCCCATCGCCATTGGTTCAGCTTCGCCAGGCTCGGCACGATGGAAACGCGCCATCTCGGTATCGGCCGCGTCTTTCTGGCGCATCCTTTTTATTACATGGCGGGGCAGGCGGTGTTTTTGTTCGCCCTCCATCTCGACGCCTCGCTCTCGATCGCGCCACAGCTCTCCATCCGCCGATTCATGCCCTGGGTGCGCGCGACGCGCGCGAACTACACCCTCGTGACCAACGCGATCCTGAAGCAGAACCTCGCGCCCGAGGACCGGAAGAACGCGCTCAAATATCTCCACGTCTCGGCCGCCTACGTGCCCGAGATGCAGGATGCGATCGAGGACCAGTTCGGCTGCCCCGTGCGCAATATCTACGGCATGACCGAGAACGGCATCGCGACCTACGTGCCGTTGCGCGCGACCGGAAAACTCGGTCCCGATTGCATCGGCATCGCGGCACCTTTGCGCGAGGTCGCGATCATGGACGAGGGCGGCCAGCCCTTGCCCGATGGCGAGATCGGCGAAATCTGCGTGCGCGGCCCAGGCATCCTCAAGGGTTATTACAAAAAGCCCGAGGCCAACCGGGACAATTTCTTCGGCGATTGGCACCGCTCGGGCGACCGCGCCTGCCGCGATGCCGACGGATTCTTTCACTTCCTCGGCCGTATGAAAGACGTAATCCGGCGTAGCAACGAGAACATCTCGGCCCTGGAAATTGAAACCGTGCTGCTTAGCCTCAAGGGCGTCGAGCGCGCCGCCGCCGTCGGCGTGCCCGACGAGATGCGCGGCGAGGAAGTAAAAATCTATCTCGTGCTCAATCCCGGAATGGACAAAAAGGACCTGCCGCCCGAGGCGATCCTGGCCCATTGCGAACGGAATCTCGCGCCGTTCAAACTGCCGCGCTACATCGAATACCGCGCCGAGGTGCCGACGACGCCCTCGGACAAGATCGAGAAGGCCAAACTCCGCGCCGAAAAGCCGGATTTGCGCGTCGGCGCCTGGGACCGCGAGGCCAAGATTTGGCGCTGAGGCACTGGCCCCTTATCTCGGGCGCGCCTCCCTTGTGAATCGCCTCGCCCCTCGCCGATAATTCCAGCCCTCGGCGCGGCGGCCCGTCACCGGATAATTGAACATGGCCGGCAGCGGATCAAGGCGGGCGACAAAACAGGGGGGACGCGATGAAACCGGTCTTCGACAAGAACGAATACGCGCGGCGCCTGACCAAGGTGCGCAAGAGCATGGCCGCGAAGGGCATCGAGGTGCTGATCGAGGCCGATCCGGCGAACATGAACTACCTCACGGGCTATGACGGTTGGAGTTTCTACGTGCCTCAGATCGTCGTCGTGCCCGAAGCGGGCGAGCCCGTGTGGATCGGGCGCGGCGTCGATTTGGGCGGCGCCAAGCTTACCTGCTGGATGTCGCAGGCGAATATCGTCGCCTATCCGGAGGTGACGGTGCAGCACCCGGTGATGCATCCCATGGATTTCGTCGGCCAGGAGTTCGCGCGCCGCGGTTGGGGCCGCAAGCGCGTGGGCTTTCCGGTCGATTGCTATTACTTCACGCCGCGCGCCTCCGCGGCGCTCAAGGCGGCCATGCCCAATGCCCGGGCGGTCGATACGGATCTTTTGGTCAACTGGGCGCGCCTCGTCAAATCCGACGCGGAAATAAAGCTCATGCGCCAGGCCGCGCGCGTGACCGAGGCCATCGTCGATACCTATTACAAGGCCATGCTGCCGGGTCGTCGCCAATGCGACGCGGCGGGCGACATCCTGCGCACGGCGGCCGCGGGCACCGCGAAATTTGGCGGCGATTACGCGGCCTGCATGCCGTTCATTCCAGTGGGCGATCAAACCCAAGCCTCGCACCTCACCTGGACCGATCAGGTGATCAAATCCGGCCAGACCAGCTATATCGAATGTTCGGGCGTGCGTTATCGCTATCATTCCCCGCTCGCGCGCTCGATTTGGATCGGACCGAAACCGCCGAGGAACTTGCTCGAGACCAACGCGGTGGTGCTGGAGGGCATGGAAGCGGCGCTCGCCCAGGCCAAGCCCGGCAATACGTGCGGCATGATGGCCGATGCCTGGCAAAAGGTTCTGGACCGCGCGGGCGTCAAGAAGGAATCGCGCATCGGCTATGCGACTGGAATCGGTTATCCCCCCGATTGGGGCGAACACACGGCGAGCTTGCGCGCGGGCGATTCCACGGTGCTGAAGCCGAACATGACCTTCCACATGATTCTCGGCATGTGGATGGATGGCTGGGGCTTCGAATCGAGCGAAACCTTTCGCATCGCCGATCGCGGCGTCGAGTGCCTGGCCAAGGTGCCGCGCGGCTTGAAGGTGATCGACGGCGCGCGCGGCAAATCCCAAAGCGCAGGCCGCGCGAAGGCGAAGGCCAAGGCGAAGGCGAAGGCGAAGACAAAACCAGCGAGGAAGGCGCCCAAGCGGCGGCGCGCATGATGGACATCGCGGTCGGGTTGCCCATTCCCGACCGCATGGCCCCCGCCTATGCCTATTGGGCGGCCGCGGCGGCGCTCGGCTACGATCGGGCGGAAGGTTTCGCGTTTCGCTTTCTCTACGCCGGCACGCCGCTCAAGACCGCGGACGCGCTCGCCCAAGGACGGTGCCGCTTCGCGCCGCTCAATGTTACGGTGGGATTTCTCGCCCATGCGCGGGGCCAGGCGCTGTGCGCGGTCTATTCCAGTTCCCGGCGCGCCCATCGTTGGTTTGCCGTGCCGCCGGCCAGCCCCATGCGAGTCCTCGCCGATCTCGCGGGCAAGCGCGTGACGTGCGATTTCGCCGATCTCTGGCCGCTCGCGGAATCGGCGCTCGCCGAGGAAGGGGTCGATCCCCGGACCCTCGTCCGCGTGCCCTGGCAGGGCTCCGGCATGGCGGTGCGGGAGATGGTCGGGCCGTTCCGCCGGGGCGAAGTGGACGCCGTGTTCGTGATCGATTGGAATCACGGCGATTTCATCGCCGAGGGCCTCCCGATGCGGCGCCTGCCGTCCAAGCTCATGGACCGCGCGGAGACGTCGTCGTGCCTGTGGACCATGCCGGACGCCGTGGACGACCCCATCGTCGGCCGCGTCGGGCGGGCCCTGGCCAAGGCCACGCTGTTCTCCCTGCTCAATCCCGAAGCCGTCATTCGCCTGATGTGGGAGTCCCATCCGGACACGCGGCCCGCGCCGGCCGGGCGGGACCGGGAACTGCGCCGCGGCGTCGAGATTCTCAAGGCCCGAACGGACACCATGCGCCCCGAAGGCGCGCGGGATCCACGCTGGGGCGCGATACTGGCGGATGAAATGTCGGAGGCGGCGGATCATCTCGCGCGGGCCAACGCGATTCCGGCGCGCCCCGATTCGGCAGTCCTATTCGATCAGACCCATCTCGCCGCCTTCAACGCATTCGACCCACGTTCGGTCGAGGAAGACGCGCGCCACGCCTGACATTCGCCGTGCGCCTGCGCCCTGCTCCCACGCGCCCGCGCTCAGGCCCCGGTCGGCACCACCCATTCGGTGCCGCGCGGGGTCGTGATGTATTCCGGCCAGCCGAAGTCGATCGGCGGCTTGAACGATCGAGGCAGTAGCGGCGCCACCCAATTTTTGCCGCCGATGCCCCCGCCCGTGCGCTCGACGAATTCGGCGCGCGCCGATTTGAGCGTCGCCGGGTCGGTCAAGAGATCGAGCGTGGTGCCCGCGACCGCCTTCGCCGCGACCATGATCGTCGGATCGATGGTCGGCGCATGGCCGCCCATGGCGTTCCACGTCCAACTCGGATAACGCAAGCCGCCGCCGGGGCTCTTCAGCGCGCACCGCCCGATGATGAGGCGCGCGGTCGGCGTGTGCCAGGTCCAATCCACGTAATCGTCGGAGGTGTAATTGCGCTGCCATGGCGGGAGGCGCAAGCGCTGCGCGGCCTCGGTCTCGTCCGGCGTGGATAGGCGCTGCATCGGATCCAGAATAGGGTCGCGCATCGGCTTCACGCCGAGATTTCTTTGAATCGACCGGCAAAACTCGCGCGCCTTTTCGTCCCAGACGGGCGCGCCCGCGAGTTCCAGATTGGCGTAGGACAGGTGCGCCATCGCGTGATTGGGCAGGCCGACTCGCGTCTTAGTTTCCCAGGCGGCGCGCAATTTCGTGTGCGTGATCGCGGCGACGTGGCGCGCGTTGTTCTCCAGCACCTCGGCGATGCGCTGTTGCATCGCCAGCGTCGGCGCCCGCCAGGAATACTGAATTTGGCTGAAGCGCGGCGCCAAATTGTCCGAGGTCGCGTGGCCCGCGGCGAGAATCGCCTCGTTGATGGTCCAAGTGCCGGTGTGCGGCAGCGTGGCTTCCTTGGTGTATTTCGACGTCGTGTACATGAGGCACAGCGCGTCGATGGCGCCGGGCGCGCGCGCCACCGTGTGGGCGGATGCGCCGTCCGATGTGCCCATGCCCGACCAGGTCTCGGGCGAAACGCACTCGAAGGTGAAAATCCGGCTCCAGTACGAACCGCAATGGGTATCGAGGATCGCCGTGTTCGCGCGTTCGGTGCCGAAGGACGGATGCCAAGTCACCGCCGCCGCCATGTCGTCGTAATAACCCTTCGCGGCATGAACGGGCTTCGAGCCGCAGACCTTCTCGGCGGGTTCGCCCATGAATTTGAGCGTGCCCCGGATGCCGTGCTTCTCCATGACGTGCTTGACGGCGAGCAGAGCCGCGAGCGAACCGATGCCGAGCGCGGAATGGGGATCGGTGTGCCCGGCCGCCCACCGGCTCACGCCCTCGCGCGGCTTCTCGAACGGCACCCGGTCCTGGCTGTTGCCGGGCACGGCGTCGTATTCGGCGAAACCGCCGATCACGGGCTTGCCACGCCCCCAGACGGCGCAAAACGCCGTCGGCATGCCGCCGCTGCCGGCCTCGACATCGAAGCCCTCGCGCCGCAGCACCTCCACGTACCAGGCGGCCGAGCGATATTCACGCCAGGCGGGCTCGTGAAAATCCCAGACTTCTTGGTGCCAATCGGAGATTATTTGGGCGTTCTCGTCGATCCAGGCGAAGGCCTCTCGCTTCGCGGATCGCGCGGAGCCGTCCCGTTTGGTGCGTGCCATCGTGTTCCTCCCCCGATTCCCCGTACCCGTGAACTTACAGCGCGGCCCGCAGCACCTCGACGAAACGGTCCTCGTCGGACGGCGTGACCCAAAGATGCGGTGTCACGCGCATGGCGTCGCGCCCGCGCACGCTGGCATGGACCTTGACCGCCGCCATGCGCTCGGCCAGGCCCGCGGGCACGCCGCCCGGAAAGCGCAGACCGAGATAATGCCCGGCGCGCCGGTCGCGCGGCACGGTGCCCACGCCCAAGGGCATGAGCCGCGCGGACAGCCGGTCGGTCATGGCGCGCAAGGTCGCCTGGATGCCATCGACCCCCCAAGCGAGAATTTGTTCGAGCGCCGGAATCGCCATCGGCAGAAGATGAAAATTGAGTTTCTCGCCGACATCGAAGCGTTGCGCACCCGGCTGGTATTCGTCGCGGTAATCGACGAGCAGCGAAAAATTCTGGCTGTCCTTGCGCGCGCTCCAATGCTCCTCGAGCGGCCGGCCGTCCTGGCGATGGGGTGCGACGTAAAGAAAGCCGAAGCCATAGGGACCGAGCAGCCATTTGTACGTCGCGGCGATCAGATAATCGGGCCGCACGGCACGAACGTCCAAGGGCAAGGCGCCAAGCGATTGCGCGCCATCGATCACGAAGGCCGCGCCGACCTCGCGCGCGCGCGCGCCGAGACGCACGAGATCGAGCATGGCGCCGTCCGTCCAATGGATGTGCGGCAAGGCGAGCAGCGCCGTGCGCCCATCCAGCGCGTCCAGCACGCCCGTCGTCCAATCGTCGTCCGCCGGGCGCGGCACGGTGTAAAGCTCCGCCCCCGTGCGCTTGGCGAGCGCCCGCCAGGCATAGACATTCGAGGGAA
>CAMAPP010000118.1 GCA_945860095.1 Rhizobium sp. Q54 | reverse complement strand
CGAAACGGATCTACGCCGGTTCCTGCACGAAGCGGTATTTGCGTCTGACGACCCCGAAGTGCGGAAGCGCTCTGGCCAAAGATTCCTCAAATCCGTCGTCGCAAACTCCTTTGATATGCGCGACTACGACTATTTTCATCCCGACCGGCTTCAGCCCGAGGCGGTGCTCGATGCCTGCGATTCGCTGATCGATAGCTTAAGGATGGTGGGAGTGCCCGCTCCTTCACGAGAGCGCCCCATCGCATTAGCTTCGATTTCTAACTAAAATTGAAATCGATCGCGCGTTAGCTTGGCTCAACCATACCGAGAATGAGATTACTTAAGAACTGCGATTTCCGTTTCGATCTTTTCCATGATGAGGCTGACAACTTTTTTGCGTTGGCCAAGCAATCACACTCGCCTTGCGGCCCCGCGTTTGTGATCTTCGTTTGATGATAGTCGGGCGCGTGTCTGGCGCGTCCGCCGCATGCAGAAAGATCCCCGGCTTAAGGCCGTACAACCTCGCGTAATCGCGCGGCTTTCTGGCGCCAGAAACGACTGGCTTTGCGTGCCGAATAGAGCGTCCATGGAGCCACGGAGGTGGTCATGGCAAGCATCGCTATCGAGAAATTAAAGGCATGCAGCTTTCCCGAGTTGCAGCGTACCTGGCGGGACGAGGGGTTCGGCAAACCGCCTAAAATCAGGCGTCGTTTGATGGCGTCGATCCTCGCCCATCACATTCAAACCAAGGCTAATGGCGGATTGACGAAGGATCTGTCGCGCCGCCTGCGTGACATCGCCGGCATCGATGGCGCCAAGCCCAATCTCAGCCGGCTGATCGAACTTCGCATCAAACCCGGCACCCGGCTCCATCGCACATGGAAAGGCGAGTTGCACGAGGTCACCGCGCTGGAGACCGGGTTCGTCTACCGAGGCAAAACTTATGCAAGCCTTTCTGTAATCGCGCGCGAGGTCACCGGCACGAGGTGGTCCGGGCCAACCTTCTTCGGTCTCAAGGGAGATCCGCCACCGGCGACACTTCAAGCATCGGAAGGTTGATCATGTCAGTCACGACGAGGCGCTGCGCCATCTACACCCGTAAATCGAGCGATGAAGGTCTCGAGCAGGCTTTCAATTCCCTTGATGCTCAGCGCGAGGCCTGCCTTGCGTTCATCGCCAGCCAGAAGGGAGAGGGGTGGAAAGCGATCTCTGCCCGATATGACGATGGTGGCTTCTCGGGCGGTAGTATGGACCGCCCGGCCCTGAAACAACTGCTGGCGGATGTGGGCGCCGGCCTGGTCGACGTGATCGTGGTCTACAAGGTTGACCGCCTCACCCGTTCCCTCATGGACTTCGCCAAGATCGTGGAGCAGCTCGACGGCAAGGGCGTGTCTTTTGTCTCGGTCACCCAGCAGTTCAACACAACGTCTTCCATGGGCCGCTTGACGCTGAACGTCCTTCTCTCATTCGCCCAGTTCGAGCGCGAGGTGACCGGCGAGCGTATTCGGGACAAGTTCGCCGCTTCTAAGAAGAAGGGCATGTGGATGGGTGGCACACCCCCGCTAGGATATGCACCCAAGGATAGAACACTAACTATCGTCCCTGACGAGGCCGATCTGGTCTGTCTGATCTTCCGGCAATACCTGGAGCTCAAATCGGTCAACTTGCTCAAACGCTGGCTGGACACCGAGGGCCACCGCAGCAAGCGCTATGTCAGCAAGACTGGAAAAGACCATGGCGGCCTCACGTTCTTTCCCGGCGCGCTCTACGCGATCCTCCAAAACCAAATCTATCTCGGTCGGATCGTGCACAAGGATCAGAATTATGCTGGCATGCACGAGGCGATCATCGACCAGGAAACCTGGGACACTGCGCAGGCGTTATTGGCGCAGAACCGCAACGACCATGCGAGCCGGGCTTTCATCAAAGAGCCTTCCTTGCTGGCTGGGCTGCTTTACGATTCGCGGGGGGAGCGTCTGGTACCCAGCCATACTCTGAAGGCCGGGAAGCGATACCGCTACTACTGCGTCCCGAACCTCAAATGCAGCGCCGACAGGCCAATTACCCGGGTGCCCGGGCACGATCTGGAGATCCTCGCCATAGCCGCACTGCAAGCCTTCCTGCGTGACGGCGAGAAACTAGCTAATCTCTTGAAGCCCCTGCGACTTGCGCCTTCCGCCGAAAAGGCGCTCGTCAGACAGGCAGGCCTATTGGCAAGCGCTTGGGCGGAAGCAACCTCGGTGGACCAGCTCGCGATCATCAAACGGATCGTCAACCGCGTCATGCTGGAGGAACACGATCTCTCGATCGAGATCGCAGCTGGTGGCCTGGTCTCGCTCCTGATCTCACGCGACAAGGATACGGATCCGCTATCGATAGCAGCGCTAAAGAGGCTGGGAGATCGACCGGTCGTCCTTACGGCTCAAGCAAAGCTCAAACGGTGCGGCAGCGAACTCCGGCTGGTCATCGCAAACGAAAAGCCGGGCGATCGCCCCGCCCGTCCGAATCCGGCGCTGATCAAAGCGGTCGCCCGGGCCCATGTCTGGCGGGAGCAGATCGTCGCCGGCAAAGCCAGAAACCTGGCCGAGATCGCGACAAGCACCGGTCTCACCCAGCGCTATGTCCACAATATGCTGAGATTGGCGCATCTCTCGCCCCGCGTGGTCGAGATGATTCTCGAGGGCAAACAACCCCTCGATCTGATGCTGGAGGACCTGGTCGCGGGTCTTCCGCTCGACTGGCGGAGTCAGGACCAACGCTTCGGCCTCTCGGCTTAACAGCACCACACTCGACGCAGCGAACTGCGGCTAGTTGCCGCTGTCTTCGCACTTCGACTCGCCATTGATACTGCTGACAGCTCCTGCGGCGCTCAGTGAATGGAAGCGTCTCGGAGCGGCCGGAGAAAAAGCGACCCGGCGCGGCGGAGTTCGGTCAGCACGCGCGGGACTATTGAAAAAATGGATCGCCATTTATCGAATAAATGGCGGAAAACCGCGGAATTCTCCGCTGTGCGTGTGGGCCCTTGGAGATTTGAAGACAATGTGGCGGAGGGGGTGGGATTCGAACCCACGATACGGTTGCCCGTATACACACTTTCCAGGCGTGCGCCTTAGACCACTCGGCCACCCCTCCGTATTTCACCCGGCGTATTTCACCCGGCGTATTTCACCGGGCGTATTTCACCGGGCGTATTTCACCGGGCGTATTTCACATCCGGCGTACTACACATCCGGCACATTTCATCCGGCGTATTCGGCGCGGCGCCTGGATGCGCCCGCATCGAACGGGCGCGGACCATAACAACGCGCCCCCGCCGCGCCAAGGCGCGCGGCCCCCGGTGCCGTCCGATCCCGGCGCCGGGATGTTGGGAAAATCGGGGCGCCTCGACAGCGGACCTCAGCCCGGATGGAGCGCGCGCCACACCACCTCGGGCGTAAACGGCATATCGAGGCGCTTGGCCCCGCGCTCGGCCATGGCGTCGAACACCGCCGCCGCGATCGCCGGCAGCGAACCCGCGCACCCCGCCTCGCCGCAACCCTTCGCGCCCAAGGGATTGGTCGCCGTGGGCACGGGGTGGCTCGCGAACTCGAACATCGGCAGGTCCGAGGCGCGCGGCAGCTGGTAATCCATGTACGAGCCGGTCAGCAACTGACCCTGTTCGTCGTACACCGTGCGTTCCATGAGCGCCTGGCCGATGCCCTGCGCCACGCCGCCGTGCAACTGGCCCTCGACGAGCAGCGGATTGATGAGCGTGCCGAAATCGTTGACCATGACGTAGCGCGCGACGCGCACCGTGCCCGTCTCGGGCTCGATTTCGACCTCGGCCACGTGGCAGCCATTGGGATAGGCGGCGGGCGCCGCCTCGAACACATGGCTGACATCGAGGGATTTCGGCGCGTCGGGCGGCAGATTCGCGCCCGAACGCAGCCGCGCCGCCAAATCCATGACCGAGATCGAACGGTCCGTGCCGACGATGGCGAAGCGTCCCGATTTGAATTCGATATCGGCGGTCGCGGCCTCGAGCACCGCCGAAGCCGCGCGGCGGCCGAGCTCGACCACCTTGGCGCTCGCCTCGACGATCGCGGCACCGCTCGCCATCAACGATTTTGAGCCGCCCGTGCCGCCGCCCGCGATCAACTGGTCGCTGTCGCCTTGCAGCAGGCGGATGCGCGCGAAGGGCACGCCGAGCTTTTCGTGCAGGATCTGCGCGAAGGGGCTGGCATGTCCCTGGCCGTAATCGAGCGTGCCGGTGATGATGGTCAGCGTGCCGTCGGCTTCGAAGCGCAAGCCGCCCATTTCCTTCACCGGCGGCGCCGTGACCTCGAGATAATTGCCGATGCCCCGACCGCGCAGCATGCCCCGCGCGGCGCTTTCCGCCTTGCGCGCGGCGAAGCCGTGCCAATCGGATTGCGCGATCGCGCGTTCCATGAGGCGCGTGAAATCGCCGCTGTCATAGGTCGTGCCCGCGGGCGTGGCAAAGGGCATTTGGGCGGGCGCCACATGGTTTCGCCGGCGCAGCTCGACCGGATCGATGCCGGTCTGGCGCGCCGCCGCATCGACCAGGCATTCCATGATGAAGTTGCCCTCCGGCCGGCCCGCGCCGCGATAGGCGTTGACCGGCACGGTATTGGTGAAGGCGAGGCGGCTCGTCACCTCGAGTGCTGGCGTGCGATAGACGCCGATCACGTTCTTCACGATGTTGACCGTCGGCATGATGGGCGAGGCGTGGCCCAAATGCGCGCCCAAATTACCGAAAACATCGACGCGCACGGCGAGGAATCGCCCCTCGGCGTCGAGCGCCAATTCGGCCACGTATTCGTGGTCGCGGCCCTGGGAATCGGTGAGGAAGGAATCGCCGCGCTCGTCCATCCATTTGACCGGACGGCCGAGCGCCCGCGCGCCATGCAGCACGCAGATCTGTTCGGGATAGATCTGCGCCTTCATGCCGAACGAGCCGCCGACATTGCCCGAAAGCACGCGCACCTTGTCGTTGGAGGTTTGCAGCACGTCCTTGGCCAGCTGATTGCGGAGGCCAAACACGCCCTGGCAGCCGGTGTGCAGCGTCCACTTGCCGGCCGCCTTGTCGTATTCGCCGATGGCGCCGCGCGGCTCCATCGCGCACACGACCACGCGGTTGTTGACGAGCGCGAGGCGCACACGGTGCGCTGCAGCGGCGAATGCGGCAGCGACCTTTTCGCCATCGCCGTAATGGTATTCGCACGACAAATTGCCCGGAACGTCGTCGTACAGCAGCGGTGCGCCGAGCGCGAGGGCGGCGCGCGAATCCGTGACCGCCAGCAAGTCCTCGATATCGAGTTCGACCGCCTCGGCCGCCTCGCGCGCCTGGGCGTAATGTTCGGCGACCACGAAGCCGACCGCATCGCCCACATGGCGCACCTTGTCGGCGGCGAGCGCCGGCCAAAGCGGTTGCTTCATCGGCGTGCCGTCGCGATGATTCTGCGGCAGGACGCATTTGATCGGCCCGTAGGCGGAAAGATCGGCGGCGGTATAGACGCCGAGCACGCCCGGCATCGCGCGCGCGGCGGCGGTGTCCACCCGGCGAAGCCAGCCATGCGCCACGCGGCTGCGTACCATCGCGCCATGCACCAGACCCGGCAGGCGGATATCGTCGGTGTAACGCCCCTGCCCACGCAAGAGATACGGGTCCTCGCTGCGCGCCACCGACTGGCCGATGCCGAATTTCGTCAGGGCGGGATCGGCGCTGCCTTCGGCGGCCATGGGCAATCCATCCATCGGGGCGGGTTTACAAAAGCGGGCGCAAAATCGGCCCTGCGGGCGCGACCATAACAACCCGCCCGGTTTCCGCCAAGACGCGTAACCCCGCCCAGACGCGTAACCTCGCCAAGACGCGTAACCTCGCCAAGACGCGTAACTAGGGGCCGAACGCGCGGCACGGGGGGGGGCCGTCCCGCCCAGGGCCTTCGCGGCCCCGCGCGCGCCATGCTAGGTTTTGCCCGTCCAACAAGAGGACCTGTCCGACCAGAAGGCCCGTCCACCAAGAGGACCCGTCCGACCAGAAGGTCCGTCCGACAAGGAGAATCGCCCATGAAAGCCTATTGGATCGGCCGCGTGAACGTGACCAACCCCGAGTCCTACGCCAAGTACGCCGAGCTCGCGGGACCGGCCATCGCCAAGAGCGGCGGGCGCTTTTTGGTGCGCGGCGGCCGCCACGAAATCCTCGAAGGCACGGGTTATGCCCGCAACGTGGTCATCGAATTCGACAGCCTCGAGAAGGCGCGCGGCTGCTACACCTCGCCCGAATACCAAGCCGCGCTCAAATTCACCGTCGGCGCCGCGGTACGCGATATCGTGATCGTCGAAGGCCTGGCCTAATCCCATGCGCATGATCTGCCGCGCTACGTGGTTCCTGGGCGCGGGCCTCGCGCTCGCGGCCCTCGCCGCCTTCGCCTGGGATCTCTCGCTATCGGTCAAAGCCGGCGCCTTCACGATGAGCCCGGCGGGCAAGCTGTGGTTCGAGTTGCACGCGCCCTCGCTCAATGCCGCGCAAGCGGGCGTGCAGCGCCAGCTTTGGCCCTGGCTATGGGACGGCGTGCTGTTTCCGCTACTGACCGCGCCCGCCTGGCTTCTGCTCGGTATTCCGGGCGCGCTGATGATGCGCCTCGGCCGGCGCTGAGGCGCGCGAGCGGCGGGACGATTCTGGGGCTTTGATCCTGGGGCTTTAATCCTCGTCGAACTTCAGCGCCTCGAGGAAGGCGGTCTGCGGAATCTCGACCTTGCCGAATTGGCGCATCTTCTTTTTGCCCTCCTTCTGGCGGTCGAGAAGCTTGCGCTTGCGCGAGATATCGCCGCCATAGCATTTGGCGGTCACGTCCTTGCGCATGGCGCTGATGGATTCGCGCGCGATGATCCGGCCGCCGATGGCCGCCTGAATCGGGATCATGAACAGCTGGCGCGGAATCAAATCCTTCAAGCGTCCGCACATCTGCCGGCCGCGCTGATAGGCGCGTTCCTCGGGCACGATGGTGGCCAGCGCGTCCACCGGCTCGGCGTTCACCATGATCTGCAGCTTGACCAGCTTGCCGGCGCGATAGCCGTCCATCTGGTAGTCGAAGCTGGCATAGCCGCGGCTGACCGATTTCAACCGGTCGTGGAAGTCGTAAACCACTTCGTTGAGCGGCAGGCGATAGATCGCCATGGCCCGGTCGCCCGAGAACGTGAGCTCGACCTGCTCGCCGCGCCGGTCGGTGCACAATCCCAGCACGCCGCCGAGATGGGCCGCGGGCACCAGGATCGTCGCCTTGATCCACGGCTCCTCGATGGCGGCGATGCGCGCCGGATCGGGCATGTCGGCGGGGTTGTGCAATTCCTCAAGCGCGCCGTCGGTCATCTGGATGCGATAGATGACCGAGGGCGCGGTGGTGATGAGGTCGAGATTGAATTCGCGCCGCAGGCGTTCCTGGATGATCTCGAGGTGGAGGAGGCCGAGGAAGCCGCAGCGGTAACCAAAGCCGAGCGCGGCCGAGGTTTCGGCCTCGAAGGCGAAGCTCGCATCGTTGAGCGACAGCTTCTCCAGGCTTTCGCGCAAGCGGCCGTAATCGGCCGCGTCCATGGGAAACAGGCCGCAAAACACCACGGGCAGGCTCGGGCGGAATCCGGGCAGGGCCTCGGCGGCAGGGCGGCGGTCCTCGGTGATGGTGTCGCCGACCTTGCAGTCCGCGACCTTTTTGATCGAGGCGGTGACGAAACCGATTTCGCCGGGGCCGAGCTCATCGACATTGGTGGGCTTGGGCGCGAAGACGCCGGTGCTCTCGATTTCATGCACCGCCCCCGTGGACATCATGCGCACGCGCATGCCGCGCTTGAGCACGCCGTCCTTCACGCGCACGAGCGCGACCACCCCGAGATAGGCGTCATACCAGGAATCGACCAGCAGGGCCTTGAGCGGCAAAGTCGCGTCGCCCGCAGGCGGCGGCAGGCGCGTGACCAGGGCCTCGAGCACGTCGGCTATGCCCTCGCCCGTCTTGGCCGAGACGAGGATGCTGTTCGCGGCGTCGAGGCCGATGACCTCCTCGATCTCGCGTTTCACGCGGTCGGGATCGGCGGACGGCAGGTCGATCTTGTTCAGAACGGGCACGATCTCGAGCCCGGCATCGATGGCGAGATAGGCGTTCGCGAGGGTTTGCGCCTCGACACCCTGGCTCGCGTCCACCAGAAGGATCGCGCCCTCGCAGGCCGAGAGCGAGCGGCTGACCTCGTAGGAGAAGTCCACATGGCCGGGGGTATCCATGAGGTTCAGGATGTAGGTCTTGCCGTCGCGCGCGGTGTAATGGAGGCGCACGGTCTGGGCCTTGATGGTGATGCCGCGCTCGCGCTCGATGTCCATGCTGTCGAGCATCTGATCGCGGAACTCGCGGGCGGTCACCCCGCCGGTCGATTGGATCAAGCGGTCGGCCAGCGTCGATTTCCCGTGGTCGATATGCGCCACGATCGAGAAATTGCGGATATGCGCGAGGTCGGTCATGACCTGAAAGCTGGCCGGGTCAAATGGGTTGCGGGAGCGGCTGGACCATAGGGACGCCGCACTTCGGGCGCAACCGCCAAGCGCGGGTCCCCGGGGCGAGCGTTGCGGCTCAGGTGCCCGAATCGAAGGGCAAGGTGGCGACCGCCCCGCCGCCGGCGACGAGAAATCGGCCCTCGGGCACCTCGACCCAATGGCCCGAATCGGAATCGAGCGGCTCGGACAGCACCACCACGGCCGAGCCGTCATGGCCGTTCTCGGGCGCGAACACCCTGTGGCCGTAATACAGCGTCGGCGAGCGCCCATCGCTCGAATAGCGCAGCGCGTATATCCGTTCGCCGTCCGACAGGGCGGCGGCCATGCGGAAGGGCTCGTCGATACCCGCCGCCGCCATCTCGCCCAGCACGTCCGCGACCGCGCCGCGAAAAGCGACCGCCACATCGCCTTCCAAGCCATGGCTCAGCATCAGATAGAAGAACGCCTCGCTGTCGGTCGAGCCCTCGCGTTCGTGATAGATCGCCGGATCGATCTTGAAGTCGAGGGCGCGGCGGATGCGGGAATAGCCGCCGATTTGGCCGTTGTGCATGAACAGCCAGCGGCCATGGCGAAACGGATGGCAGTTCGAGCGTTCGGTCGCGGTACCGGTCGAATGGCGCACATGGGCGAAGAACAAGGGCGAGCGCACCTGTTCGGCGACGCTGCGCAAATTCTCGTCGTTCCACGCCGGGCGCACGTCGCGGTAAAGGCCGGGATGCTGGCGCTCGCCGTACCAGCCGATGCCGAAGCCATCGCCATTGGTCGCGGTCAGGGCGCGGCTCGCGTGGAGACTCTGATGGATGAGCGAGTTCTCGGGCTTGAACAGCGCGTCATCGAGATAGATGGGGCGGCCCGAATACGCGATCCAGCGGCACATCGTCTTGGTCCTCGAAAGCGAACGCGCGGCGGGCGGATGCGGCCCCGGCCCGACATTCTCGCCCCATCGTGGTTAGCAAGCGCTTTACGGCCCGGTTGACCTCCCCCCGCCCCTCGCCTAAGCCCTTGTGCCGGAACGGCAACATCCCGAGTGCCGGAACGGCAACATCCCGAGTGCCGGAACGGCAACATCCCGAGTGCCGGAACGGCAACATCCCGAGTG
>CAMAPP010000117.1 GCA_945860095.1 Rhizobium sp. Q54 | reverse complement strand
TCTTCTTACGTCATGGGCGGCGGCATAAGCCGCAGGGCCTGCGCGTAGCCGGCAGCCTTGCCCCCGGCCGTCCGGCGGGGCTATGGGAGGGCATGGCCATCCTCGATCCCCGCAGCTTGCGTTCGGCCCTGGCCCCGGGCCGTCGCATTCTCGGCCTCGATCTCGGCGAGAAGACCATTGGCCTGGCCTTGTCCGACTCCACCCTGACCGTCGCCACGCCGCAGGAAACCATTCGGCGCACCCGCTTCACGGCCGATGCCGAGGCCCTGGAGCGCTTCATCGCCGCGCGCGAAGTCGGCGCCCTGGTGATCGGCCTGCCGATCAATATGGACGGCAGCGAAGGCCCGCGCTGCCAATCGGTGCGCCAGTTCGCCGCCAATCTGCTGATTCGCGGCGACATCCCCATAGCCTTCTGGGACGAGCGGCTTTCGACCGCCGCGGTCGAGCGCTTCATGGTCTCGGAGGCCGATATCTCGCGCAAGCGGCGCGCGGAACTGGTCGACAAGCTCGCCGCCGCCTACATCCTGCAGTCGGCGCTCGAAGCGATGCGCCACGCGCCGCCGGACTGAGCGCCGCCGCGCGAGTTGGCGGTTTTCACCGCCCCCTCCCGGTCCTATAGTTAGGACCGATGTCCACGCCGCCCCCCCAGAATACTGGATTCCCGCACCGCCATCTTTTGGGAATCGAGGGGCTTTCGTCCACTGAAATCACGCTGCTGCTCGATCTCTCGGACGCCTATGTCGAGATCAACCGCTCCGCCGACAAGAAACGCAACCATCTCAGCGGACGGACACTGATCAACCTGTTCTTCGAAACCTCGACGCGCACGCGCACGTCCTTCGAACTCGCCGCCAAGCGCCTCGGCGCGGACGTCATCAACATCTCGGTCAGCGACAGCGCGATCAAGAAGGGCGAAACCCTGCTCGACACGGCTATGACGCTCAACGCCATGCACGCCGACGTGCTGGTCGTGCGCCACCCGTTCTCGGGCGGCGTGACGTTGTTGTCGCAGAAAGTCAATTGCGCGGTCATCAACGCGGGCGACGGCAGCCACGAACACCCGACCCAAGCCTTGCTCGACGCCGTCACCATAAGACGGCGCAAAGGCCGCCTCGAAGGCCTGCGCGTCGCCATCTGCGGCGATGTCGCACACAGCCGCGTCGCGCGCTCGAACATCCATCTGCTGAACACCATGGGCGCGAGCGTGCGCGTGGTCGGCCCGCCCACTCTGGTTCCCGGCCAAATCGGCCGCCTCGGCGTCGAGGTCTTTCACGACATGCGCAAAGGTATCAAGGACTGCGACATCGTCATGATGCTGCGCCTGCAATCGGAACGCATGCACGGCGCCTTCGTGCCCTCGATTCGCGAGTATTTCCATTTCTGGGGGCTCGATTACGCGAAATTGGCCGAAGCCAAGCCCGATGCGCTGATCATGCATCCCGGCCCCATGAATCGCGGTGTCGAAATCGACAGCGAGGTCGCCGACGACATGGGCCGTAGCCTCATTCGTGAACAGGTCGAAATGGGCGTGGCCGTGCGCATGGCCTGCCTCGAGATTCTGACGCGCATCCGGACGAACGGCGCGCCCGTTCCGGGGCCGGTGACGTGACGCGCGAATTGCAGCGCGCGCCCGAAGGCCGCCGTACGCCGGGGCGCGTCGCCTACGTGAACGCGCGCCTGCTCGATCCCGCGAGCGCGCTCGACGCCAAGGGCGGTCTCATCACCGACGGCGAGGCGATCGCCGATTTCGGCGCCCATATCGGCCAGGGCACGATCCCCGAGGGCGCGACCATCGTCGATTGTCGCGGCCAATGCCTTGCGCCGGGCCTCGTCGATATGCGCGTGCAGGTGCGCGAACCTGGCGAGGAGCACAAGGAAACCATCGGCACGGCCAGCCGCTCGGCCGCCGCGGGCGGGGTCACGGCCATGGTCTGCCTGCCGAACACCAATCCCGTCATCGACGACGTGGCCGTGGTCGAGTTCATCGCCCGGCGCGCGCGCGAGGTAAAACTGGTCAAGATTTTCGCCTACGGCTCGGTCACCAAGGGGCTCAAGGGCGACGATCTCACGGAAATGGGGCTGCTCGGGGCGGCCGGCGCCGTCGGCTTCACCGACGGCGTGAAGGCGGTCGCGAACGCGCGCGTGATGCGCCGCGCGCTCACGTACTCGCGCGCCTTCGGCTCGCTGATCATCCAGCACCCCGAGGAGCCGCGCCTGGCCGAGGGCGGCGCCATGAACGAAGGCGAACTTGCCATGCGCCTCGGCCTCTCGGGCATTCCCGCCATCGCCGAAGCCATGATGATCGAACGCGATCTGCGCCTCGTCGAAGTCACGGGCGGCCGTTATCACGCCGCGCATGTTTCGACCGCGCTCGCCCTCGAACAAATCCGCCGGGCAAAAGACGCGGGCCTGCCCGTCACCTGCGACACGGCGCCGCCCTATTTCGCGCTCGACGAAACCGCCGTCGGCGACTACCGCACCTTCGCCAAGCTGTCGCCGCCGCTGCGCGCGGATTCCGACCGGCGCGCGGTCGTGGCGGCGCTCAAGGACGGCACCATCGACGCCATCGCCTCCGATCACGCGCCGCACGATCAGGATTCCAAACGCCTGCCCTTCACCCAGGCGGAGTTCGGCATCGTCGGGCTCGAAACGCTTCTGCCGCTTTCGCTGAAACTCCATCACGACGGCCATCTACCGCTTCTCTCGGTGCTCGGCGCGCTCACCTGCAAGCCCGCGGACCTGCTCGGCTTGCCGCTCGGGCGCCTCGTCTCGGGCGCGCCGGCCGACTTCGTGATTTTCGATCTCGACCGTCCTTGGCGGGTCGAGGTCGAGCGCTTCAAGAGCAAGTCGAAGAACTCGCCCTTCGACCTGCACCCGGTGCAAGGTCGCGCGATGCGTACCGTCGTCGACGGCCGCACCGTGTTCTGGCTTGATGGCGGCTGAGATGGTCGATCTGCTCGGCGATCTGTCCCACCGCTGGCCGTATCTGGCTGCGTTCGGCGCGGGCTATGTCCTTGGCGCGATCCCCTTTGGCCTCCTCCTCACACGGCTTGCGGGCCTTGGCGATATCCGCAAGCTGGGTTCGGGCAATATCGGCGCGACCAACGTCCTGCGCACGGGGCGCAAGGATTTGGCCGCGCTCACGCTATTGCTCGACGGCGCAAAGGGCGCGGGCGCCGTGCTCGTCGGCAGTATCTGGGGACCGGACATGGCCGTTCTCGCGGGCGCGGGCGCGCTTATCGGCCATATTCTGCCGGTCTGGCTGCGCTTTGAGGGCGGCAAGGGCGTGGCGACGGCGCTGGGCGTGGCGCTCGGCCTGTCATGGCAAGCGGGCCTCGTCATGATCGCGGTCTGGCTCGCGGTCGCGGCCGTCACGCGCTACTCCTCGCTTGCCGGACTTGCGGCGGGTATCGCGGGCCCGGGCGTCATGAATTGGCTTGGCACCAAGCAACAGGGCGAATTCATGATCGCGGTCGCCATGCTGCTCATCCTGCGTCATGTGCCCAATCTCCGGCGATTGAAACGCGGCGAGGAACCACGCATTGGTCGGAGCAAGACCAAGGACGACGGCGGGATCGATTCCCGCGAAACGTGACGCGCCGGCATTTGCCTTGCGTGTCGAGCTCTGTTGGCGGTGCCATGGCGGGTCCGGCCCTATCCGATAACGAACGTCGCGATCGCCTCCGGTTGTTTCGCACCGAGAACGTGGGGCCCGTGACCTTTCGCCGCCTGCTGGCGCATTTCGGCTCCGCGGCCGAGGCGCTTTCCGCCTTGCCCGAACTCTCGCGCCGCGGCGGCAGGCGGGCGCCGCTTGCGCCGCCCGCCGCCGCCGCCGCCGAACGCGAGATCGAACGGCTCGGCCAATTGGGTGCGCGTCTGGTCGTGTGGGGCGATGCGGAGTATCCGGACACGTTGGCCGCGACCGAGGACGCACCGCCCGTGCTCGCGGTCCTTGGCCATGTTCACTTGCTCGCACGATCCGCAGTCGCGGTCGTTGGCGCACGCAATGCCTCGCTCAACGGCCGGCGCATCGCCGAGGACATCTCTGCCCAACTCGGCAAGGCGGGCCACGTCGTGGTCTCGGGCCTCGCGCGCGGCATCGACGCGGCCGCGCACACGGGCGCCTTGCCGACAGGCACGGGCGCCTTGCCGACAGGCACGGTCGCCGTGACCGCGGGCGGCATCGACATCGTCTATCCCGAGGAAAATCGTGCGCTGCACGGCCGCATCGCCGCCGAGGGCGCCATCATCAGCGAGGTTCCGCCGGGAACCGCGCCGCAGGCCACGCATTTTCCCCAGCGCAACCGCATCATCTCGGGCCTCGCCCTTGGCTGTTTGGTGGTCGAGGCGGCCTTGCGCTCGGGCTCGCTGATTACCGCCCGCTTAGCCGCCGAACAGGGCCGCGAGGTATTCGCAATCCCGGGCTCGCCCCTCGATCCCCGGGCACGCGGCACCAATGATCTCATTCGCCAGGGCGCGACCCTCACCGAGACCGCCGCCGACATCCTCGGCGCCCTCTCCGCCCAGAAGCCGCGCGCACTCGGCGCTCCCGCCGAGCCCCCCTATGACGGCCCGACCCGCGCCCCGGACTCCATTCAAGATATTGAAAAATATAGAAAAATAGTGCATGAATGCCTGGGTCCCTCGCCCCTGCCAGTTGACGAAATCATCCGACGGTGCCAATTGTCTCCCGCCATCGTCTCGCTGGTGCTCTTGGAATTGGAGCTAGCCAGCCGCCTGGAACGGCACCCCGGGAACCAAGTATCCCTGACGTAAACCGTTAATATTGAACACATAAAATAGATCGACTGACCGGAGCACGGGGTCGCCATGGATGTCGTCGTCGTCGAATCGCCTGCCAAGGCGAAGACGATCAACAAATATCTCGGCAAGGATTTCACGGTGATCGCCAGTTACGGTCACGTGCGCGATTTGCCGCCCAAGGACGGCTCGGTGAAACCCGAGGCGGACTTCGAGATGTTGTGGCAGGTCGACGGCCGCGCCGAGAAACAGCTCGGCGAAATCGCCCGCGCGCTCAGGGGCGCCAAACGACTCATCCTCGCAACCGACCCCGACCGCGAGGGCGAAGCGATTTCCTGGCACGTGAGCGAGATCCTGGCCCAGCGCAAGGCGCTGAAGGATATCGAAGTCAGCCGCGTGGTGTTCCACGAGATCACCCGCACCGCCGTGCTCGATGCCATGGCACACCCGCGCCGCATCAACGCCGACCTGGTCAATGCCTATCTCGCGCGGCGCTCGCTCGACTACCTCGTCGGCTTCAGCCTGTCGCCGGTGCTCTGGCGGAAATTGCCCGGCACCCGCTCGGCGGGCCGAGTGCAGTCGGTGGCGTTGCGCCTGATCTGCGACCGGGAAGCGGACATCGAGATCTTTCGCGCGACCGAATATTGGACCGTGGACGCTGAGTTCGAGGCGCCGCGCGGCGGCCGGTTCCTCGCGCGCTTGACCCATCTCGACGGCAAGAAGCTCGACAAGTACGATTTGCCGAACCAAGCGCAGGCCTTGCGTGCGGTCGAGGCCATCAAGGCGCGCGGCTTCGCCGTGCGTTCCATCGAGCGCACCCGCGTTCGGCGCAATCCGCAGCCGCCCTTCACCACATCGACCCTGCAGCAGGAAGCCTCGCGCAAATTGCGCCTCGGCGCCTCGCGCACGATGCGCCTGGCCCAACAGCTTTACGAAGGCGTCGATATCGGCGGCGAGACCGTCGGACTCATTACCTATATGCGCACCGACAGCGTGACCATGTCGCGCGAGGCGATCGGCCAGTGCCGCGGCGTGATTGAAAGCCAGTACGGCGAACGCTATTTGCCGGACAAGCCGCGCGCCTACCGCACCAAGGCCAAGAATGCGCAGGAGGCCCACGAGGCCATCCGCCCAACCGATCTTGGTCTCCGGCCCGATGCCATGGGGCACCGTATCGACCCCGACATGCTGCGCCTCTACGACCTCATCTGGAAGCGCGCCGTCGCGAGCGAGATGGCGAGCGCGGAATACGATCAGGTTGCCGCAGACCTCGCGGCGACCGACGACGCCGTGGCAATGCGGGCCAATGGTTCGACCCAGATCTTCGACGGCTTCCTCGTGCTCTACCAGGAGGACCGCGACGATCCGACGGAGGACGACGAGAACAGCCGCACCCTGCCGCCGATGGCCGAGCGCGATTCGTTGACGCGCGGCGAGGTCAAACCCGAGCAGCATTTCACCCAGCCCCCACCGCGCTACTCCGAGGCGAGTCTGGTGAAAAAACTCGAGGAGCTCGGCATCGGCCGGCCCTCGACCTATGCCAGCATCATCGAGATTCTGAAGGCCCGGAGCTATGTGCGCATCGAGCGCGGTCGGTTCACGCCCGAAGATCGCGGCCGCGTGGTCACGGCCTTCCTGACCAATTTCTTCGAGCGCTACGTCCAGTACAATTTCACCGCCGAGATGGAAGACCGCCTCGACGACATCTCGGACGGTAAGATCGAATGGCGCGCGGTGCTGCGCGAGTTCTGGGAAGCCTTCAGCAAGGCGGTCGCGGGCACCAAGGATTTGTCGATCTCGCAGGTGATCACCGCGCTCGACGAAGCGCTCGGCCCGCATTTCTTTCCCGTGCGCACGGACGGCGCCGAGCCCCGCCAGTGTCCGGTCTGCGTCAAGGGCCGGCTTGGCCTCAAACTCGGGCGCTTCGGCGCCTTCATCGGCTGCTCGGGCTACCCCGAATGCAAGCACACCCGCGCCCTCGCGGTCGCCTCCGGCGAGAACGGCGATGGCGATATGGGGCCGCGCGAATTGGGCCTGCACCCGGCTACCGGCAAGTTGGTGAGCGTGCGCAAGGGGCCATACGGCCAATATGCGCAGCTCGAATCCGACCAGCCGGAGGGCAAGCCCAAGCGCGTGTCGATCCCCAAAGGCATTGATCCTGCAAGCCTCGAACTCGACATGGCGGTGCAGCTTCTCGGTCTTCCGCGCGAAATCGGCGCACATCCAGAAAGCGGCAAGACCATCGTCGCCGGCATCGGCCGATTCGGGCCGTACATTCTCCACGACGGCACCTACCGCTCGCTCGCCTCGCCCGATGAGATGTTCACCATCGGCGTGAACCGCGCGGTCGACATGCTGGCGACCGCGCCTAAGCGCGGCGGCTCGGCCTTGCGGACCATCGGCGACCATCCGGCCGACGGCGCGCCCGTCACCGTGATGTCCGGCCGCTACGGGCCTTACATCAAGCACGCCAAGACCAACGCCCCCATGCCCCGTGGCGCCTCGCCCGAATCGCTCAGCCTCGAGGACGCGGTCAAGCTCTTGGCCGATCGCGTGGCGCGCGGTCCCTCGAAGTTCCAGCGCGGCAGGCGCGGCGGCGCGCCGCCGCCGAAGGCGGCTAAAACACCAAAGCCACCAAAGGCGGCAAACCCGCCAATGACGCCGAAGGCGGCAAAACCGCCAGTGACGCCGAAGGCGGCAAAACCGCCAGTGACGCCGAAGGCGGCAAGCCCGTCAAAGACGCCAAAGGCGGTCGAGGGCGCCGCAGGCAAGCGCACCAAGGCGCGCGCGGCCGAGTAGGCGCGTGGCGAACCGAAAACCGCCCCTTCCCACCAAGGAACAAATCGTCGCGTTCATTCGCGAAAGCGCCTCGCGCGTGGGCAAGCGCGAAATCGCGCGCGCCTTCCACATCAAGGGCGCGGGCCGGATTGCGCTGAAAGCCCTGTTGAAGGAATTGCGCGCGGACGGCGTGCTCGCGCGCGACGAGGACCGGCGTCTTGGCCTTGCCAATGCGCTGCCGGAATACGCGACGCTCGCGGTCATTCGCATCGACGGCGACGGCGAAATCCTGGGGCAGCCCGTCGAATGGACCGGGGATGTGGCGCCCGAGATCGTGATCGAGACGGGACGGACATCGAGCCACGCGCCTGCGGTCGGCGACCGCATTCTCGCGCGTATCCGCGATCCCGAGGCCGCCGCGCCCATCGGCGTCCTGATCCGCACCCTCGGGCGCGCCGAACGCAAGGTGGTCGGATATTTCGAGCGTCTCGCCGATGGCGGCGGCCGGGTCCGCCCCGCCGATCGCCGAAACAAGTCCGATTACACCGTCGCCGCGCGCGAAGCGTCGGGTGCCAGCACGGGCGATGTGGTGCTGATCCAGCCGCACGCGGCGCCGCGCTTCGGCCCGACGCGAGCCAAGGTCGTCGCGCGTATCGGCCATGAGGACGACGCCGGCGTCATCAGCTTGATCGCCGCCCATGCCCACGGCCTGCCGATCGATTTTCCCCGCGACGCCGAGGCTGAAGCCGTGGCCAGCCGCCCCGCCCCGCTCGGCGACCGCGCGGATTTGCGCGCCGCTCCTTTCGTCACCATCGACGGCGAGGATGCGCGCGACTTCGACGACGCGGTCTTCGCCGCGGCCGAGCAAGATGGCGGCTGGCGCCTCGCGGTCGCCATCGCCGACGTGTCGTGGTACGTCCGGCCCGGCTCGCCCCTCGACCGCGCCGCGCTCGAACGCGGAACCTCGGTGTATTTCCCCGACCGCGTTGTGCCCATGCTGCCCGAGGCGCTGTCGAACGAGCTGTGCTCGTTGAAGCCCGGCCAGGACCGCGCCTGCCTCGTCGCCCATTTGTGGATCGACCGCGGCGGGCGGCTACGCAAGCACCGCTTCGAGCGCGCCCTCATTCGCTCGATCGCGCGCCTGACCTACGAACAGGTCCAGACCGCGCATGACGGCCAGGCCGACGGCATGACGCGCCCGCTGCTCGACGACGTGATCGCCCCGCTCTACGGCGCCTACAAGGCGCTCGACGCCGCGCGCCGCCAGCGCGGCACGCTCGAACTCGACGTGCCTGAACGCATGGTCGAAATGGGGCCCGACAAGCGCATCCGGCGCATCGGGCCAAGGCGGCGCCTGGACAGCCACAAGCTGATCGAGGAGTTCATGATCGCGGCCAATGTCGCAGCCGCCCAAACCCTCGAGGCGCGTACAACCCCCTGCATGTACCGGATCCACGACGCCCCCGATCCGCTCAAGATTTCGGCCTTGGCCGATGTCGTGGCCGGTATCGGGCTGTCCTTCGCCAAGGGGCAAAGCGTGCGCCCGGCGCAGTTCAACCGCTTGCTCGAGCGCGCGCACGGCACTCCGGATTGGGAACTGATCAACGACATGGTGCTGCGCACCCAGGCCCAGGCCCGGTATGCCCCCCAGAACATCGGCCATTACGGCCTTGGCTTGGCGCGTTATTGCCATTTCACCTCGCCCATACGGCGCTATGCCGATGTGCTTGTGCACCGCGCCCTGGTCCGCTCCCATGGTCTGGGCGAAGGCGGGCTGTCGGACGATCAGGAAGCGCGCTTCGACACCCTCGGCGACATGATCTCGGACCATGAGCGCCGGGGCGTGGCCGCGGAACGCGACGCGCTCGACCGTTACGTGGCCGTGTTTCTGGCCGATAAAACCGGCGCCATCTTCGACGGACGGGTGACCGGCGTGACCCGGGCTGGGCTGTTCGTCACCTTGGTCGATACGGGTGCGTCGGGTCTAGTGCCGATGAGCTTCCTGCCGCGCGATTTCTACCATCACGATATCCGGCGCCAGCGCCTGACCGGCCGCGATACCGGCCAGGAATTCCGCCTGGGCCAGCGTGTCCGCGCCTGCTTGGTCGAGGCCGAGCCCGTGACCGGCAGTCTGGTATTCCGGCTATTGGCCGA
>CAMAPP010000116.1 GCA_945860095.1 Rhizobium sp. Q54 | reverse complement strand
CTTTGCCCGGCCGCTCGGCATCGAGGCCGATTTGATCGGCCCCAACGAGACGCGCGCCCTGTTTCCCCTGCTGGAGTTCGACGGCTTCAAGGCGGCCCTCCACACCCGCCTCGACGGCTATACCGATCCCGCGCAGACGACCAATCTGTTCGCCAAGGCCGCGCGCGCCGGAGGCGCCGAGATCTATCGCCACACCCGCGTCGGCGCGATCGCGCGCACCCCCGGCGGCGAGTGGCGCATCGCGACCGACAAGGGCGCGATCACGGTCGATATCGTCGTCAACGCCGCAGGCTTCTGGGGACCGGAGATTTCGGCCATGGTCGGGGGCTATCTGCCCATCCTGGCGATGGAGCACGAATATCTCGTGACCGAGGCCGCGCCCGAGCTCGCGCAATTTACCCGCGAGCTGCCCGTGTTCCGCGACATGAACGTGCCGACCTATGTGCGCCAGGAACGCCAGGGTCTGCTGGTCGCGTGCTACGAAAGCCATCCCGTGTTCTGGGGCCTGGACGGCATTCCCAGGGATTTCGGCCAGGAATTGTTCGCCCCCGATATCGAGCGCGCCGCCCCGCAGCTCGAGATGACCTCGGAGATGATCCCGGCGCTAAAACGCCTGGGCGTGAAGGCGGTGGTGAACGGCCCCACCGGGCGCACGGCGGATTTGAAGCCCTGCATCGGGCCCGCGCACAACCTGCCCAATTATTACGCCTTTTGCGGCGCGGTCGGCGGCTTCCTGCAATGCGGCTTCGGCAAGTACCTCGCCGAATGGATTCTCGAGGGCGAATCCTCGATCGATCTCTCGCCCGTCGATGTCCGCCGTTTCGGCGATTACGCGACGCGCGATTACGCCGTGGCCAAGGTGAGCGTCGGGCACGCCTATTCCAATCCGGTCTATTACCCGCACGGCGAGCCGAGCCGCGGCCGGCCCGCGCGCGCCGCGCCGCTCTATTCCACGCTCAAAGCCAAGGGCGCGGTGTTCGGCGTCGATAATGGCTGGGAGGTGCCGAACTGGTTCCAGGATCAAGCCGCCGGCGCGCCCGATGACGGCACGCGCTTCGAGCGCCAGGACTGGGTCGCGCGCGCGGCGGCCGAAGCCCGCGCCGCGCGCGAGGCGGCCGCCATCCTCGATCTGTCGAGCCGCGGCAAGTTCGAACTCGACGGCGAAGGCGCCGCCGGATACCTCGCGGACATTTGCGCGAGCGCGCTGCCGGAACCGGGCCGGGCCGCGCGCGCGCTCTTCCTCAACACAGCAGGGCGCATCGCCTCGGTCATGACCATCGAGCGATTGGGGGACGAGCGGTTCTATCTGACCGGCGAAGCCGCGTCCGAGCAGCGCGACTGGGATTTCCTCGTGCGCGGCAAGCGCGCGAACGGCGCCGGTGCCGCCCGTGTCGCGAACGCGACCGCGCGCGACGGCATCCTTTGGCTTGCCGGACCCAAGGCGCTGGACATTCTTGCGGCGGTGGGCTTGCACGCGGACGGCGAATGGCGAACGGGCGAGGTGCGCGCGGGCGCGCTCGGCTATGGCCAGGTGCGCGCGCGGCGCGTGGACGACGTGATCGCGCCCGCCTTCGAGATCGTGCATGCCATCGAAACCCAGCTCGCCCTGCACGCGGCGCTTCATGCGGCCGGCGCCGCGCACGGCCTCGCCGATATCGGGCGGCGCGCCTATGATGCCTTGCGCATCGAAGCAGGCATCGGGCGCTGGGGCACCGATTTCGCCGCCGACCGCACGCCCGAGGAGGCTGGCCTCGCCTCGCTGCTGGCGTCCGGCAAGTCCGCGCCCCCGGTCACGGCCAAGTCTGGAACGTTTGCGCCCAAATCCGGCGCGTCTTCGCCCAAGTCCGGCACCCTGGTCCGCCTCGCCATCGCGCCGAACGGCGCCGAGATCGATCCCTGGGGTCACGAACCCGTGTACGCGGGCGAGCGGCAAGTGGGCGTCGTGACATCGGGCAGCTTCGCGCCCACGCTCTCGGGCAGCATCGCGCTGGCGTTCCTCGACGGGAACGAGGCGGGCACGGGTGATCTTGAAGTCGAAATCCTCGGCGTGCGGCGCAAGGCCCGCGTCGTCGCCCGAGCGTGACGAGCCCGAGCGTGACGAGCCCGAGCGTGACGAGCCCGAGCGTGACGAGCCTGGGCGCGCGGTATTAGGCGCCGGGCGCGGGCGCGCCGGCTGCCTTATCCGCCGCCAGGCGCAGCACCGCCGCGTGCGCGATCGCGCTCAATTCCTTGCCCGCCCCGCCGCCCTCGTCCTTGCCCGCCCCGCCGCCCTCGCCAAGGCACGCCGCAAGCTGGGCGCGCATGCGCGGGTCCCAGAACTGGCGGAGGTGATTCTCGGTCGCGGCGACGGCTTCTTGCTCGGGATAGGCCGTGAAAAAGGCAGCGATCTGGTTCGCCATGTATATGAGGCGCTGCGCGTCCATCTCAGACGATCCGTTCGGGATGGACGTAAAGATTGAACCGCGAATCGCGCGCGAAGGCGGCGACGGTCAGATTGCTCTGCCCGGCCAGCTCGACCGCGAGCGAAGTCGGCGCCGAGACCGCGACCAGGATCGGGCAGCCGAACGTCGCCGTTTTCTGCACCATTTCCATGCTGCACCGGCTGGTCACGACGATGAAGCCCGAGGACGCATCGAGGCCCTGGCGCGCGGCGGCGCCGATCAGCTTGTCGAGCGCGTTGTGCCGACCCACGTCCTCGCGCACGATCACCAAGGCGCCGTCCGGCGCCGCGAAGGCCGCGGCGTGCACGGCGCCGTTTTCGGCGTTGAGGCTTTGTTCACCGGGCAAGGCCGCGAGCGCCCGCAGGACGGCCTCCGAGGAAATCGGCCGCGAATCCGCCAAGACCGGCAGGGGCCGCAAGACCTGTTCGATATCGGCGATGCCGCACAGCCCGCAGCCCGTCCGCCCCGCGACATTGCGCTTGCGCGCGCCGAGGGCGAGCGCGCGGGTCTCGGGAATCTTGATCGCCAGGCTCATGCCCGGGCCCTTGGGCGTAATCTTGACCGAGAGAATCTCGGACGCATCGGCGACCACGCCCTCGGCGAGCGTGAAGCCATGGGCGAAATCCTCGAGATCGCGCGGGCTCGCCATCATCACCGCGTGGCTCGTGTGATTGTAAACGAAGGCGATCGGAGCCTCGACCGCCAGGCGGTCGGCGCGCGTCTCGCGCGAATCCTTCGAGACGCGCGCCATCTCGGTCGGCGCGGAGCCCGAAAGCTCGTGGGGGCCGGCCATGCGCGTCGCCCTATTCCGCCGCGGGCGCTATGCGGGCCGCGCGCCGGCGGAACTCGCTGTTCTCCGCCTGCCAGTTCGACAACCGATTGGTCGCGCGCACCTCGACCGCCGTCACCTTGTATTCGGGGCAATTGGTGGCCCAGTCCGAATACTCGGTCGTGATCACGTTCGCGCCGGTCTCCGGGTGGTGGAAGGTCGTGTAAACCACGCCCGGCTGCACCCGGTCGGTGATGCGCGCGGGCAGCGTCGTGTCGCCCACGCGGCTGACGAGCGCCACCCGGTCGCCGTCGCGAATACCGCGGTTCTCGGCGTCGTGGGGATGAATTTCGAGCACGTCTTCCTCGTGCCACACGACATTGTCTGTGCGCCGCGACTGGGCGCCGACATTGTACTGGCTGAGGATGCGCCCCGTGGTCAGCAACAAGGGAAAGCGCGGCCCCGTGCGCTCGTCCGTCGGCACGTATTGCGTGATCATGAAGCGGCCCTTGCCGCGCGCGAAGCCGCCGATATGCATCACCGGCGTGCCCTCGGGCGCCTTGTCGTTGCACGGCCACTGCACGCTGCCCGCGCGGTCGAGCAGATCGTAACTCACGCCCGCGAAGCCCGGCGTCAGGCGCGCGATTTCGTCCATGATCTCGGACGGGTGGTTGTAATGCATCGGATAGCCAAGCGCGTTCGACAGCGCCATCGTCGCTTCCCAATCGGCGAGACCCGAGAGCGGCTTGACCGCGCGGCGCACCCGGCTGATGCGCCGTTCGGCATTGGTGAAGGTGCCGTCCTTTTCGAGGAAGGACGCGCCCGGCAGAAAGACATGGGCGTAGGCGGCGGTTTCGTTGAGGAACAGATCCTGGACGACCACGCATTCCATGGCCGCGAGCGCGGCCGAGACATGCTTGATGTTGGGATCGGACTGGGCAATGTCCTCGCCCTGGACGTAAAGCCCCTTGAACGAGCCGTCGAGCGCGGCGTCGAACATGTTCGGAATGCGCAAGCCCGGCTCGGCGTCGAGCGCAACACCCCAGGCCGCCTCGAACATGGCGCGCACCGGACCGTCGGACACATGCCGGTAGCCCGTGAATTCGTGCGGGAACGAACCCATGTCGCACGCCCCCTGGACGTTGTTCTGTCCGCGCAGGGGGTTCACGCCCACGCCCGGACGGCCGAGATTGCCCGTGGCCATGGCGAGATTGGCCATGCCCATGACCATGGTCGTGCCCTGGCTGTGCTCGGTCACGCCCAAGCCGTAATAGATGGCCGCGTTCCCGGCCGTCGCGTAAAGCCGCGCGGCCGCGCGCACCTCGGCGGCGGGCACGCCCGTGATTCGCTCCATCGCCTCGGGGGAGTTTTCCGGCTTGGAGACGAAGGCGCGCCAGGACTGGAAATCCGCCGTCTCGCAGCGTTCGGCGACGAAATCCTCGTCGATGAGGCTCTCGGTCGCGATCACATGGGCCATGGCGTCGATGAGCGCGACGTTCGTGCCCGGCAGAAGCTGCAAGTGATGCGCCGCCTCGACATGGGGCATGCGCACGAGATCGATGCGGCGTGGATCGGCGACGATCAGCCTAGCGCCCTCGCGCAGCCGCCGCTTCATGCGCGAGGCGAACACCGGGTGGGCGTCGGTGGGATTGGCGCCGATCACCAGGACGAGATCGGCCTGCATGACCGAATCGAAATCCTGCGTCCCCGCCGAGGTGCCGAACGCGGTCTTGAGGCCGTAGCCGGTCGGCGAATGGCAGACGCGCGCGCAGGTATCGGTGTTGTTGTTGCCGAAGGCGGCGCGCACCAATTTCTGCACGAGATAGGTTTCCTCGTTGGTGCAGCGCGAGCTCGTGATGCCGCCGACCGCGCCGCGGCCGTATTTTCCCTGGATGCGGCGGAACTCGGACGCGGCGTGGCCGATGGCCTCCTCCCAGCTCACCTCGCGCCACGGATCGGCGATGGACGCGCGAATCATGGGCTTGGTGACGCGGTCCTTGTGGGTCGCATAGCCCCAGGCGAAGCGGCCCTTGACGCAGGAATGGCCGCGATTGGCCTTGCCGTCCTTGTGGGGCGTCATGCGCACGACGCGGTCGCCCTGAAGCTCGGCGACGAAGGTGCAACCCACGCCGCAATAGGCGCAGGTCGTCAGCACCTCGCGCTCGGGCTGGCCCATCTCGACGACGTTCTTCTCGATCAAGGTCGCCGTCGGACAGGCCTGGACGCAGGCGCCGCACGAGACGCATTCGGAGGAGAGGAAATTCTCGTTCATGCCGGCGGCGATCTTCGAACCGAAGCCCCGGCCATCGATGGTGAGCGCGAAGGTACCCTGGGTTTCCTCGCACGCGCGCACGCAGCGCGAACACAGGATGCATTTCGACGGATCGAAGGTGAAATAAGGGTTGGACTCGTCCTTCGCCTGGCCGAGATGGTTTTCCCCGGCATAGCCGTAGCGCACGTCGCGCAAGCCCACCGCGCCCGCCATGTCCTGGAGCTCGCAATCGCCGTTGGCGGCGCACGTCAGACAATCGAGCGGATGGTCGCTGATGTAGAGCTCCATCACGCCGCGCCGGAGCTTGGCGAGCTTGTCGGTCTGGGTCGAAACCTTCATGCCCGGCTCGGCGGGCGTGGTGCAGGACGCGGGCGTGCCGCGCCTACCCTCGATTTCGACCAGGCAAAGCCGGCACGAGCCGAACGCCTCGAGCGAATCGGTGGCGCACAGCTTCGGCACCTTGACGCCGGCAAGGGCGGCCGCGCGCATGAGCGAGGTGCCCTGGGGCACCGTCACGGCCATGCCGTCGATTTCCAGCGTCACGCCGGCCGTGCCTGGCCGCGCGGGCGTCCCCATGTCGCAATCGAGCAGCGCCGCCATGATGGTCTCTCCCTATGCCGCCGCGACCGCGTCGCGGACGAAATCTTCCGGAAAATGCTCGAGCGCGCTCATCACCGGGATGGGCGTGAGCCCGCCCAGCGCGCACAGCGAACCGTCGCGCAACACCTCGCACAGATCGCGCACGAGATCGATGTTCTCGACGATGCGCTCGCCGCGCAGGATCTTGTCGATGGTTTCGACGCCGCGCGTCGAGCCGATGCGGCAGGGCGTGCACTTGCCGCAGGATTCGATGGCGCAGAATTCGAGCGCAAAGCGCGCCTGTCGCGCAAGATCGACCGTGTCGTCGAATACCACGACGCCGCCATGGCCGATCATGCCGCCCTTGGCGGCGAAGGCTTCGTAATCAAAAGCCGTGTCGAAGAGCGCGTCGGGCCAATAGGCGCCGAGCGGGCCGCCGACCTGCACCGCGCGCACCGGCCGGCCGGTCGCCGTGCCGCCGCCGTAGTCCTCGACGATTTCGCGCAAGGTCAGGCCGAAGGCGCGCTCGATGAGCCCGCCGCGTTTGACATTGCCGCCGAGCTGGATGGGCATGGTGCCGCGCGAACGGCCCATGCCGAAATCGCGGTAGAACGCCGCGCCCTCCGCCATCACGGTCGGCACGGCGGCGAAGGACAGCACGTTGTTGACCACCGTCGGCTTGGCGAACAGGCCCTGGATCGCGGGCAAGGGGGGTTTTGCGCGCACCTGGCCGCGCTTGCCCTCGAGGCTTTCGAGCAGCGAGGTTTCCTCGCCGCAGATATAGGCGCCCGCGCCCAGGCGCAGCTCGATGTCGAATTCCCGGCCGGAGTCGAGCACGTCGGGGCCGAGCAGCCTTGCCGCGCGCGCGGTCTCGACGGCGCCCGCCATGCGGCGAAAGGCGTGGGGATATTCCGAGCGGATATAGACGAAGCCCTTGGTCGCGCCGACCGCGAGGCCCGCGATCGCCATGCCCTCGATGAGCAGGAAGGGATCGCCTTCCATCAACATGCGATCGGCGTAGGTGCCGCTATCGCCCTCGTCGGCATTGCAGACGATGTATTTTTGCGCGCCCTCGGCGGCGGCGACCGTGCGCCATTTGATGCCGGTGGGAAAGCCCGCCCCGCCCCGCCCGCGCAGGCCCGACTCGATGACCGCCGCGACGATCTCGGCGGGAGCGATTTCGAGCGCGCGCCGCAGCCCCTTGAGCCCGCCATGAACTTCGTAATCGGCAAGCGACAAGGGATCGATGATGCCGCAGCGGGCGAAGGTCACGCGCTGCTGGCTTTTCAGATAGGGCAGATCTTCGACGCGCCCGAGGCTTGGGGCCTTGGGCGCGTCGCCGAACAAGGACGGCACGTCTTCCGCGCGCACCGGGCCGAAGCCGACCCGGCCCGAGGGGCCGTCGAATTCGACCAAAGGCTCCAGCCAGAACAAGCCGCGCGAGCCGGGGCGGACGAGCTCGGCATCGAGGCCGCGCGCGGCGATCTCGCGCGCGACCGCTTGCGCCACCTGATGCGCGCCGACCGAAAGAGCCGCCGCGTCGCGCGGCACGTAGATGCGCTGGGTCATGTGCGCGCGAGCTCCAAAACCTTGGCCACATCGAGCCGGCCGTACAACTTGCCGTCGATGAGCGCCGCGGGCGAGAGCGCGCAATTGCCGAGGCAATACACCGCCTCCACCAAGACGGGGCCGCCCCTACAGGCCTTCTCAAGCTCGGCGTGAAGCGCGTCCGCGCCCATGGCTTGGCACGCCTCGGCGCGGCACAGGCGCACGACATGGCGGGGCGCCGGGGCGCGGCGGAAATCGTGATAGAAGGTGAGCACGCCATGAACCTCGGCGCGCGTGAGATTGAGCACATCGGCGACGATGGGCACCGCGCGCTCGTCCACATGGCCGAAGCGGTCGTTGATCGCGTGCAGAATCGGCAGGAGCGCGCCGTCGAGCGCCTTCAGACCCTCGGCCAGGCGGCGGACCTCATCCGCGTCGAACGGCGCGGGCGCAAGGGTTTTACCCGGTTTCCTCATGGCCGGAACTATCCGCCGGGTCTAAATCGAGTTCAAGCAAGTAATATTGCAGACGTAATCGGTTATATCGATTAAATCCCCGCTCGACCGCGCCGCTCCGCCCGAAAGCGACGGCCTGTCATGTGCGGCCGCGCGGGCGTGGTTTGATCCGGGAGGCGATGTCCTACCGCGCGCGCTGCCCCGCCGAAAGCGACGGCCTTTCATGTGCGGCCGCGCGGGCGCGGTTTGATCTCGGAGGCGATGTCCACCGCCCGCGCCGCCTCAACGAAGGCCTCGACCAGGGGCGGCACCGGATCCTGGCGGCGCACCACCACGCCCATGGTGTAGGTGCGCTCGGGTTCGACCAGGGGCAGGGCGATCATTCCGGGCGGCGTGCCGAACACCCACAGGAAATTATCCGGCAGCACGCTCGACCACACTCCCGTCCGGATATGCGAACACAGGGTCATGACCGAATTGGTCTCGGCATGGGCGTTGGGCACGCGGTCCACGCTGGCGAAGATCGCGTCGAGGATGCGGCGGTTCTGCATGTCGGGGGTGAGAAGGCACAAGGGCGTGTCCGCCGCCTCGCGCCAGGTCACGCTCTTGCGCCCGCGGAACGGGCCGCGCGCGGGCGTGAGCAGAATGTAATGCTCGGCATAAAGCGGATAGGCGTTCACGCCGTGCAAGGGCTCGTTGTCGAGATAGGTAATGCCGATATCGAGCACGAACTCGTCGAGTTGGCGTTGAATTTCGTTCGAGCTGCGCGAAAGAATCCGCAAGGTGACATTGGGATGGGCGCGGCTCAGGGGCGTGGTCAGAAGACCGATGGTCGCGAGCGCGGTCGGCACGACGCCGATGGCGAGCGCACCGGCGAGCTCGCCGCGCAACAGGCCGATCTGCTGATCGAGTGCCGCGCGTTCCGACACCACGCGCGTCGCCCAGGCGAGCAGCACGCGACCCTCGGCGGTGAAACCCTTGAAGCGCTTGTCGCGCTCGATCAGCGGCGCGCCGATCTCGCCCTCGAGCTGGCGAATCGCCGCCGACAGCGTCGATTGCGAGACGCGACAGGCGATGGCCGCGCGGCCAAAATGCCCCTCGCGGCCGAGTGCGACCAAATATTCGAGATGGCGAAGCTGCATGTGGAACCCCAACCGCGCCGCGTCGCGCATGTCGTGCGATTGGCGCAAGTATTTCGGGTCATTCGCGCTCGCCGGCGGCGGTACGCAAATTTCCCTGACGTGGCGGATGTTTTGGACCAGCGGGACGGAAAGACTATGGCATCGCGACGGCCTGATCCAGACAGGCCGCGAACGGACCACATGTCCCTATGTCCGCATGTTCGCAATGCGGTTGATACCGTACGGTTGACGATGAAAGGCAAGATCGCGGGCGCAAGCCGACGAAACCGTGACCGCGGCACAGCTGAATGGTCCGGCCATGCGGCCCGGATTATCTTGTGCGGCGACGGCCGATGCGGATGATGATCTGCCCCCTTCAGAGCGGTCCAAAAGTTAACTTAGACTGGACCCTGAAGGAGACGGAACATGGGCAAGAAGCACGGACCTGAAGAAGTTATCGGCAAGCTGCGCGAGGCGGAGATCGTATTGGCGCAAGGCGGCACGGCGAG
>CAMAPP010000115.1 GCA_945860095.1 Rhizobium sp. Q54 | reverse complement strand
CATCGATGTCGCCACCGATATCGAGGCGATGGCTCCCTTGGCGTGGGATGAAGCGGCCTGGGCGCGGCGATATTGAGTCTCGACCCGGTCGAGACTCGCCGCTAGCGCATCCGCCCATCCGGCGCATGTCCCAGCGCGGACAGAACCTGGACATGGAAAGCGGCAATGGCGTGTTCGGTCGAATCGCCCTTGGCCGGGTTGGCGATTAACAGACTCGAATCGAATCCGCGGCTCGTCATGCCGCGCTGCACCTGGATGACGACTTCGGCGTCTTCCTTGCCCGTGGTCGTCGCGTGATGTTGGGCGTAGCGGACGATCGCGTCCACGTCCATTCCCGGATCCGCAAACCAGCGATAGTGATAGATGCTCTCGCCGACGGTTCTTGGGTACATGTGGCGGGTACAAAGCACCGAGCCGACGCCTGGAATGGGATAGAAACCAATGGCCAGATTGGGCCATAGATGCCAAAGAACTTGGCTCATCGTGCCGTCGCGCGATTGCAGGCGATGGCGCTGGACGGGACCTTCGACGGTAAGCACGTAGGTCGTCGGATCGACGACATTGTCCACGAGATATTTGTGAACCGGCGCGCAGTGATAGCACTCGGAAAAGCCCTCGACCGAGGCCTTCCAATTGCACGCATGGACCATCGGATATTCGAAGACCAAACGCTGGTCCTCGAGGTTCGGACGGATGGCGCGAATCTCGGCCTCGACGGCGCCGAACTGGACCGCGACCGGCGGTGCGTTGTCATCGAGATTGACGAATAGGAGGCCCATGAAAATCTCAAGGCGTACGGATTTGAGCCGGATGGTGGACGCGTCGAAACCGGCGATGCCGGCGGTGTGCGGCGCGTTGCGAAGCTGCCCGGACGCATCGTAGGTCCAGGCGTGGTATGGGCAGACGATCCGGCGCGCCACGCCACGCCCTTCCAGCAGAGGATGGCCGCGATGGCGGCAGATATTGAAGAACGCCCGCGGGATATCGTCTTCGCCGCGCAGGATCGCGATCTCCTGATCGACGACGGATGCCACGATGAAAGAACCCTTCTCCGGCAACATGGCCACGTGTCCGAGGCACTGCCATGTGCGAAAGAAGATTTTTTGTTTTTCTTCCTCGAAGATCGCCGGATCGGTGTAATAGCGCCCGGGCAAGCCACGCACGACCGCAGCCGATCGCCCGTCATAGCTCGCCCCATCAAGCATCTGAACCATCGCCCGCTCCGCCGGTAACCGATCCTTCGATTCTATTGATTTTATTCCATTGATTCCATGACCCGGATGCAGCCGCCGCAAATCGCTGGACGGCGGCGTTCCCTTCCGTCAAATATCGCACGCGCCATCCATGCCCCGCCACGCGCCGGACCACGGCGGCGGACCAAACGCCCCAGCCATAACCGATCGGCGGACCGCGATGAATCGAACACGACGGCGCTTCGATGACGGCACCACAGCCCATGGCCCCACCGGACTCGACGCCTATAAGCCGAGCGAGATCGCCCGCCTCATCGAGGAAGCGGGCGTGCGCAAGGCCAATTTGCCGCTTCTTTCCCTGTTCGCCCTCGGCTGCCTCGCCGGAGCGTTCATCGCCCTGGGCGCGCTGTTCCAACTCGCCGTGCTCGCGGGCGCCGATCCGGACTTCGGCCCGACGCGATTTCTCGCCGGCACCGCTTTTTCGCTCGGGCTCATCCTCGTCATCGTCGGGGGCGCGGAGCTGTTCACCGGCAATGCCCTGCTGGTCATGGCCTGGGTGGACGGCCTTATCGGTGCGCGAGCGGTCGCGCGCAACTGGCTGATCGTCTATGTCGCGAACTTCCTCGGGGCGCTCGCGATCCTTGCGCTCGTCTGGCTCTCGGGCCTTCACGCGGGATCGCTGGCTTCGCCCGCGTCCGAAATTGCCACGCGCAAGCTCGCGCTCGAGCCGATGGAGCTCTTCGCGCGCGGCGCGTTGTGCAATGTGTTCGTCTGCCTCGCCGTGTGGCTCAGCTTCGCCGCGCGCGGCGCGGCGGGCAAGGTTCTCGTCATCGTCCCGCCCATCGCCGCCTTCGTGGCGCTCGGCCTGGAGCACTCGATCGCGAATATGTTTCTACTGCCCTTGGGCGCGCTTGCCGGCGCGCCCTTCGATGTCGGCGGCTTTGCGACGAATCTTCTGTGGGTCACGCTCGGCAATATGGCCGGCGGCGGCGGCGGAGTCGCGCTCAGCTATTGGGCCGCTTACCGCAACCCCGCCAAGCGCGCCTAGCCGCCACGGCGCCGCGCTAGGCGGCAAAGCGCGGAATGACCTTGTCGCCGATGAGGCGAATCGAGCGCATGACCTGATCGTGCGTCGTCCGGCCCGATTGGAGCATGAACATGATCTGATCGAGGCCAGCCGCCCGCCATTTCTCCACCTGGCGGCTTACCGTGTCGGGATTGCCGCCGATGGCGCGCGCGTCCTCGACCAGTTCGTCGTCCGTTCGGCGCGCGAATTTTTCGGCCACCTGATGCAGCGCGCTGCCGCTCGCAAAGCGCACGTGGTTGAGCTCGGCGTCGTTCTGGCCGAAATACCAGCGGGCCGCCGCGCAGCCAACCGCGCGCCCCTCGCGGTCGTCATCGAGACACACGCCCACGGCAAAGGCCGCCGCATGTTCGTTGTCCACCGTGCTCACGCGCTCGGCACGGTCCTTTGCCCGGATCGCGGCACGGTAGGCGTCGATCGCGGGTTTGGTCTCGGCGGGCGTGGTGTGCGCGATGCCGAGCACGCCCACCCCCTGCCGCCCCGCATGCGCCCAGGTCTCGAGATTCGACGCCGCGACCCAAAGCGGCGGGTGCGGCCGTTGCAGCGGCCGAGGCACCACGTGGCGCGCGGCCAAATCGAGATATTCTCCCTTGTAGCCTGGGAAGAATTCGTTCTCGTACATCTTCAGCACGGCTTCCAGGGTTTCGCGGCCAAGCTCACGCCCCTTGGCCGGATCGAGCCCGAGGCCCTCGACGATATAGGGATAGGCACCGCGCCCGCAGCCGAATTCGGCCCGCCCAAGGCTGAGCACGTCCAGGGTCGCGACGCGCTCGGCGACCATGAAAGGGTTGTGGGCCGGCAGGATGATGACCGCGAAGCCAAGGCGGATTCGCGAGGTGCGCTGGCTCAACGCCGCCAGCAACATCTCGGGACAAGCGGAATGCCCGATCTCGGCGCAAAAATGCTGCTCGGTCAGCCAGATGTAATCGAACCCCGCCTGCTCGGCCGCCTCGGCTTGGGCCAGGAAATTGGCATAGGCGTGCCGTTCGGCGCCGTCGCCCCAAGGCCGGGGCATTTGCAATTGGCACATCATTCCGAATTTCACGTCCGCATCTCCCTGCGTTGTCGCGGCGCGGCGTAGTGCAATAAGTTCGCCGCGACGAGCGCCACGTTACAGCACGGCCGCGCGCCGCGAAATGCGCTACCGCGCGATTGCGCCTTTCCTCTCGGCTCTCAGTTCAAGCCGCCATGCGCGCCGAGAACGGCGCCGCCAACGGTGATTGCAGCACCGACCAGCAGAACGACATGCGCGCGGCGCACGACGGCAAAGGTCGCCTCGGGATTCACCTCGGCGCGCGCGCGGAACCAGCGATCGAGGAACAGAGGTTCGGCCACGAACAGCACCAGCATGAAGACCGCCCAGATGAGCGCCATCGCGGCCAGCCACCAAAACGCCGGATCGACGAACCGCTCCCATAGCGCCGTGTCCTCGGCCAGGTAAAACCCGGAGAGGCCCGCGATCGGCACGGAATAGCGGGCCTGGGCCGAAAACCGGCGCTCGATCGCCGTGAACAGCGCAAGTCGCGCGCGCGCGTCGAGCGCGCCCACCGCCGGCAAAATCACCGCCGTGACCATCGCCACGCCGCCGATCCAATGAACGACGGCGAGAACGTGAATCGCACGCGCGATCGTCGAGAAGTCCATGCCCTGCCCCGCGTTCGAGAGCGGCCGCGATCCGGCCTTGCTTGGGCATAGCCCATCGAACCACCGCGCGAAACGCCGATTTGACGGCACGCCGGCCCCATAGCAAAACGGGTGCATGTTGGACGCGCCCATCCGCATCGACCGCCGCATCGTGCTTGATCCCTCCGAGATCGAGGAGGAATTCTTGCGCGCCTCGGGACCCGGCGGGCAGAACGTCAACAAGGTCTCGAGCGCGGTGCGTCTGCGCTTCGATGTTGCGCGCTCCACACTGCCCGCGGACGTGCGCGCGCGCCTGGCGCGCCTGGCCGGACGAAAGCTTACGGCCGGGGGCGTGCTCGTGATCCTCGCCCAGCGCCACCGCACCCAGGACGCCAATCGCCGCGATGCCTATGAGCGCTTGATCGAGCTTCTGCGCGAAGCCGCCATCGCCCCCGCGCCCCGCCGCCCGACCCGCCCCTCGCGCTCCGCCAAGCGCAAGCGCCGCGAGTCGAAATTGCATCGCGGCAGCTTGAAGGACCTGCGCCGGAAACCCGCCGAAGATTGAAGGCGCGGTCCGGCTTTACGTCACTTCGCCCAGATACCAGGCGGCATAGCGCCGGGCATTGCGTTCCATCGGCATATAGGGCCCGGGTTCGTAATGGCGCGAATTCACGCCCGCCTGGTTCCACTCGATGATCCGCTTGTCGGCTTCCGACGTGACCTTCCACACCCAAGTGAGTTTTTCGAGATCGTAATCCACGCCCTCGCGCGCATCGCCGCGCACGAGCCAAACGACCTCGAGCGCGCTGGTATCCACCGTCTTCGCTATAAAGCGGTAGAGCACCCCGTGATCGGGGTATGCGATGAAGAAACTCGCTGGACCGAAATGGATCGTCGTCACCCCGCCATCGTAGTCGTTCATCCGGCCCATCAAGGGCGCGACCGCCTTGCCGTCGGGACCGGCGGTCAAGACACCGTCGTATAGCGCATAGCGGAAGGCGAAAACTGCTTCCTCGCCCTCGGCCGATGGCGCCCAATGTTCGTGAACCGGGATGTGGACGCCGAACGAGGCCGCGCGCGCCGTCATGGCCGCGTTCAACGCCTCGATCTTGGCCCAGGGCTGTTCGAGGGCGTGCAGGCGCGAGTATTCGGGATGCGCCGGCGCGCAGTGGTAGCACTCGAGATAGTTCTCGACCGCGAGCTTCCAATTGCCCGCGATCGGATAGAGCTCGCTATGCGCGACGCGCGCCTTGCTCCATTCATAGGGGCCCAGGCACTCGCGCAACGCCGTCTCGGCGCGGGCGAGGCCAAGGGGCACATCCGCGAACGACACGAAGATCAAGCCTTCGATCACGCGCACATGAATCGGCTTCAATCCGTAGGCTGCGCGGTCGAAATCCTCGGGCGCATGGCGCGCCGCGCGCAAGGTGCCATCGAGATTATAGGCCCAGGCGTGATAGGGGCAGATGAAGACCTTGGCATTGCCCCGTGGTTCGGTGCAGACGCGCGAGCCGCGATGGCGGCATACATTGGCATGGGCCCGAATCGCGCCGTCCTGGGCGCGGACGACGATCGCCTGCTCGGCCGCCAGATCGAACAGAAAATAATCGCCCGGATTGGGAATCCGGCTGGCATGGCCCGCAAGCAGCCAATGGCGCGAAAGCACCTTGTCGACATCGCGCCGGAAAATCGCACCATCGCAATAGAACGCGCGATCGAGCGCGTGGCCCGACTTCTGTCGCGCCAGCAACTCGCCGAACAGCTCCGCGTCGCCCTTGGTACCCATCTCGTCGCCCCCGCCTGAAACTCCAGGTATTCTAGTATGGTCTGCCCCGCGTTGCATCGCGCCTTCGTCCGCGTAAAACTGGGGTCGAAGCCTCATTCGGACGGAGACCGCCGTGGCCGGCAAGAAACCCGATATCGGCGCCATGTTTGGCGCGAACAAGGTAAAGACCTTCCTCGGACTGCCTTCGGCCAAGCCCGGCCAGGCGAAGGGCATGAAGGCGGCGATTTTCGGCATCGCCTCGGCCACGCCCTACCGGCACGTCGGCGCCTATTGCCGGAATGCCCCCAAGGCCATGCGCGCGGCCATCGCGGGTTATGCCGCCAATCTCCTGCACATGGATTTCGATCTGGGCGGGCCGATTTTTCCCGACGGCAAGGTGACCGCGGTCGATTTTGGCGATCTTGAGTTCAACACCAGGGATTCGGCCGGAAACCGCAAGCGCGTGCGCGAATGTGCCGGCCAGGTGCTGGATGCGGGCGCCGTTCCGATCGTGCTGGGCGGCGACGATTCGGTGCCGATTCCACTGTTCCAGGCCTATGAGGGGCGCGGCAAGTTCACCGTCCTACAAATCGACGCGCACATCGATTGGCGCGAGGATGTGCGCGGTGAAAAATGGGGCCTGTCCTCGACCATGCGCCGTGCCTCCGAAATGGGACAGATCGAGCGCATCGTCCAGGTCGGGCAACGCGCCATCGGCTCGGCGCGGCCCAAGGACGTGTCCGACGCCAGGAAATGGGGTGTCGATTTCTTCTCGGGGCGCGAGGTTGCCGCGCACGGCATCGACCCCGTGCTGGCCGCCATTCCCAAGGGTGCGAAAGTCATCGTGTCCTTCGATCTCGACGGCCTCGACCCGGCGACCATGCCGGGCGTCATCGGCCCGGCGCCGGGTGGCCTTAGCTACTGGCAGGCGGTCGAACTGATGCATGGCGCGGCAAAAAAGGGTCGCCTGGCGGGCGCCGCCTTCGTCGAGTTCGTGCCCGAATTGGATGTGAACGGCTTGGGCGCGTTGACCGCAAGCCGCCTTATCGCACTTGCCCTTGGCATCGCCGCACGCCAGCGCTGAGCGGCGCGGCCAGGCGAATGGCGGGCACGCGCGCGCTCCGTTGGGGTGGCGCCGCGCGCTCGGTGTTGGACGCGCGCTCCGCGCCCGCGATTTTGGACGCGCGCTCCGCGCCCGCGATTTTGGACGCGCGCTCCGCGCGCACTGGCCGCGTTCACTCCGTCTTCGTGCGAAGTTTTTATGTCGAGACCGAAGCGGGCATCGCTTGCCTGGGTACGCCCGCGCTGCACGATGGACCGCGCAATCTCATCTTCGTAGAGCCTTCCGGGCATGCGCTCGCTGCGCTGTGCGCGGGCGACGCCGTACAGCGCGCGGGCACGGTCCTGCACGTCGGTGCGGCCCTGGCGATCGAACTGGCCGGCGCCATCGACTGGAATCCCGGCCCGCCGCCCGCCTTCGATGCCGCACGCATAAGATCGGCCCTCGACCGCCTCGCGCGCTTGCGCTTGCCCGATCTTGGCCTGGCACCGCTGATCGCCGGACCCGCCCATGCTTGGTCGGATAGTGCGCTTTGCGCGCGGCCGGATAGCGCGATTTGCACTCGATCGAATAGCGCGCTTTGCGCGCGCGCGCGGCCCATGCTCGCGGCGCTCGACTGCTGGGCCACGTCCGGCGCCACGACGCCGCTGGACGTGGCGCTTGGCTTGATCGGACTTGGACCCGGCCTCACGCCCGCGGGCGACGACGCGCTCGGCGGCGCGATGATCGCAGCGCGGCAATTCGGCTTTGGCGACATCGCGGATCGGCTGGCGGCGGCCGTTCTTCCCCTCGCCCGGCGCGCGACGAACACCATCAGCCTCGCGCATCTCGATTCGGCTGCTTTGGGCGAGGGCGCCGAGGCGTTGCACCAAACGCTCCACAGCCTGGCCGAAGACGACGGGCGCGCGCTCGACGGCGCGCTCGAACGCCTTGGGACGATCGGCCATTCGTCGGGTTGGGACGCGCTCGCGGGCACCGCCGCCATGCTCGCGGGCTTAGCGCGCCGCGACGATCCGCGCGGCGGCTAGGGCGCAAGCCGCGGAATTGGAATCCGCGACGGTCACATTGGCCGCGCGCAGGATCGCCACTTGGCGCGCGCGGTTTTGCGGATCGCGGTCCGTGCCCGTGACCGAGGCGATGACCGCCGGCCCGTCCTCGGGGAACGGCCCTAAACCCGCGACGATCCCGGCCGGATCGTCGTGGGCGCCGTGGCCGATCACGAGATCGATCAGCACGACCGCCACGGCAGGATCGGCGAGGGCCGCGCTTACGAGCGCGTTGCGAGCCGCCGGCGCGATCATGGGATGGGGCCGGCCGATCGTAAACTCGTCGGCGCCTAGATCGAGGACGAGATGGCCCACGGTGCCGGGCGAGCCGCGAACGGCGCCCGGCGCGGGCACATTGGACGCCACGGCGAGGCCCGCCTCAAGCAAAACGATTTGCGCCTCGGCCGCCAAGGTGCCGCCGGCAAACAAGCCGCGGACGAAGCGCCGCCCCGACTGGCGCGCGGGTCCGGCGGAGCCCGAGGTGACTTCTCTCTTCACCGCGATCGCGCACGCCATCGCCGCCGCATCCTCGAGCGTGCGCGCTAGGCGCACGTTCGCGGGCATATCGAGGAAGCTCGCGCCCAAGACGCAGACGGTGACGGTCTTGGCGCAGGACGCCAATCTGGCGAACAAAGCGCGCGCCACCTCGGGCGCGGGCGGTTTCGAAACGATCACGATATGGCGCGTCGCGGCATCACCCTCGAGCGCGTCGAGCGCCCCAAACGTGGCGAGGCCGCCGATTTCCGCCGAGAGATCTCGCCCGCCGACGCCGATGGCATGGGAGATTCCGCGCCCCATGCGATCGATGAGGCATGCGACCTCCTGCAAGCCGGTGCCCGACGCCGCGACGATCCCGATATCGCCGCGCCTAACGTCGTTGGCAAAACCCAGCGCGACACCCGCGATGAGCGCCGTGCCGCAATCGGGTCCCATGAGCAACAGCCCAGAGCGACGCGCGAGTTCCTTGAGCGCGCGCTCGTCGGCGAACGAAACATTGTCGCTGAACACCATGACATGGAGCCCGCGCGCAAGCGCCGCCCGCGCTTGCGCCGCCGCATGGGCACCGGGCACCGAAATCAAGGCGAGATTGGCGCCGGGCAAGTCCTCGACCGCACCCGCGAGCGAACGCGCCCGCGAACGCGAGGACGCCCGCAATCCGGCCAATTCCGCCTCGCCCGCGTCGCAAGCCGCTTCGGCGTGCCGGGCCGTATCGGCGGTCACGGCCACGATCAAATCATTGGGCCCCGCTGCCTCGCCTTCGTGGTCAAGCAGGCCCGCGTCGCGCAACATCGCCTTGTTGGCCTCGGCGCCCATCATGAGGCTTGCGGCGGCGATGCCGGGAAAGCCCTCGATGCGCGCGGCGGCGCGCATGAGCGCGACCGAATCGAAATACGCGCCGCGCCGCACCCGATTGAACGCCACCCGCGTCATCGATATTCGTTCGCACAGGCCAGCAGCGCCGCGTGGAAGCACGCAAGCGGCGCCTTCACCACTCCCGCCCCGACTTGGCCTATTCCGGGTTCGCGGTGGGCGATTCCGGTATTGATGATCGGCGCCAAGCCGGCAGCCACTACTTTGCGCACGTCGATGCCAAGCGGCACGCCGGCGAAATCCATGGTGGCGATCTTCCAGTCGGGACTGCGTCCGAGCGTAATCTCGAACATCTCGCGCGTGACCCGCAGCGCCTCGGCCATGCCGCCCGCGCCGATGAAGCCGGCGACCGCCGGCGAGGCCGCCATGGCGAATCCGCCCAGCCCCACGGTCTCGACGATCGCCGAATCGCCCATGTCGGGATTGGCGTCCGCCTCGCCGAAGCCTGGAAAATAAAGCCCCTTGGGCATTTCGACCGGTGCCGTGAACCAGCGCGCGCCAAGACCCGCGACATGGATGCCGAAATCCGTGCCGTTGCGCGACAGACAGGCGACGACCGTCGAGCGTGCGACCTCGCGCACCGGATCG
>CAMAPP010000114.1 GCA_945860095.1 Rhizobium sp. Q54 | reverse complement strand
CGAGGAACTGCGCCGCTCGCTGCCCGACGCCACCTGGGTGAACGCGGACCTCTTGGTCAACTGGGTTCGCATCGTGAAGTCGCCCGCCGAGATCAAGTACATGCAGCAAGCGGGCAAGATCGTCGAGCGCGTGATGCAGACCGCGTACGACGCGATCGTGCCGGGCGTGCGCGAATGCGACGTGGTGGCCGAGGTTTACGCGGCCATGACGCGCGGCACCAAGCAGTACGGCGGCGATTATTCCGCCTTCGTGCCGCTCGTCATGTCGGGGCCCAAGAGCGCGGCGCCGCACCTCACCTGGACCGACGAAAAGATCAAGAACAATGGCGGCGTCACGCTCGAACTCTCGGCGGCGCGCTATCACTATCACAGCGTGCTGTGCCGCACGGTCTATCTCGGAACGCCCCCCGAGGCCCTCGTGCGTCTCGCGGATGTGTGCAACGAGGCGATCAGCACGACGCTCGAGAAGGTCAAGCCCGGCATGCGCTGCGAGGAGGTGCACGCGACGTGGAACGCGGTCATCTCCAAGGCCGGGTACAGCAAGGAATCGCGCGTGGGCTATTCGCTCGGCGTCAATTACCCGCCCGATTGGGGCGAACACACCGCGAGCTTGCGCCCCGGCGACAAGACCGTGCTCGTGCCCAACATGACCTTCCACATGGTTACGGGCATGTGGGGCAAGGATTACGGCTACGAGGTCAGCGAATCCTGGCGGGTGACGGAAAAAGGCTGCGAGACGCTCGCGAAGTTCCCGAAGGATCTGTACGTCAAGGGCGGACGCAAATCGTCCGCCGCCACGACGAGGAAATCACCGGCGAAGAAAGCCGCCAAGAAGTCCGCCGGGAAAAAGGGCCGCGCGAGGAAACGCTAGGCCGGGATTGAATTGAGATTGGATGCGGCGCGGGCGGCGCAACGCCGGCCCGCCATTTGCCCTACCCCGCCATCGGCTTCTGGGTTTCCCAGGTCAAGCGCTTCCTGTAGATCGTCGAGGCGCTGATGCCGAGATGGGCGGCGGCGCGCGGGATATTGCCGCCGCAAATCTCGATCGCGCGCTCGATGGCGTCGCGCTCGATCACCCATAGCGGGCGAATCGAATCCGACATCTCGGAACCTGTCTGGTGCGCCGCCGCGCCCTTCTCGGGCACGACCGAAAGCACCACCACCACCGGATCGACCGCGTTCAAGGGCGGCGGGAGAATGCCCTTGGCGACCGTTTCGCCGTCGTTCAGCACCACGACATTGCGGATGACGTTTTGGAGCTGGCGCACATTGCCGGGCCAGGTATAGGCCTGGAACACCGCCTCGACCTCGGGTGAGAAATCGACGAAGCGCTTTTTTTCCTCGCGTGCGAAATCGACCAGAAATTTGCGCGCGATCGCCATGACGCCGGCGTCGCGCTCACGCAAGGGGGGAAGCGAAATGGGAATGACGTGCAGGCGGTAATAGAGGTCTTCCCGGAAGCGCCCGGCCTCGACCTCGGCCAAGGGGTCGCGGTTCGAGGCGCAGATGAAGCGTACATCGACCTTTTCCAAGGCGGTCGAGCCCACGCGCTGGAAGGTGCCGGTCTGGATGAAGCGCAAGAGCTTCGACTGCAGCCCCAAATCCATCTCGCAAATCTCGTCGAGGAACAGCGTGCCGCCATTCGCCTTGGCCGCGGCACCCGCCCGGTCGCTGACGGCACCCGTGAAGGCGCCCTTCACGTGGCCGAAGATCTCGCTTTCCATGAGATCCTTGGGGATGGCGGCACAATTGAGCGCGACGAAGGCGTCGTTCCGCCGCGGGCTCTGGCGGTGGATGGCCTCGGCGCAGACCTCCTTGCCGGTGCCGCTTTCGCCAGTGATGAAGACCGTCGCCTTGCTGGGCGCGGCGCTCTCGATCATCCGATAAACCGCCTGCATGGGCAGCGAGCTGCCGATGAAGCCGAAATACTCGTCGCGGCCGACCTCTTTATAGGTCTCGACCAACTGGGTTAGGCGGCGGCGCTCGAGCGCGTTGCGCAGCGTGACGATCAAGCGCTCGGCGTTGAACGGCTTGACCAGGAAGTCGAAGGCCCCGCCGCGCATGGCGGCAACGGCATTGGAAATCGAGCCATGGGCGGTGATCACCACGACCGCGGTCGGCAGGCCCCGCCCGACGACGTCGCGCAGGATTTCCATGCCGTCCATGTCGGGCAGGACGAGGTCGAGCAGCATGGCCTCGGGCGGCCGCTTGTTGATGAAGCGCAGCGCCTCGTTGCCGGTTTCCACATGGGTCACCGCGACCGGCTCGGGGCGCAAATACTCCAAATAGACCCGCGCCACGGACGGCGTGTCCTCGACTAGGAGCACATGGGGCAGTTGGTTCTCGTTCACGCTCTCACTCTGGCGCTCGCAATAACTTCGGAGCGCAATCGCAGAACCGAATTGCATCGCAAATTGCAAATTAGAGTTTTGCGTTGAAATATGCAACGAAATTTCGGTCTCTAACGTCAACCCCGATAATGCCACTTAATTATTTGATATTATTGTATATAATTGCACTCTAATCGCCCCGATAAATAATCACTTAGATCAACCGCCTCTGTTCCTCGACCGGCATAAGAATTTCCGGGCCGTCATTGGCGGAACTATTAACCTTGCGGTCGATCGGATAGGCGTGCAGCGGCGCGGCTGGAAAGGGCTTGAGAAGCGCGCCGAGACGTTCGGGTTCCGCGCGCGCATCGAGCCACAGGGCGTAATTGTCCGCCGCCAAGATGACGGGCATGCGGTGGTGGATGGGTTCGAGGGTGGCGTTCGCCCCGGTGGTGATGAGGGTAAAGGTCTCGAGCACCTCCCCCGCCCCGTCCCGCCAGCGCTCCCACAGCCCAGCAAGGGCGAAGGGCGAGCGGTCGCGCATCTCGATGCGGAAGGGTTGGGCGAGCGTCCCGTCCCGGCGCCATTCGTAAAACCCGTCCGCGGGCACCAGGCAGCGCCGGGCGCGGAAGGCGGATTTGAAGCTCGGCTTCTCGGCGACGGTCTCCGCCCGTGCATTGATCAGCTTGTCGCCGATCAGCGGGTCCTTGGCCCACGCGGGCACCAGTCCCCAGCGCAAAAGGGCCAGCCGCCGGACGCCGCCTTCCGCGCGGATAACGGGAACATCCTGGCGCGGGGCGATGTTGTAGCGCGGGCCGAGGTTCCGCGCCGGGCCCTCGAAGCCGAACAATCGGCGCAGCGCCTCCTCGGGCGTGGTGATGCTGTAGCGGCCGCACATGGCTCCTGCCCTTGCGCCGCGTCCGGCGCCGAAAATCGTACGGATTCAGGCCTCCTATCAGCGCCGCACGGATGCCGCAAGTCGCGCGGCACCATGGACTGGCCTTGCGTGCACCATGGACTGCCTTGCGCGGCACCATGGACCAGCCTTGCGCGGCACCATGGACCGGCCTTGCGCGGCACCATGGACCGGCCTTGCGCGCCTGCTGGCCGCGCGCCCGCGCCGCGCCTATGATCGCGCGCGCTTTCGCGTCACCAATCCCGCGCGCCCGCGCCGCGCCTATGATCCCGCGCGCTTTCGCGTCACCAATCCCGCGCGCTTTCGTAGCCCCAATATCGAGCGATCTTCCGCCATGGCGAAATTCGGACAATCCGTCACCCGCACGGAAGACAAGCGGTTGCTCACGGGGCAAGGGCGCTATACCGGCGACATCGTCCATGCCCGCGAGTGCCATGCGTACGTGCTGCGCGCGCCGCACGCGCACGCCCGGATCGCCCGCCTCGACACTTCGGCCGCCGAGGCCGCCCCCGGCGTGCTGCTGGTATTTTCCGCGCGCGATCTGGCGGCGGACATGATCGGCGGCATTCCCTGCACCCTGAAGCTCGCGGGCAAGGGCGGCGGCGCGTTGCTGGCGCCGCCGCGCCCGGTGTTCGCGGACGGGCGCGTGCGCCACATCGGCGAGGCGGTCGCCTGCGTCGTGGCCCAAACGGCCGCACAAGCGCGCGAGGCGGCGGAACGCATCGTCATCGGCTACCAATCCCTCTCCGCCGTGACCGAGCCCGTGGCCGCGACCGCGCCTGGCGCGCCCCTGGTCTGGGACGAGGTGCGGGGCAATGTCTGCCTCGATTGGGAAAAGGGCGACCGCGCGACGGTCGATGAAGCCTTCGGGCGCGCCGAGCACGTCGCCCGGATCGAGCTCGTCAACAACCGGGTGATCTCCAATCCGATGGAGCCGCGCGCCGCCATCGGCCGGTACGAGGCGGGCGAAGGCCGTTACGTCCTCGAAACCTCGACACAGGGCGCGCACAATCTGTGGCGCACGCTCGCCGATCACGTCTTCAAGGTGCCGCAAAATCGCGTGCGCGTGATCACGCCCGATGTCGGCGGCGGCTTCGGCACCAAGATCATGGTCTATCCCGAACACGTCATGGTGCTGTGGGCGGCCAAGCGCCTGAACCGGCCGGTCAAATGGACGGGCGAGCGGGTCGATGCGTTCCTTGCCGACGCGCACGGCCGCGACAATCTGACGCGCGCCGAACTTGCCCTCGACGCCCAGGGCCGGGCGCTGGCGATGCGCGTCAAAACGCTCGCCAACATGGGCGGCCATGTCGCGCAGTTCAACGCCTTCATCGCCACCGAAGGCGGCACCTCGATGCTCTCGGGCGTGTACGACATTCCGGCCATCCACGTCGAGGTCGCCTGCGTTCTAACCCACACCGCGCCGGTCGATGCCTATCGCGGCGCGGGCCGGCCGGAGGCGATTTACGTCGTCGAGCGCCTGCTCGATATCGGCGCGCGCCTGTTGGCCATCGACGCCGCCGAAATCCGCCGCCGCAACGCGGTTGCACCCGCGAAGCTGCCCTACACGACGCCCTCGGGCCTGGTTTACGACAGCGGCGCCTTCGTCTCGACCATGGAGCAGGCGATGGCCAAATCGGGTTGGGCCGGCTTCCCCGCGCGCCGCGCCGAGGCGGCCAAGCGCGGCAAGCTGCGCGGCATCGGCCTTGCCAATTACGTCGAGGTCTGCGGGCGAGGCTTGGACGAACGCGCCGAACTGCGCTTCGATCCCTCGGGCGAGGTCGTGGTGTTCTCGGGCACGCAATCCAACGGCCAGGGCCACGAAACCGCCTTCGCCCAACTCGTCTCCGACCGCCTGGGCGTGCCGATGGCGAGCATCCGCGTCGTTCAGGGCGATACCGACCTTATTCCGCAGGGCCGCGGCACGGGCGGCTCGCGCTCGCTGTGCGTCGGCGGCTCGGCCATCGACCGCGCCTGCATGCGCGTCGTCGAGAAGGGCAAGAAGATCGCCGCGCACCTCATGGAAGCCGCCGAGGCGGATGTGAGCTTCGCCGACGGACAATTTCGCATCGCGGGCACCGACCGCGCGCTCGGCATCGTCGAGGTCGCCAAGGCGGCCTTCGTCGCGCGCTCGGTGCCGCCGGGCTTGGAGCTTGGCTTCGGCGAGGTCGCGCACCACCAGCCCCAGGCCGCGACCTTTCCCTCCGGCAGCCATGTCTGCGAGCTCGAAATCGACCCCGAAACGGGCGCCGTCGAAATCGCCGCCTATACCGCGGTCGACGATTTCGGCCGGGTGCTCAATCCCATGATCGTCGCGGGCCAGGTTCATGGCGGGGTCGCGCAAGGCATCGGCCAAGCCCTGCTGGAGGCGGTGCGTTTCGATGCCGAATCGGGGCAATTGCTCTCGGGCTCGTTCATGGATTACGCCCTGCCGCGCGCGGCGGATCTGCCCGCGATCGCCTTCGCCTACGACGAAACCAGCCCGTGCAAGACCAATCCCTTGGGCGTGAAGGGCTGCGGGGAAGCGGGCTCGGTCTGTGCCCCACCGGCCGTGATCTCGGCGCTCGTCGACGCAATGGCGGCGCGCGGCGTGGTCCATGTCGACATGCCGGCCACGCCCGAAACCCTTTGGCGATTGCTGAACGGAACCGCGCCGTGAACGCGAGCGAACGCGCCGCCCTGCTCGCGGAGATCACCGCGCTCGCGCTCTCGGCGGGCACGGCGATCATGGGCCATTACGGCGGCGAGGTGGCGATCGACATCAAGGCCGATCGGTCGCCCGTGACCGCCGCCGACCGCGACGCGGAGGCCGTGATCCTGCCGGGCCTCGCCGCGCTCACGCCCGCGATCCCGGCGGTCGCGGAGGAAGATTCGGCCGCGCGCGGCCTGCCCGCGGGTCGGCCCGCGCGCTTTTGGCTCGTCGATCCCTTGGACGGCACGCGCGAGTTCTTGAAGCAGAACGGCGAGTTCACCGTCAACATCGCGCTCATCGAGAACGGCGCGCCGACGCTCGGCGTCGTGCATCTGCCGGCGAAGGCGTTGACCTATGCGGGATGCGGCCCGGGCACGGCCACGGTCGCGGAAGGCGGGACGGCGCGCGCCATTCGCGCACGCAAGGCCCCACCGGACGGGCTCACCGTCCTCGTCAGCCGCTCGCATCTCGACAAGGAATCCACCGAGAATTTCCTTAAGTCCTACGCGGTGCGCGAGACCGTCGTCGCGGGCAGTTCGCTCAAGTTCGGGCGCATCGCCGAGGGGGTCGCCGATCTCTACGTCCGCCTGGGCCGCACGATGGAATGGGATACGGCGGCGGGGCACGCGGTGCTGGTCGCGGCGGGGGGGCGCGTCGAAACGCTCGACGGACGCGCACTCGGATACGGCAAGGCCGGGTTCGAGAATCCGCACTTCCTCGCGCGCGGCCTTTCTTCCTGACCGTCGCCATGGGCGAAATCCTGCCCGCGACCGAAGCCGCCATCGCGCGCGCCGGCGCGCTGCTCGCCTCGGGCCAGCTCGTCGGCATGCCGACCGAAACGGTCTATGGCCTTGCGGGCGACGCGACCTCGGATCTGGCCGTCGCGGCGATTTTCGCCGCCAAGGGCCGACCGCGCTTCAATCCGCTGATCGTTCACTACGCCGAGGCGGCTGCCGCCGAGATCGACGCGATATTCCCGCCGCGCGCGCGCGCCCTCGCGGCGGCGTTTTGGCCGGGTCCGCTCACCCTCGTACTCAAGCGCGCACCCACGTGCCGGGCCTCGCTTTTGTGCTCGGCCGGTCTCGACAGCCTGGCCGTGCGCGTGCCGGGCCACGCGGTCGCGCGCGCGATCATCGCCGCCGCCGGAAGGCCCTTGGCGGCACCGAGCGCCAATCGCTCGGAAAGCCTGAGTCCGACCACGGCCGAACACGTCGCCGCCGAGCTTGGCCAATCGGTCGCGCTGATTCTCGACGGCGGGCCATGCCGGGTCGGTCTCGAATCAACCGTGCTCGACCTCACGGCCGAGGAACCGGGCGGGCGCCCTGTTCTGCTGCGCCCGGGCGGCGTTCCGGTCGAACTTCTCGAGGCGGCGATCGGCCCCATCCTTGTCGATTTGGCCGGCGTCGATTTGGGCGCCGTGGAGGGCCCGCAACGCTCGCCCGGCCGCCTTGGCCGCCACTATGCCCCGGTACGGCCGCTGCGCCTTGGCGTCGGCGCGGTAGGCACGGTAGGGCTGAACGAGGCGCTTCTGGCCTTCGGGCCGCGCGTGCCCGCGGGCGGGCGGGCCATGCTCAATCTTTCGCCCAACGGCGACCTCGTCGAGGCGGCGGCTCATCTGTTCGCCATGCTGCGCGCGCTCGACCGCCCCGAGCACCAAGCCATCGCCGTCATGGCGATTCCCGAAACCGGGCTTGGCCGTGCCATCAATGATCGCCTGCGCCGCGCAGCGTCGCGATAGATCGCCTGCGCCGCGCAGCGTCGCCATAAATCGCCTGCGACGCGCAGCGTCGCCATAGCAAGCCCTGCCGCGCCGCTTCGGCATGGGACGATACTTAAGCGTGCCGCTTCGCCACCGGGCAGACTCCGGCGGCGCCGCTTCGCCGCGAGACTTAGCGCCGCGCCGCCATCCTTGCGGCGCCTGGGGCCGGGGGCGAGAATGACCGGCGATGGATCAAGGCGTTCCCAAACCCGTGCCCGACGCGCTGCTAGCCCGCCTCATGGCGGCTTTGGGCCCCAAGGGCTGCGTCACCGATGCGGGCGAAATCGCGCCCTTCGTCGTGGACGAACGCAAGCTCTATCGCGGACGCACGCCTGCGGTGCTGCGTCCCGCTTCGACCGCGGAGGTCGCCGAGGCGGTGCGATTGTGCGCCCAAGCGCGCGTCGCCATCGTCCCCCAGGGCGGCAATACGGGGTTGTGCGGCGGCGCCACGCCACACGAGTGGAACGCCGAGATTGTCCTCAATCTCGGGCGCATGAACCGGGTGCGCGCGCTGGACGCGCTCAATTATACGATCACGGTCGAGGCGGGGTGCATCCTCGCCCAGGTCCAGGCGGCGGCGGCGGACGCCGACCGGCTGTTTCCCCTGAGCCTTGGCGCCGAGGGCAGCTGCCAGATCGGCGGCAATCTGGCGACGAACGCGGGCGGGGTCGCGGTGCTGCGCTACGGCAATGCGCGCGATCTCGTTTTGGGCCTCGAGGTTGTCCTTGCCGATGGCCGCGTTCTCGACGGCCTCACGGGCCTGCGCAAGGACAACACCGGCTACGATCTCAAGCAGCTTTTCCTCGGCTCGGAAGGCACGCTCGGCATCATCACCGCCGCCGTTCTGAAACTGTTTCCCCGGCCGCGCGAGCAGACGACCGCGATCTGCGCGCTCGAAGGCCCGGAACAGGCGGTCGAGCTTTTGGCCCGCGTGCGCGCCGATTCGGGCGACATGATCACGGGGTTCGAGTTGATGAACCGCCAGTGCATCGCGCTCGCCACCGCGCGCGTGCCGGGCGTGCCCGAGCCGCTCGCGTCACCCGCGCCCTATTACGTGCTCGTCGAGCTATCCTCGGCGGCTTCCGCCAGCCTCCTCAAGGAAACCCTCGAAGCCTCGCTGGGCGCGGCACTCGAGGCCGGCACCATCACGGACGCGGCCATTGCGTCCAATCAGGCCCAGGGCCGCGCCATGTGGCGGCTGCGCGAGGCCATCCCGGAATCGCAGAAGATCGCGGGCGGCGGCATCAAGCACGATGTCAGCGTGCCGGTGTCCGCCGTACCCGCCTTCATCCGCGAGGCCGAATTGCGGGTGCGCGCCGAATTGCCGGCGATGCGCGTCTTCGCCTTCGGCCATGTCGGCGACGGCAATGTGCATTTCAATCTCGTCTGGCCCGAGGGCGAGGACCGCGAGGCGTTTCTTGCGCGCTGGCCGCAATTCAACCGCATCGTCCACGACGTGGCCGCGGGTTTCGGCGGCTCGATCAGCGCCGAGCACGGCATCGGCCGGTTGAAGCGCGAGGAATTTCTGCGTTACGCCCAGCCGATCGAGGTCGAAATGATGAAACGCATCAAGGCGGCGCTCGATCCCCTGGGCCTCATGAATCCCGGCAAGGTCCTGCCCGACTGAACCGGCCCCGTCCGTACTCCGACCGGTCCCCCTCGCCATGAGCTATCAGCCGCCGCTCGAAGACATGCGCTTTCTGCTCGGCGCCGTCGTCGGCCTGGCCGAGATCGCACACCTGCCCGGCTGCGCCGACGCCACCCCGGAGCTCGTCGGCCAGGTGCTCGAGGAGGGCGCCAAGCTCGCCGCGAACGTGCTGGCGCCGCTCTACCGCTCGGGAGATGTCGAAGGCAGCGCGCTCGAAAACGGCGTGGTGCGCACCCCCGCCGGCTGGACCGAGGCTTACCGCGCGTTCGTGGACGGGGGTTGGCCGAGCGTGCCCTTCGATCAAGCCCATGGCGGGCAGGGCTTGCCCTGGATCGTCGCAACGCCGCTCGCCGAGATGTGGAACGCGGCCAATCTCGGTTTCGCGCTTTGCCCAATGCTGACGACCGGT
>CAMAPP010000113.1 GCA_945860095.1 Rhizobium sp. Q54 | reverse complement strand
TCGATGTCGGCCTATTACTGGTCGTACATCCATCTGCCGCTCGCCGAGGCGACGGCGCTGATGTTCACCATTCCTCTGTTCCTCATCATCCTGAGTGTCGCCTTCATGGGCGAGCGCGTCGGCTGGCGGCGCACATTGGCGACCGCCTTGGGTTTCGGGGGTGTCGTGATGATTCTGTCGCCGGACATGGGCCGGTTCGAACCGGCGCTTCTGGTGCCGCTGTCGATGGGCCTGGTCGATGCGATCATCACCCTGGTGATCAAGCGCCTGACCGCGACCGAAACCCTGATGTCGATCATGGTGTACATGAGCGCCGTGTCCTTCGTCTGTTCGGCGGCAGCCGTGGCGCTCGGTACCCTGGTCTTTCCGGATTCCCTGCTTGGCCGCTTGGCGGGCTGGCGCGATCCCACCGCCGACGACATCCTGCTGTGCGCGGCCCTGGCCGCGTTTTCCCTCGCCGCCCAACTCTTCAACGTCATGGGCTGGCGGGCCGGCGAACCGACCGCCATTTCCTCCGCCGGCTATGCCCAGATCGTCTTCGTCGCAATTCTCGGCGCCATCGTCTTCGGCGAAGTGCCCGCCTTCGCCGCCGTCGCGGGCACGGCGGTAATCGTCGCCAGCACGGTCTATATCGCGCGCCGGGAAGCGCGGCTTGCACGCGCGCGAACCCTCCGATGAGACGGCTCCACGCACGCTATCTCGGCCTGCCGCCGAACAGCCAGGCGGCCCTCTTGATCCTGGCGAACGCGATCCTGATGGCGTTCCTCGTCCTCGTCGTCCGCCGCGTGGGCGAGACGGTACCAACCATGATGATCGTCTTCTTCCGCAATTTCTTCGGCTTGCTGATCGTGCTGCCGGTTGCGCTCGTGTACCTCAATACCATGCGCACCAAGGCGCTCGATCTTCATCTGTGGCGAGGCGGGCTCACGGTCGCGAGCATGGCGGCCTATTACTGGTCCTACAGTCATTTGATGCTCGCCGAGACCACGGCCTTGGTTTTCACCATGCCGCTTTTCCTCATCGTCGTCTCGGCGGTTGCGCTGGGCGAGAAGGTGCGCTGGCGGCGCACCACCGCGACCGTCGTCGGCTTCATCGGCGTCCTGGTGATCGTACGCCCGGGCGCGGATTTCGAGTGGGGCCTGCTGGCGCCGCTATCGGTCGGGCTCATCGACGCCGTGGTCGGCCTCCTTGTGAGACAGGCCGCGCTACGCGACCGCCTGCTCACGGTCATGGTCTATATGTCCTTCTGCACGCTGGCTTTCGCGGCGCTGCCCGCCGCCATCGAATGGCAGACCCCGACGCTCCACGAGGCGGGGCTGTTGTTCGTCATTGCCGCAATCTCGACGCTGTCGCAGATCTTCACCGTGACCGCCTGGCGCGTCGGCGAGGCGACCGCCGTTGCGCCGGTCAATTACGTCCAGATCCTGGTGATCGCCATCTCGGGTTATCTGGCCTATGGCGAGGTGCCGAGCATCTGGACCGCGCTTGGCGCCACGATCATCGCGGCGAGCACGTTCTACATCGTGCGCCGCGCATCGCAATTGCGCGCGCGCGCCGTTCAGGCAACCTCCTCCTCCTCGACGAACAAATAAACCAGGCGCGCCCGATCGACGAATTCATCGAGATCGGCAACCGCGGCCTTCGCCGCCTCGCTTTCCCTGCCCAGGCGGTAGGATTCTTCGTCCGCATACCACAGCTCGGCAATACCGTCGCAGAAGGGCGGCCGGTTCGCGGCATCGACGGGATGGTGGTTCTGTACATAGCGCAGCAGGCCGGGAATCGCCGCGGCCTTCGGTCCGTGGACCACGCGCCAATGGCGACGAAATTCGGCCTCGGACAGGCCGGGCTTGCGATGGATGAAAATCATCGCCTTGAACATTTAAGCCGCGCGCCTCACAGCACGATGAGATCGCGCGTGTACGTCGAGAGCACCCGGCAGCCCTTCGCGGTCACGAGCACGTTGTCGATGATGCGGCAGCCGAGTTTCTCCTTGGGCAAGAACACCGGCGGTTCGATCGACAACACCATTCCCGCCGCGATCACGTCCCTCGAGCCGCCGTCCATCTCCAGGCTCTCGCCCCACACCGGCGCGAATCCGGGCGCGATGCCGTATCCCGTCAAATGCCATCGGCCGTGCTCGAGGCCCGCCTTGACGATCACGCGCTTGGCCGCTTCGTGCGGCACGTCGGCGCGCACGCCAGGCCGGATGGCGGCAATCGCGGCATCGCAGGACTCGCGCACAACCTTGTACAGATCGCCTTGCTTGCGATTGGGCTTGCCGACCACGACTTGGCGGCCGAGCGTAGTGCAGTAGCGGCGAAAGGCGGCACCGTATTCGACCTGGCCGAAATCGCCGCGCCGCAATTTCCGTTCCGAGGGCAGCGGGTGGCCGTAGGCCGAACGCGGGCCGAAGCCGATATTGATGGGACTCGCCGGCACGTCGCCGCCGGCCGACAGCATCGTGCGATAAACCTCGCCCGCCAATTGGTGCTCGGTGCGCCCGGGCTTCGCGGCCTTCACGAAGGCCGCCATCGCCGCGTCGGCAAAGCCCACGGCCTTGCCGATATAGCGCAGCTCCGCCGGCGATTTCACGAATTTCAATTCCTCGACGAGGCGCGTCGCGTCGGCCTTGATCGCCGATCCCAGGAACGCCCGGATCGCTCCATGTTCCTCGACGCCGATATAGTAGCGCGGCACTTCGAGACCGATGCGTCGGCCTTGCCAAGATTTTTCGCGCACGATAGCGGCAAATGCGTCGATGGGATTTTCGGGCTCCCGCCCGCCCCAGCCGCGCACCTCGCTCGCCAGGCTCTCGGCCTGAAGCTCCCATTGCTCGGCCAGGCGCGTCAGCATCACCAAGCCATCCGACGCATCCGCGCCGATGAATAGGCATTGGAACTGCTGGTAGGATTTGTGGCGCGCGCCGATCAGCCAATTGATATTGGCCGGATGGATGACGACCAGGAGATCGAGTTTCCTCGCCGCCATGGCCGCACGCACGCGCGCCTGGCGCGTGGCGAATTCCGCCGCCGAAAAATCCCGCTTGTACATGGCACCCTCCCCTGAGGCCGGTCGCGAAACCGGCGATGGGGAAAGGGTCGGACGGTCGAGGCCCGGCTGTCAAATCGCCCGGATATGGCGCGCGGAAATGGCGTCGGCAATATCGCTATCCCGCCGGACCGTTCGGCGAAAAACCGGGGCCATTCGGCGAAAAACCGGGGCCGTTCGGTGAAAAACCCGGACCGTTCGGTGAAAAACCGGGGCCGTTCGGTGAAAAACCCGGACCGTTCGGCGGATGACCCGGACCGTTCGGTGAAAAACCGGGGCCGTTCGGCGAAAAACCGGGGCCGTTCGGCGGATTACATGGACGGGGCGCGAAGGCGCGGCCTAGAGTGCCCGGCCATGATTTTTCTTGCGCCATGATTCTCCCGCCATGATCCTTCTACCATGACAATGCGCGTGCCGGCCCCGGTCGAGGGCGCATTGTGGATGATCCTCGCCGGCAGTTGTTTTGCGGCCATGACCGGCCTCATCCGGCCGGCCTCGGAAACCCTGCACCCGCTCATGGTCTGTTTCCTGCGCGCGGTTGTCGGCGCCATGCTGATGATGCCCTTGCTGCTGCGTGCGCGCGGACTGTCGCCGTCAAAACATCTTCGCCCCGTCCTCGTCGGCCGCGCCGTCGTGGATGCAGGCTCGATGGCATTGTGGTTCGTAGTCATCCCGGCCTTGCCCTTGGCCACCGCGATCGCGCTCAATTTCACCTCGCCGCTGTTTTCCGTGATTTTCGCGATATTTTTTTTGGGCGAGGTCGTGCGTGCCCGACGCTGGGCGGCGATCGGGGTCGGCTTCCTGGGCGTGCTGATCATCAAGCAGCCGACGCCCGAAAGCTTCGACTGGCCCGCCCTGTTCGTGCTCTCGAGCGCGGCACTCGCGGCCATGGCGCGGGTCGGCGCCCGCCACCTGACGCGAACCATGGATGCGGGAACCGTCGTCGCCATCCATTTTTTCCTGATCGCGCCCATCCTGTTCGTGCCTGCGCTGTTCGTCTGGTCTTGGCCGACGGCCGAGGCCATGGCGTGGATTTTCGCTCTCGCCATGTGCGGCACGTTCGGCCATTTCTGCATCGCCAAGGCGGTTGCAGTGGCGGAAGCCTCGGAAGTCGCGCCCTTCGACTATTTCCAATTGGTGATCGCCGCGGCCATCGGCTATTTCGCCTATGCCGAAATCCCGGAACCGAAGACCTGGCTGGGCGCCGCGGTGATCGCCGGTTCGGCCACCTATATCGCACGGCGCGAGGCGCGATTGCGCCGCGCCCGCGCGGCTACGAATGGTTGAGCGCCATGCGCCGCGCGCAATGCGCCCTCGGAAAGCTCGGGCTGGCGTCGGGCCACCGCTTGGTCCCAGAATAGCCCCTCCATGAGCCGAACGAATTCTCTGCGGGCGCGCCTGGTCGCGATTCCGGCGCCCGTTCAGGGTGCCCTGTGGATGATCGCCGCCACGACCACCTGGGCGTTGATGTCGGCGCTCATCAAACGCATCGCGGTCGATCTTCACCCGTTCGAGATCGCCTTCTTTCGCACCTTCTTCGCCGCCTTGCTGATGGCGCCCTATATGGTGCACGCCCGCACGGGGCTGTTTCCGCGCGCCCACCGTCCGCTTTACCTCGCGCGCGCCGTGGTGCACGAGGGCGCGATGCTGTCGTGGTTCTTCGCGCTCACCCTCGTGCCGCTCATGGACGCGACCGCGCTGTATTTCACCGCCCCGATGATCGCCACGATCCTGGCCGTTCTCATCCTGCGCGAGCGCGTCCATGCCCGGCGCTGGTCGGCGATCGCCGTCGGCTTCGTCGGCGCCATGTTGGTGACCAAGCCCGGCGCGCACGGCACGGACGCGGAATTCACCATCGGCATCGCGGCCGTGCTGACATGTGCCATGTGTTCGGCATTGGGCCGGGTGTCGGTGCGCAGCCTGACGCGCCACGATTCCCCGAATTCCATCGTCGCCTATAATTTCGTGATCCTGACCCCGCTCGTCCTCCTCGCGGCCGTATGGGTCTGGCAATGGCCGACCGCCGAGCAATATCTCTGGCTCGGCGCGCTCGGCACGCTGGGCGCGGCTGGACATCTGTTCCTCGCGCGCGCCTATGCGGTCGCCGAGGCGTCTGAAGTCGCACCCTTCGATTACGTTCAATTGATCGTGGCCGGCCTCATCGGATTTTTCATCTTCGCCGAAATCCCCGATATTTGGACGGTTGCGGGCAGCGCGCTTATCGCCGTCTCGGGAGTGGCTATCGCCTGGCGCGAGGCGAACCTGCGGCGGGCGCTTAGGCGGCAGTCGGCATGAACGCGGAGCGCCCCTCGCTGGCCCCCATGCCCAATCCGGTCGTGGGCGTGCTGTGGATGGTGGTTTCGGCCGTGTGCTTTGCGACCATGACCACGTTCATCCGGCCGGCCTCGGAACATTTGCATCCGCTGCAAGTCCTGTTCTTTCGCAATTGCATCGGATTGGCAGCCATGGCGCCATGGCTGCTGCGCTCGGGCCTTGGCGCGCTGCGCACGCGGCACCTCGGGCGTCATGTGCTGCGCGCCTGTCTGGTATATGGCGCCATGGCCACCTGGTTCTACGTCATCCCCAAGGTGGCGCTGGTCGATGCCGTGGCCATCAGTTTCACGGCGCCCTTTTTCACCACGGCGATCGCTATCTTTGCGTTGGGCGAAGTGGTGCGCTGGCGCCGCTGGACGGCGATCGCCGCCGGATTCGGCGGCGCCTTGCTGATTCTTCGCCCGGGCTTTGCGGTCATCGATCCGCTGCTGCTGCTGATTTTCGTCAATGCCGTCACCTGGGCGGGCGCCGTGGTCCTGATCAAGGTTCTAAGCCGCACGGATAGCGCCAATGCCATCGTCGCCTTGATGTTCGTTCTGCTGGTTCCGATGTCCTTTCCGGCCGCTCTCCACCATTGGCAGGATCCGTCATGGACCGCCCTTCCCTTCATCCTGGGCGTGGGTCTTGCGGGCGTGGCCGGTCATTATTGCGCGACGCGCGCGATCTCGCTGGCGCCGACCTCGCTCGTCATGCCGATAGAATATCTCCGCCTGCCCGTCCTCGGCCTCATCGGTTTTCTGTTCTTCGCCGAAGTGCCGGACAATCTGACCTTGACCGGCGCCGCGATCATCGTCGCGGCCTCGCTCTATATCGGCCATCGCGAGGCACGCCACGAACGCGCGACGAAACCTTGATCGCGCACCCGACATGACCGATCCCGCGCCAATGTCCCAAACGCCTCCGCGACCCTTCGATCCGGTTGCGGGCGCCTTGTGGATGCTGGCCTCGGCCGCCGCGTTCACCATCGCCAATATCATGATCCGCCCGGCCGCGGCCGAGATGCACCCGCTTCAGGTCGTGTTCTTCCGCAACGTGTTCGGCATCGTCTTCATGGCGCCCATTCTGTTCCGCTCTGGATTCGGCGTGCTGCGCACCAAGCGCCTCAAGCTTCACCTCGCGCGCGGCTGCACCTTCCTCGCGGGCATGACCACGTGGTTTTGGGCCGTGCCGCACGTGCCCCTGGTCGATGCGATCGCGCTGTTCTTTCTTTCGCCCCTTTTGATCACGATTCTGGCCGCCTCGGTCCTGGGCGAGCGCGTGCGCGTGCGGCGTTGGAGCGCGGTCGTCATCGGCTTTGCCGGCGCCTTGCTCGTGCTCCAGCCCGGCGCCGGCACGATCAACGCCTATTATGGCCTGCTTTTGCTCAACGCCGTGATCTGGAGCCTCGGCGCGCTCATCCTGCGCGAGGCATCGAAAACCGAAAAGCCGACTACCATCGTCGCCCACATGTATTTATGGGCTCTTCCCGTCTCGATCCTTCCCGCCCTTCTGGTCTGGCGCGACCCGTCCCTCGAGGGTTTGTTGTGGTGCATGGGAATCGGATTCATGTCCACCCTGGCCCATCTCAGCCTCGCCCGCGCCTTCGCAACCGCCGAGGCCTCGTTCGTCATTCCGTTCGACTATTCGCAACTTGTGTTCGGCGCGCTCATGGGCTTTGCCATGTTCGGGGAAATTCCGGCCTGGAGCACGGTGGCGGGCTCGCTTCTGATCGTGGGCGCCGCGCTCTATATCGCAAGGCGCGAGTCCGCGCTCGCCCGGCGAGGCGGGACGCCGTGATGCCGGCGCCTTCGGCCGCGGTGCGGGGCGCCTTGTGGATGGTGCTGTCGTGTCTGTGCTTTTCCGCCATGACGGCGGCCATTCGGCCCGCCTCCGAGAACCTCGATGCCTTCGTCGTGGTGTTCATTCGCAACGCCCTGGGTCTTGCGCTGATGAGTCCGTTCATCTTCCGCGCGGGCCTGCGCACATTGCGCACGGACCATTTGAAACTGCATTTGATGCGCGCGGCCTGTTTTCTCGCCGCGATGCTGTGCTGGTTCACCGCGATCAAGAACGGCATACCCCTGAGCGATGCGGTCGCGCTCAATTTCCTGGCGCCCATTTTCATCACGATCTTGGCTGCCCTGGTGCTGAAGGAAAAAGTGCGTGCGCGCCGCTGGATCGCCATCGCGCTCGGTTTCACGGGCGCGCTGATCGTATTGCGACCCGGGCTTCAGGACATCAGCCTGGCGGCCGTTTTGGTGCTCGCGGACGCGGCGATCTGGAGCGTGTCGGCGGTGCTCATCCGGCGGCTCGCGCGCACGGACTCATCGACGACCATCGTCGCCCATATGTTCATCTGGGTAACCCCGGCATCCCTCCTCCTGGCCTTGCCCTATTGGACGACGCCTGGCTGGTCGAACGTCGCCTGGTTGCTCGTGCTCTCCGTGTGTTCGACCATCGGCCATGTCGCATTGACGCGCGCCCTTGCCGCCGCCGAAGCCTCGCAGGTCATTCCCTTCGACTATACCCGCCTGGTGTTCGCAACCGCTTTGGGTTACCTCGCCTTTGGCGAAGTGCCCGATCGCTGGACCCTGACGGGCGCGGCCGTCATCATCTTCTCGTCGCTTTATATCGCGCGCCGCGAGGCCCAGATCGCGCGCGCCAACCGGACCGCCGGCTCGCCGAATCCCGTCCCGCCGAATCCCATCTCGCCATGAACGTACCGCGCCATCGCTGGACCAAACTGTCGCCGCCCGTCGAGGGCGTGATGTGGATGGGATTGGCGTGCCTTTGCTGGGTGTCGAACACCCTCATCATCCGCCCCGTCATCGCCGAAATCGCGCCGGTCCAGCTGTTGTTCCTGCGCCTCCTTCTGTCGCTTTTAATGATGCTGCCGTTCATCGCGCGCTTGGGTTGGGGATCGCTGCGTATCCGGCGTCCGGGGCTCTATCTGCTTCGGGCCGGACTGATGGTGGTGTCCATGTTGTCGTGGATTTATGCGGTCAAATTGCTGCCCATCGCCGAAGCGGTATCGCTGGCCTTCACCGCACCCCTGTTCGCCACGATGATGGCCGCGTTCTTCCTCGGCGAGAAAGTCGGGATTCGCCGCTGGTCGGCGGTGATCATCGGGTTCCTGGGCGCGCTGGTCATCCTCCGGCCGGGCGTGGACGTCTTCAACGCCAATATCCTGATCGTGCTGCTCAACGCGGCGACCTGGGCGGGGGCGGTCATCGTCATCCGCGTGCTCACGCGCACCGAATCCCCGACCGTGATGGTGGCCTATACCTTCATCCTGCTGACGCCCGTGACGCTCGTTCCGGCGCTGCTCGATTGGCGCTGGCCGAGCGAAGCGGCGTGGCTCCTGATCGCGATTACGAGCGCCACGGGCGTGCTCGGCCATGTGGCGGCGACACGCGCGCTGTCCGTCGCCGAAACCTCGGTGGTCACGCCGGTCGAATACACCCAATTGCCGCTCAACGCCCTGGCCGCCTATTTTCTGTTCGCCGAGGTTCCGAGCATTTACGTTCCCATCGGCGCTACGATCATCGTGGCATCGGTGCTTTACATCAGCCACCGGGAGGCGGCGCGGGCGCGCGCCGCGGCCAAATCCCCCCCGCTCAAGATTCCGCCGGTCGCATGAATATCCGGCCCCAGCCCTGGACGCGCCTGCCTCCCGCCCTCGAGGGCGTGCTGTGGATGGTCTTCGCCGCCGTGTGCTGGACCGGCAATAATGTGCTGATCCGACCGATCTCCCTCGCCCTGCCGGCGGTCGAGTTGCAGTTCTTCCGCAGCCTGTTCTCGGTCGTATTCATGCTGCCGTTCTTCCTGCGCGCGGGCTGGTCGAGCTTGCGCGTGCCGCACCCGGGCCTCCTGGTGCTGCGCGGCGTCGTGATGTTCGCGTCCATGCTGAGCTGGATTTATGCCGTCAAATACATGCCCATCGGCGATGCGGTGGCATTGGCATTCACCGCGCCGCTGTTTGCCACCGTTCTCGCCATCTTCGTGCTCAAGGAAAAAGTCGGCCCGCGGCGCTGGACGGCGGTCGCCATCGGATTTGTCGGCGCGCTCGTCATCGTGCGCCCTGGCTTTGCCACCTTCGAGCCCGCCGCGATCTTTCCCTTTGCCAATGCGGCGGCCTGGGCCTACGCCATCGTCATCGGACGCAAACTCACCCGCACCATCGCGCCGACCGTGGTGGTGTTCTACATGTTCGTCATGCTTGCCGTGCAAGGCGGCATTCCGACCGCCTTCGTCTGGGTCGCGCCCTCGCTCGAAATGGTTCTGCTGATGGCGGCACTCGCGATCACGGGCCTGCTCGGCCATCTGGCGGCCACGCGCGCCTTCGCGATGGGCGAGACCTCGCTCATTGCACCGGTCGAGTATCTTTCCCTGCCCTTGAGCGCGGTTGCCGCCTATTTCCTGTTTTTCGAGGTGCCGCATCCCGCCATGCCGATCGGCGCCGCCGTCATCATCGCCTCGGTGCTGTACATCGGCCACCGCGAAACCGTGCGCGCGCGCGAGGCCTCCCGCAAAGCCCCGGCGAGGCTGCCCCCGGAAGGCTGACGGGCACGGCTGGGCGGCGTGACCTGGCCCCCATCCTTGCCCTAGAATGGCCGAACCAGATCAGGAGGCACGGGCCATGGCCGCAAAGCAAACCATCACATTCGTCAATCCGTT
>CAMAPP010000112.1 GCA_945860095.1 Rhizobium sp. Q54 | reverse complement strand
CACCATCCCGACATCATGATCTTCAAGCCCGTGTTCCACCGGCGCGAATTGGTGGCGATCGCGGGCGCGCTCGGCCACCAGATCGATGTCGGCGGCCGCTCGCCGGGCAGCGTCTCGACCGACGCGCGCGACGTGTTCGAGGAAGGCATCATGATCCCGCCGCTGAAGCTCTACCGGCGGGGCAAGATCGTGCCTGAGATCATGGAAATGATCGGCGCCAATATCCGCGTGCCGTCCAAGACGCTCGGCGATATCCGCGCGGAAATCGCCGCGGTGAACGTGGGCGAGCGGCGCTACCGGGAACTCGCCGAAAAACACGGCAACAAGGCGTTGAAATCCATCGTCTCCGCGCTGCTTGACCGTTCCGAGGCGCTCATGCGCGAGGATCTACGGCGCATGCCGAACGGCAGCTATTCGGCCGAGGGCTTCCTCGACGACGACGGCATCGGCGACGATCCGGTGCGCATCGCCGTGACCGTCACGCTCAAGGACGGCAATGTCGAGGTCGATTTCGCGGGCACGAGCAAGCAGATCAAGGGGCCGTTCAACTGCGCGCTGTCCTCGGTGCATTCGGCGGTGTTCTGCGGCGTGCGCTACATGACCAATCCGGCCATCCTGCAGAACGAGGGCTGCTACCGGCCGATCACGCTTGTGTTGCCCGAGGGCTCGGTGGTGAAGCCCATTGCGCCGGCGCCGCTGTCGGGACGCTTTCAAACCCTCGAGCGCATCGCCGATACCATCATCCTCGCCTTCAACAAGGCGCGCGGTGCCGACCAAGCCGGTTCGTGCCATGCCTGCATCACCTCCTTCGCGGTCAATGGGCGCGAGCCCGATTCCGACCGGCCCTTCGTCGCCTATGAGATATTCGGCGGCGGCTGGGGCGGCACGCGCGACGTGGACGGGCTCGATGCCACCTACGGCCTCATGGGCAATTGCTTCGACACGCCCATCGAGGCGGTCGAACTCGAGTACCCCTTGCGGGTCGAGCGCTACGAGCTCGCGCGGGATTCGGGCGGACCGGGCAAGAACCGGGGCGGGGTCGGCGTCCGGCGCGACACGCGCTATCTGCATGGCGAGGGTTATTGCACCAACCGCTCCGAGGTTTCGAAATTCGCGCCCAAGGGTGTCATGGGCGGCGGACCCGCGGGCCTTGGCCAGCACACCATCGTGCGCGCGGACGGCACGATCGAACGTCTCAAGTCGAAGGCGACGAATCTCAACATCCGCGCGGGCGACGTGGTGTCGATGATCACGCCGGGCGGCGGCGGCTACGGCCCGCCCTCGGAGCGCGAGCCAAGCCGCGTGCTCGACGACGTGCTCGACGGCAAGGTCTCGGCGCAAGCCGCGCGCGCGCAATACGGCGTGGCGATCGACGTGGCGGCGCGCGCGGTGGACGGGACGGCGACCGCCGCCTTGCGCGCGGAGTTGGCCAAGAAGGCGCCGCGCGCCCCGTGAACATGGGTTCTGCACGCGGGGATTTTACGCTCGGGGATTTCACGCTTCGGCCCGCGCGGGCCGAGGACGCCGGGGCCGTCGTCGAAGTGACGCAGCTTTCGGTCGAGGGCCTGGCACGCGGCCATTACAACGCCGCGCAAATCGAGGGCTGGACGCGCGGCCGCGACGCCGCATATTACCGCGCCGCCATCGCGCTCGGCCGCATGCACGTCGCGGAACTCGACTCGCGGATCGTCGGCTTTGTCGATGCGGTGCCGGGCGAGGTCACGCGCCTGTTCATCTTGCCCGAGGTCGGGGGGCGGGGCCTTGGCCGGCGCCTCATGGCATTGGGCATGGCCGATGCGCGCATGGGGCACGCGGGCAAGCTCCGCGTCGAGGCGACCCGCAACGCCGTGGCGTTCTATGAGCGCTTCGGTTTCGCCGTCACGGGGCACGGCATCTTTAGCCGCGGCGCGGGCAATCCGGATATCGAGATCGTCCACATGACGGAGCGCTAGAACGCCCGGCGTTCCCAAGGTGGGATCGCGGTTCGGCGCGGTTCAGTTCTTCAAGGCGCGCGGAACGGCCCTCGCGCGCGAAGATAATCGGCGTTGGCTTCGGCGACCAGGCGGTTGCCGTCCGCGTTCCAATGGGTGTCGTTGGCGAGGAAGAAGTCGCCGGTCTTTTTGTCCGAGAAGGCCGGCGTAAGATCGAGCGCGGCGATACCGGCCTTCGCGAGGTCGTCGAGAACACGCCGCCGCGGAGAATCCACGTCAAGATTGGCGGCCTTCTCGCCGAGGCAGGCCGCGACCAGATGACGAAAATCCGGATCGATCTGGATTTGCGTCGGCTGCACGATCACCAAGAGAGCGATGCCATTCGCCTGGAGCGATTTCGCGATACCCGAAAGAATGCGCGCGAGATTGCGGTAGGAATCCTCGAAATCCGCGCCCGCGCGATAGACGGAAAGCTCGCCGCGCGCGAAGTGCAAGCGCCTGGGCGACGGCGCGCCCGGGGTCGCGCAGCTTGGCCCGGGGACGAATTGGCGGAAGAGAAATTCCCCGACGCGCCACAAATACCAATCGTGCCGAAGCAAGCCGATGCGCGTCGCGGTCGGCAGCATGCGAGCGTTTCCCGCGAAGGCGCGAGTGACGCGGCGCGCATCGGATTGATGGATGTCGTTGCCGAGATAGAGGCCGAGCACGACCGCACGCGCGCTGCCGCGTCCGCGCGTATAGGTCTCGACGACCCTTGCATATTCGGGTGGCCCAGATGCGGGCACCGCAAGATTGGCAACCCGTCGCGCGAGGATGTCTCCCACGAGCTGGGGAAAGGGCGGCCCCGCTTCCAGCCGGCCATAGAGGAAGGAATCGCCGACGAACAGGATGTCGGGCGCGGAGGACAGTGCGTGCTCGGTGTCCCGGAAACCCTGGGAATTGCTTCCCATCTCCCCCGGCACCACGCGCAAGCCGATCCGGGGGTCGTTGACCATGATCTGATGGCCGAACGGAAGAAAGATCGAAAGCCGCAGAAAGACTTCGGCCAGGACGATGGTGATCGAGATCGCGAGAGCGTAACTCGCGACCGCTCGTAGCCGGTGCGGCCTCGGCCGAGTGCGGATGTGCGAGTTCATGGTTACCGGCTGGGTCTCCTAATTCTTACGTATCACAGTCGTGGCTTCGTCACGCGTAAGAATCCGGACGGACCGAGTGGCGATCCAAGGCGCCGGTGCGATGCTCTCCAGATGCCGGTCACGCTTTGGGCCGCGCGAATCTGGCCCAAATGCGCCCGTCGATCGCCGATAGGCCGAGGCCGATCAGGCCCATGCCGGCGAAATGCCGCGGCGCGAGCGTCTCGCCCAGGATGAAATGGCCGAGCAGGAAGGCGCTGATGGGAATGAGGAACGTGACCAGCAGCAAATTGGTCGCCCCGGCCGCGCGCAGGATGCGGAAGAACATCCAATAGGCGAGCGCCGTCGAGAGGGCGCCAAGCCCGATCATGGCGAGGATGGTTTCGCCCGAGAACGGCCAGGCGAGATAGGGCTTCTCGACCAGAAGCGCGACCGGCGCCATCAACGCGCCCGAGCACGTGACTTGGCCGCATGCGGTGACGAGGGGCGGAGTGTCCCGAAAGCGCCGTCCGAATACGCCCGCGAAGGCGTAGGAAATCGCCGCGCCCAGGCACGCGAGTTGGGCGAGGGCGGGCCAGATATCCTCGCTATCGCCCAATCCGGGCGCCAAGCCCGCGAGCGCGTCGGGACCCACGACGACCACGACCCCGGCCAGGCCCGCGACGACGCCGAGCGCCTTGGCGCGGTTGAGCTTCTCATCGCGGGTCAAAAGATGCGCGACCAGAACGGTGAACAGGGGCGTCGTCGCGTTCAGGATCGCGGCCAGCGCGCCGGCGATTTCCGTCTGGCCCCAGACGATGAGATTGAAGGGGATGAAATTGTTGAGCACGCCCATGCCGAGAAATCCGAGCCAGATTTGTGGCGGACGCGCCATGGTCTCGCCCGAGACGCGCACCGCGACGTACAGAACCAAGGCCGCCAGCGCGACGCGGCCGAACACGACGCCGAGCGGGCCGAGCTCGCCGAGCGCCACCTCGACGAAGAAGTACGAGCCGCCCCAAACGACGGACAGGGCCGCCAGCAGGGCCCATTCGACTGGCCCCATGCGAAGAGTGTTCATGGCGGCGCCTTTCTCCGTTGTGCGTCGTGGAGAATGGGGCGCGGGCGCGGGTCGGCGCTATCCGATGCTTGCGATCGAAGTCCCGGCGCGGTTTCGCGGCCGGGCGCGCGCTTGGCGGTGCCGGAGCCGGGTCAGAACAGCCAGCGTCCGGTGTCCTCGAGTTCCCATAGCTCCAAGGTGCGCCCGCCCTTGTCGATCTCGGTGCGCCGGGTGAAGCGGATGTGCCCATTCATGATGCGTACGCACATGAAGGGGAAGGCAAAATAGGCGCGCTTTAGTTCTTCGGGGAAATCGGGATCGAAGGGCTTTAGGGTCCTGAGCGCGAGCGCGGTGCGGTTGTTGCCGAGCTTCTCCACCGTCACCTCGTCTTCGCGCGCGGCCAACATGGCCGCGAGGAATCGCGTCACGTCGTCGAGTGTGTTGCCGGCGATGCCTTTCCGGGCCTTCAATTCATGGACGTACTGCACGGCGACGAGGGAGAGGGCTTGCTCCATCATGTGCGCCGCGGGTTTCAGGCCGTACGCGCTCCACATCGCCTCGAAGGTGGTGCGGACATAGCCGCCGCCATATTTGCGCTTGGCCTTGAGCAAGCGCGCCTCGGGCCAAATCGCGGCATCCAGCTTCGGCGTCTTGGCGGGATCGAATTCGGGCGAGCGGCGCGTCGGGATGTAGCGCACCGCCCATTCCGGGCCGATATCGTGGTCGTATTCGATGAAATAGCCTTCGTCGTACGGCTCGCCGTCTTGATAAAACTTGGTGCAAACATAGCCCAGGCGCGGGCAATTCATGTACTCGGCGTTCTTGGCGTGCCAGGCCTGGAACACGGCGCGCTGCACCTTGCTCGGCACGGCGAGCAGGCCCAGGCCATGATAGAAGATCGCCGGTTGGGTATAGCGAATCCACGCCTTCTTCGGCCCGTCCTCGGCGTATTCGAGCGTCAACCCGCCGATGGAATTGGACAGATAATGGTACTTCGCCGCCGCGATGGCGGGCGGATCGCCGCCGATGCCGAGCTTCTTCAAGCCCTCCATGTAATGGCCTTCCTGGTGCATGCCCAGGATGACGATCTTGAAGCGCGCGAAATCCTCGGCGCCGCGCTCGCGCAGCACCATGAGTTGCATGCCGCCCGTCTGGCGCATCCAGGTCGTCCAAGCTAGATCGCAATCGGCACGCAAGCGACTCGCATCGTCGGCCATGTCGTCCTCCCGGTGATCGTCGCGCGACTATAGGCGAGGCATCGGCGCGGGCGAAGGGCCGGGGCATCCGCCCGCCCACGGCCCGCTCCGGCCGGCAGGGTGCAATTTTCATGGGCCAAGCGCCGCGGGCCGCATTGGCGGGCCGATCTGGAAACGGCCCTAGCGTCCTCGATGACGGATGCGCGGTCGAGTCCGGCCGGTCCTCGCCGGCCGGCCGATCGATTTCCCCAAGCCCTGGACGCGGGCGGCTTTTCCCGTGTACCCATGACGCCCCGCCTCAGGCCGAGCCGTCCATGACCGCAAATCGCCTCGATCCCCTGCTCAAACCGAAATCCATGGCCTTCGTCGGCGCCAGCACGCGTGTCGGCATGCCGGGAAACGGCCTGATCAAGTCGGTGAAGCTATGCGGTTATTCGGGTGCGGTCTATCCGGTCAACCCGAAATACGAGGACATCGAGGGCCTGCGCTGCTACCCCTCGCTGGCCTCGCTGCCCGAAGAAGTCGATCTCGCGGTGCTGTGCGTGAACGCGCGCCTGCTCGAAGACGCGGTCAAGGACGCCATCGCCTGCAAGGCGCGCGCGCTCGCCATTTTCGACAACCCCTATCTCGATGGCGATACCGATCCCCCGCTCGTCCGCCGCATCCAAAAGCTGGTGCGCGACGCCGACGTGCCGCTGCTCGGCGCCAATTGCCTCGGTTATTTCAATTTGGCCGATAATATCTCGGTCAACCCCTACGCGCCCTCCGATCCCATCGCCAAGGGCGGCATTTTCTTTATCACCCATTCCGGCATGGCGTACGGCTGCATCCCGCAGAGCGACGAACGCCTGGCCTTTTCGCACATCATTTCGAGCGGCCAGGAACTGAACGTCACCATGGCCGATTACCTGCACTTCGCGCTCGACCAGGATTCGGTCACGACGATCGCGCTGTTCATGGAATCCGTGCGCGACCCCGAGGGCTTTTGTTCGGCGCTCGAGCGTGCGCGCGCGCGTGAAATTCCGGTCGTCGCGATCAAGGTCGGGCGCACCGAGAAAAGCGCGCGCCTCGCCGTCAGCCATTCGGGCGCGATCGCGGGCAATGACGCGGCTTACGAGGCGCTGTTTGCGCGCCACGGCGTGCTGCGCGTGGACGACATGTACGAAATGGCGCAAACCCTGACGCTGCTGTCGCGCGGCCGGCGCCTGGGGCCGGGCGGCCTGGCGGCGATCGGCGATTCGGGCGGCGAGCGGGGCCTGATCATCGATTTGGCCGGCGATATCGGCGTGCCCTTCGCCCAAATCGGGGAGAAGGCGGTCGAGGTCTTGCGCAAGACCTTGGCGCCGGGCTTGCCGGCCGAAAACCCCGTCGATGCCTGGGGCGGCATGAACCAGTGGGATGTCGTCTATCGCGATTGCCTCATGGCGCTCATGCACGATCCCGACACGGCGATCGGCTTCATCATGCGCGATATGCGTTCGAGCGAATCGTTCACGCCGCGCCAAATCGAGATCGCGCTGGAAATCGCCGCCACCACCGACAAGCCGGTGTGCATGGCGACGAATTACAGCGGCACCGCCCACCGCGAGATAGCGCTTCGCGCGACCAATCTTGGCATCCCCGTGCTCGACGGCACGCGCAACACCATGATCGCGGTGCGCCGCGCCATGGATTTCCGCGATTTTCTCGCTCGGCCCCCCATGGTGCCGCCGGAAGCCGCGCCCGACGGCGTCCGCGCGAAATGGCGCGCGCGTCTCGCCAAGGGCGGCGCGCTGGAGGAATCCGAGGCCCTGGCCCTGCTCGCCGATTACGCCGTGCCCGTGCCGCGCCATCACGTGGTCTCGACCTGGAGCGGGGTGCGGGGTGCCGCCGAATCGCTCGGCTATCCGGTCGTGCTCAAGACCGCGATGAAGGGCATCCTGCACAAGACCGAACGGCGCGGCGTGAAGCTTGGCCTTGCGGACGAGACCGCGCTCAAGGCCGCGTACGACGATCTGGCGCTACGCCTAGGCCCCAAGGTTCTGATCGCCGCCATGGCCGGGGCGGGCGTCGAACTCGCGCTCGGCATCGTCTCGGACGCCCAATTCGGCCCGCTCGTCATGGTCAGCGCCGGCGGCGTGCTGATCGAGGTCCTGGCCGATCGCGCGCTGGCCCTGCCGCCTTTCGATGAGGCGGAAGGCCACCGGATTCTGGGCCGGCTCAAATGTCGGCCCCTGCTCGACGGCAAGCGCGGTCAACCTGCCGCCGATTTGGGCGCGTTGGCGAGCGCCCTGGCTCGATTCTCGGTGCTGGCGGACGAGCTTGGCGATCTGATCGGCGAAATGGACGTCAATCCGTTGCGCGCGGGCGCTTGGGGCGCGCTGGCGCTCGATGCGATCGTCGTGCCGCGTGGGGAAACATAACGCCCGCGCCCGGTGCGGCGGCGCGGGCCTTGGGGAGTGTTCGATGGATTTCAATTTGCGGCCCGAAGACGTGGCCATTCAGGAAAACGCCAAGGCCTTCGCCGAGACGATTCTCTATCCGCTCGAAAATCTCTGCGAGGAGAACGACGGCCTGCCGAGCCAGGCCTGGGGCGCGCTCAAGAAGGAAGTCGTGACCTGGAATCTCGGTGCCTACAACCACGCCAAGGAGCATGGCGGCCAGGGCTACAATGTCTTCCAGCAGATCGTCGCGCACGAGGAATTGGGCCGCGCGACGGGTTGCTTGTGGGCGGGGGTGTGGCGGCCGCCCGTGCCCTTGCGCGCCGGCACCAAGCAGCAGATCGACACCTACCTTATTCCATCGTGCAAGGGCGAGCGCCGCGCGGCCTATGCCATCACCGAGCCGGGTGCCGGCTCCGATACCACGGCGGTCGCGACCACGGCGGTCAAGCGCGACGGCATTTGGGTGCTCAACGGCGAGAAATGGTTCGTGACCGGATTCAACTTGTCGGATTATTTTCTCGTCCACGCCCATGTGGACGGCGATGCGAAAAAGCCGACCGTGTTCCTGGTCGAAAAGGACCGGCCCGGCGTTGAAATCAAGCGCGTGCCGAAGTTCACGCACCATTCCATTTCGGGCCATGCCGAAATTGTCTTCCGCAACGTCGAGCTGCCCGGCTCGCAAATCCTCGGCGAGATCGGCGCCGGCTACGATCTGACCAAGGAATGGTTCATCGAAACCCGGCTCGAGATCGCGGCACGCTGTCTCGGTGCCGCCATCCGCGCCGCCGATATCGCCAATGCCCATGCCGCCGAGCGCGTGCAGTTCGGCAAGGCAATTCGTGATTTTCAGGCGATCGAATTCATGCTCGCCGACATGGCGGTCGAGATCATGGCGACCAAGGCGATGCTGTATCGCGTGGGTTGGGAGGTGACGCGCGGCCTCGATCCCAAACTGGTTCACGCGCGCGCGAGCGCGGTCAAGCTCCAGGCCTCCGAGATGGCGGGGCGCGTCGTGGACAAGGCCGTGCAGATCTTGGGTGGACGCGGCTATATGCGCGAAAACCCAGTCGAGCGGCTGTACCGTGAAATGCGCGTTGAGCGCATCTGGGAAGGGACGTCGGAAATCCAGCGCGTGATCATCGGCGGCCAGATAAAAAAGCGCGGCATGAAGGTCTATACCGGCTGGGTATGAGCTGAATGCCGCGCCGTGGACGGCGGGACGAAGCGCTTCTAAGCTTGCGGAAACGGCTGGGGAGGACGACATGGCGCGGATGAACGCGGATAAGCAGGAATTGCTCGACGGCATCGAGCGCGACAAGGAGATGCTGGTCGATTTCTTCTCGAAATTCGTCGCCGCGCCCACGCCCAATCCACCGGGTGACACGCGCAAGGGCGTCGCGCACATCGTGCGCTTCCTCGAAGCGAAGAAGTTGCCCTTTCGCCTAGTCGATCCCGATCCCTTGCAGGCCAATGTCGTCGGCACGGTCGAGGGCGCGGCGCCGGGCAAACATTTGGTGCTCAACGGCCATATCGACGTCTTCCCCGTGGTCGAGAACGATGCGCGCTGGACGCACGGGCCGTGGAGCGGGGAGGTCACCGACGGCAAGGTCTATGGCCGCGGTGCATGCGACATGAAGGCGGGCACCACCGCCTCGATCATGACCTATTACTATCTCAACCGGATCAAGGCGAAGTGGAAGGGCAAGCTGACGCTCACTTGCGTCTCGGACGAGGAAACCTTCGGTCCGATGGGTGCGCGCTATCTCATGGATCACGTGCCCGAGGTCTTGGGCGATTGCCTGCTGAACGGCGAGCCGTCGAGCCCGTATTCGATCCGCTTCGGCGAGAAGGGGCCGTTCTGGGTCGCCTTCACCGTCAAGACGCGCGGCGGGCATGGTGCCTATCCGCACACGTCCGAAAATGCGGCCAAGATCGCCTCGCGCTTCATCGCCGATCTCGACTCGCTGTCGAACATCAAGGCCGATATGCCCGACAATGTCGCCCGCGCGCTCGCGGCGGCGAAGGACACGATGGACCGCGCCATGGGGCAGGGTGCCGCCGAGCTCGTGCCGAAGGTCACGGTCAATGTCGGCGTGGTTTCGGGCGGGCTCAAGGTCAACATGATCGCCGATATTGTGCGCATCGAGGCGGATATCCGCCTGCCCGTGGGGGTCACGCACGACATGGTCGTGGCCGAGATCGGAAAAATCCTCATGCGCTATCCGCAGATCGCGATGGAGGAAATGAATTTCAGCCCGCCCTCGTGGTGCGACCCCTACGGCGAAATGGTCGAGCACTTGCAGGACAATGTCGATCATTTGCGTGGCTTCAAGCCCACCCCCATCGTCAGCCTTGGCGGCACGGACGCGCGGCTGTGGCGCTATAAGAACATTCCCGCCTACGTCTATGGCCCGCCGCCCTCGGGCATGGGTTCGTTCGACGAGCACGTCGAAATCGACAATTTCTTCCACGTCGTGCGTTCCCATGTCCTGTCGGCCTACGACTATCTCTCGCGCGGGCGCTGAGGGCGCGGTGATCCGACGCTGGGCGGATCTGACGACGGTCGAGGCGGGCGCGCTCGGCTCGGATGTCGTCGCCGTCCTGCCGGCGGGTGCGACCGAACAGCACGGCCCGCATTTGCCGCTATCGGTCGATACCGACATCGCCGCGGGGATTCTGGCGGGCGCCTCGGCGCGCCTGCCGGCCGAATTGCCCGTCTATGCGCTGCCCGCCCTGGCCGTCGGGGTTTCGGTCGAACACGCGGATTTTCCCGGCACGCTCAGCCTA
>CAMAPP010000111.1 GCA_945860095.1 Rhizobium sp. Q54 | reverse complement strand
CGGCGCGCCTGGCCGATCGCCTCGCCACGACGCAACGCAGACGATTCCATAGGGAAAGATCATGCTCTAGGCCAGCGCCGCCGCCATGAGCGCAAGACAGCTCAGGGCCGCGAGCGGCGGCACCCAGCGCGGCGCGCGAATCGCGAGGTCCGACCGAGGCTCGCGAATCTGAACCCGCCATAGCCCGACACTGACCAGGGCGAAAACCGCGAGCGTGAGCGCGCTCGTCATTGCGACCAGCCAGCGGAAATCGAGGACGACCGCGAGCACGAGGACCATGGCGCCGCAAGCGAGCGTGGCACGGGTCGGCACCGCAGGCGCGCGCCCAAGTGGCCGAACCATGGCGGCAGCCAGCCGCGCCGCGACATGCCGTAGGCAAGGCGCGCCACCATGATGATTTCGACCAGGACGCCGTTGAGCGTGGCGATGAGGGCGATGCCGGTAAACCACGTTCCGCAGCCATGGCCGCGCGCCTCGATCACGCGGCAGAGCGCCAGGGGCGAGCGGGCCAAGTCCTCGGGCGCGACCGCGGCGACCGCCACCAAGGCGACGCCGGCGTAAAGCAGCGTCGAAATCAGCACCGCAAGCACGATGGCGCGCGGCAGGACCGCGATCACGTCGCGGGTTTCCTCGGCCATGTTGGCCATGGTCTCGAAACCGATGAAGGCGAAGAACGCGATGAACGCGCCGCTCGCCACGCCGAGAAGCGTGGCGGTCGCGGGCACGCCCGCGGGCAGGTATGCCCAAAGCGATGACGGCACGGCCGCGGCGCCCGTCGCCATCACGAACAAAAGGCCCGCGATCTCGAGCACCGTGATCGCCGCCGCGACGGAGACGCTCTCGACCACGCCCCGGCATGCCAGCGCCGTGAACGCGGCGACGATGAGCGCCGCGCCCAAGGGCTCGGAGACCGGAACCAATTGGGCGAGAAAACCCGCCCCGCCGCGCGCGATCGAGGACGCGGCGACCATCGCCGCGCCCGCCACGGCAACCCCGGTGGCGCGCGCCAGCGCGGGCGAGCCGAAGGCGGCTTGCACATAGGCGGCGGCACCGGCGGCTTCGGGCTGGCGAGCGGTGAATTCGGCGTAAACGAGCCCCGTCAGCGCGGCGAGCGCGCCAGCGACGATGAACGCGATGGGCGCCATCGCGCCCGCTTCGGCCACGACCTGACCCAAGGCGACATAGATGCCGGCACCGATGATAGTGCCAAGACCATAGGCCAGGACGAGCGGCATCCCGAGCGCGCGGCGCAGACGCGCCGGGCCGGGCGGTTCCGGGACGCCTTCCGGCGCCGTCTCATGCGACATGAAATACGCACCTTCGCGCGGATGACGCCTTATCGCCAAGGCTCAGTCTATCATTCAGGGCGGCGCGGCTATTGACCTATCTCAGGGCGGGATGTTCTTGGTTTCGGTTCAATGACTCAAATCTCGCGCACGCGAGGGCGCACGGCCGAAGGGCATCGATGGTGACGCGCGACGCCGTCCAGGACGAGGTCATCGAATTTTTGTCCGACCCGCGCACGCACGGCGCGCCGGTCGAGCGCATCGGCACGCATTGCTCGATCGTTTTTCTCGCGGGCGAGCGCGCCTTCAAGCTCAAACGCGCCATTCGCCTGCCCTATCTCGACTACTCGACCCTCGCACTGCGCCGCGCCCTGTGTGCGGCCGAAGTCGCGCTGAACCGGCGCACGGCGCCGGCGCTGTACGAAGGCACGGTGGCGGTTACGCGAGCACCCGATGGCCGCCTCGCGCTCGACGGCGCCGGCGAGCCGGTCGAATACCTGGTGGCCATGCGCCGCTTTCCCGGCGGGGCGCTGTTCGAGACCCTGGCGCGCGCGGGGCGGCTCGATTCGGCCCTCGTCGAGGATGCGGCGCGCGCGACCGCGCGCCTTCACACGTGCGCCGAAATCCGCCGCGATCACGGCGGCCGCGCCGCCTTGTCGTGGCTGCTCGACACCAACGCCGCGGCGTTCGCGCCCGCGATACCGGAGGTGTTCGCCCTTAAGGACGTGGCCGAGCTCGGCCGCTTGCAGCGCGCCGAACTCGCGCGGCACGCGGCCCTGCTCGATGCGCGGCGCGAGGATGGCCGCGTGCGGCGTTGTCACGGCGATTTGCATCTGCGAAATATCGTGCTGCTCGACGGCCGCGCGACGCCGTTCGATGGCATCGAATTCGACGACCGCCTGGCCTGCATCGACGTGCTGTACGACCTGGCTTTTCTGCTGATGGATTTGGCCCATCGCGGCCTTGACCGCTTGGCCAATGCCGCCTTCAACGCCTATCTCGAGGAGGCGGACGAAGCGGGCGGCTTGGCGCTGTTGCCTTTGTTCCTGTCGTTGCGCGCGACCGTGCGCGCCCATGTCGGCGCGGCGGCCGCGGCACTGGCGCCCGCCGCCGACGCCGAAGGCCAGCGCGCGGCCGCGCGCGCCTATCTCGGCCGTGCCCGCACCTGCCTCGACCCCGTCCCGGCCAAGCTCGTCGCCGTGGGTGGCTTGTCCGGCACGGGGAAAACCACCTTGGCGCGGGCCATCGCTCCGGCCATCGGCCCGCCGCCTGGGGCGTTGGTGCTGCGGAGCGACGTCTTGCGCAAGCGCCTCATGGGCGCCCAAGCCTTGGAACGCCTGCCCGCGCACGCCTACGGCTCCGAAACCACGCGGCGCGTCTATGCCGAGATCGGCGCGCGCGCCGCTTTGGCCTTGGGAGCGGGCCGCGCGGTCATTGCCGATGCCGTCTTCGCCCGGCCCGAGGAACGCGCCGCGATCGCCGCCATCGCGGCGCACGTTGGTGTCAAGTTTCAAGCGGTCTGGCTCGAAGCGCCGCTTGCGCTTCGCGGGCCGCGTTTGGACCAAAGGCGCAACGACGCCTCCGATGCCACGGCGGAGATCGCGCGCTTGCAGGACGGTTACGATATCGGCGCCATGGATTGGCCGCGAGTCCCCGCCACAAGCGGGCCGGGCGCGGTCGCGGTCGCGGTCGCGGTCGCGGCGGCGCGGTTGCTAGGCCTGTCAATCAAATAATGGGTGTGTCGATCAAATAGTCGGAGCGCGCGCGTCTTCGTGATTGGTCACGAACTGGCAGAGCACGACCTTGAGCTTGAGGGCGTGCAGACGGTCGCCGCGCGCGTGCGCCGAAGCGATGTCATCCAGAATCATGCGGCGGATGACGGGCACGCCCTCGGCGGTGTGAATCAGGTAATTTCCGAGTTCGAGCGCCGCAAGCTGCGGGATGTGCTCGTGCTCGGCGATCGCCTTCACCTCTTCCTCGGACAGCTCGCACAGAGCCAAGCAATCCCTGAAGGTCAACACTTCGCGCCTCCCAACTTGCCCGCGCCGCATGACGGAACGGTTAAAGTTTAGTGACAAGACGCCTTGTGGCAATTGACCTGAATCAAGGTGCACCCCGATGGGCGCAGCCTCGACCCTCAGGGTCGGGGCGGTAAAAGCCGCGACCGATCTCCCGCCGCCGCGGCTTCGAGTTCGGCGCGCGCGCGGTCGAGCGCCGCACCCCATTGGCCGGGGTGTTTCTGGCGGAAAAGGCGCATCGACGGATACCACGGATTGTCGTTCTCGCGGTCCTTGAGCCAGAGCCAATGGGCCACGAAGGCGACGAGCACCCAAACCGGTCGGCCGAGCGCCCCGGCTAAATGCGCGACCGCGCTATCGGTCATGAGAACGAGGTCAAGGCCCGCGATTGCCGCCGCCGTATCGGCGAAATCACCGAGCAAGGGCGCCAGGTTCACGATCGGCGCATCGGCATCGACCGTTTCCAATTCGATTTCCGGCGGCCCCTTCTGCAAGCTGTACAACTGTACGCCGGGCAGGTCGAAGGCGTGCAAGAAGGCCGCCAATCGCAGGGCGCGGTCGCGATTGCCCTTGAAGGTGACGCTGCCCGACCAGACGATGCCGACCTTGAGCTTGGTGCCGGCGCGGGCGAAGATTTCTTCGAATTTCCGCGCGCGCGCGCTTGGAATATTCAGATACGGCACCTTGGCCGGCATGTCGGCGATGTCGGGCGTGAAATAGCGCGGCAGGCTCAACAAGGGATAGATGAGGTCGTGGGGCGGCGGCGGAGCTGGCGGCCCGGCCATGGCGCGCGGGACCAGTTCGTCAACGCCCAGGCCGGACATGAGCGTCATCAATTGGGGCTGGCATTCGAGGATGACGGTGCCGCCGAGCGCCTTGACCATCGGCAGATAGCGCGCGCATTGGATGGTGTCGCCGAAGCCCTGCTCGCCGTACAAAAACAGTCTCTTGCCCGCGAAGCTCTTGCCGTCCCAGGCCGTCCCGGCGCGCTTGCGATGGCGCTGCTCGGCAAGCTCCCAGCGGGCTTCGTACGCCGGCCAGCCGCGCGCGTAGTCGCCGAGATAGAGAAGCGCGCGCGCCCGGTCCCAGGAAGCGTCGGGAAAATTCGGCTGCAGGGCGAGCGCGCGATCGTAATGGCGCAGCCCTTCCTCGAAACGCCCCGCCTGCACGTAGGAGACGCCCAGATTGTGGTGGATCTTGGCGTCGTTCGGCTCGCGGGCGACCGCGATCTTGTGCGCCTCGATCGCCGCCTCGATCTGGTGATCGTCCTTGAGCGCGTTGCCGAGATTGCTGAACACGCCCGCGCTGTCGGGGTCGAGAGCAAGGGCGCGTTCGTAATATTGGACCGCATCCGCGTAACGATGCTGCATGCGCATGATGACGCCGAGCGCGTTGAGCGCCTGGGCAAGCGAGGGGGCGCCGGCGACCGTGCCCGCCGCGCGTTCGAGCACGGCCACGACGCGACGGAACACGATCTCGGCATCGAGATAGCGCTTGGCCTCGTAATGTTGCAGGCCGATCTGGAATGCCTTCGCGATTTCCCCGCCGGTCGCGGGCCGGGCGGCTTGCGCCGGTGCCGGTGCCCGAGGTGCCGCCGATTTTGCGACCGGAGGCGCCTTGGGCACTTGTCCCGGAGTTGGAACCTGAGGCGCAGGACCGCCCTGGCTTCGGCGCGCGGCACGCGCCGCAACCGCCGCTGCCGCCATGCGGCGGGATTTTCTATTCTCGGCCATGGATCGATGTTCCAAACCCGTCCGCCGCGCCTACGGCAAACCTTCGGAAATTATAGATAATTCGGACTATGTCCGCCATCCATCCGATGCCAGAAATTGTCGACAGCCTGCTAGCCTTGTGCGCCCCTATACATTCGTCACAATACATTCATGCTGATGTCGCAGGAATAACAGAGACCGTGCCCCAGATTGCCCCAGCGCGTTTCGACGCCCCCTGCGGCCCGACCTAGATAAAGGGGGCGTATCGAGCGTGCACAATCGCCCGATCGCGCGGTCCGAATATCCGTCACGATCTGCCACGCAATACCAATTCGACGCCATAGCGATGAACGAGGAGACCGCCCATGCCCGAGCCCATGCCTGAAATGAATCTTGGTGCCCGATTGAAAGTCCTCGCGGCCGGCGCGGCATTGGCGCTCGCGACCGCTTTCGGCGCTCCCGGCGGCGCCGCGGCGAAGACCGAGTTGCTGGTTTACACCGCCATCGAGGCCGACGAACTGCCGGGTTTCAAGGCGGCGTTCGAAAAAGAAGTCCCCGACATCGAAATCAAATGGGTGCGCGATTCGACCGGCATCGTCACCTCGAAGCTTCTGGCCGAAAAGGCGAACCCGCAGGCCGATATCGTCTGGGGTTTGGCCGCGACGAGCCTGATGATGTTGGCCGATCAGGGCTATTTCCAGGCCTACGCGCCCAAGGGCCTGGACAAGCTCGACGCCGGTTTCCGCGACAAGGCCAATCCGCCGATGTGGGTCGGCCAGCGCGCCTGGGCGGCGGCGATCTGCTTCAACACGGTCGAGGCCGCCAAGAAGAACCTGCCCAAGCCCGAGTCCTGGAAGGACCTGACCAAGGCCGTTTACAAGGGCGCCCTCACCATGCCGAACCCGAATTCCTCCGGCACCGGCTATCTCGACGTGTCGAGCTGGCTGCAGCTCTTCGGCGAGCAGGAAGGCTGGAAATACATGGACCAGCTACATGAAAACATGGCGTGGTACACCCATTCCGGCTCCAAGCCCTGCCGCCAAGCGGCCGCGGGCGAGGTTCCCATCGGCATCGCCTTCGACTATCGCGCCGCCAAGACCAAGGCCGATGGCGCACCCATCGACGTGGTCCTGCCCAAGGAAGGTCTCGGCTGGGACATGGAAGCCTTCGCCATCGTCAAGACCACCAAGAAGCTCGAAGCCGCGCGCAAGTTCGCCGATTGGTCGATCACCCAGTCGGTGATGGAAAATCTGTACACCAAGGGCTATGCCCTCATCGCCATGCCCGGCGTGTCCAAGCCCGTGGCCGGCCTGCCCGCGGACTTCTCGAAACTTCTGATCAAGAACGACTTCGCCTGGGCCGCGAAGAACCGCGACCGGATCCTGGACGAGTGGCGCAAGCGCTACGACGCCAAATCCGAACCCAAGAGCTAAACCGAAAAGCGGCGCTCGCCCCCGCCGGACCGAACTCCGGCGGGGGCTTTTCATCGGGGAAGTCCCTCATGGCCCATGGCGCCGACCGGAAAAAGCCGTACCTCCGAATTGAAGGCGTCAACAAGAGCTTCGGGTCGTTCCACGCCCTCAAGAACGTGACCCTGGACATCGCCGAGCGCGAGTTCGTCTGCTTCCTGGGTCCGTCGGGCTGCGGGAAGACGACCTTGCTGCGCGCCATCGCCGGCCTCGACATCCAAACCACAGGCCGCATTTTTCAGGCCGGGCGCGACGTGTCGGCCCTGCCGCCGTCCGCGCGCGATGTCGGCATCGTCTTCCAGTCCTACGCCCTGTTTCCCAATCTCTCCGTCATCGACAATGTCGGCTACGGCCTGGCGAGGCGCTCCACCACGCGCGAGAGCCGACGCGGGCGCGTGGCCGAGCTGCTCGCCCTCGTAAACCTTGGCGAGCACGGCGCCAAATACCCCGCCCAGCTTTCCGGCGGCCAGCAGCAACGCGTGGCCCTGGCGCGCGCGCTCGCGACCTCGCCGGGCCTGCTGCTGCTCGACGAGCCGCTTTCCGCGCTCGACGCCAAGGTGCGCCAATATTTGCGCGGCGAGCTGCGCGCCCTGCAACGCAAGCTCGGCGTGACGACCGTCATGGTGACCCACGACCAGGAAGAAGCCTTGACCATGGCCGACCGCATCGTGGTCATGAACGCGGGCGCCATCGAGCAGGTCGGCACGCCTGCCGAAATCTACGGCACGCCGAGCACCGCCTTCGTCGCCGATTTCATCGGCGCGATGAACTTTTTGCCCGCCTCCGTGTCCGGCGCCGGGCGCGCGCGCATCGAGGGGCTGGAACTCCACGTGCCCGCCCTCAACGGCACGGTCATGGGCACCGAGATCACATTATGCTGCCGGCCCGAGGACATCGTCCCGGCCGACGATGGCGCGGCGAACGCGTTCGACACCAAGATCTCGGCGATCGAGTTTCTCGGCCCCAATTTGCGCGCGACGCTGGTGCCCAAGGATGCCGCCTCCCGCTCGCTCACCGCGGAATTCTCGGCCACTCAATCGCGCCGGATCGGCATCGCCCTCGGCGGCACGCTGCGCGTCGCCATGCCGGGCGACAGGCTGCACGTTTTCGCGCGCCGGTAGGGCTCGTGACCGCCATCGCCGCCGGCGAACGTGTCCGCCCCCGCGCCAGCCGCGACCATTGGGCGATGGCTGCCGCCCTCGTCCTCATCGCGGCCTTGCTCGTCATCTTTGTCGCCCTGCCCCTATATACACTGTTGTCGAAGAGCTTCGAGAACGCCGATGGCGGCTTCGTCGGCCTCGCCAATTTTTCCAAATTCCTGACGACGCCGGCGCTGTCGATTTCGATCTCGAACAGCCTCCAGATTGCGCTCGCCGCCTCGTTCATCACCACGTCCCTGGCGTTCGTGTACGCCTATGCCATCACCCGCAGCCAAATGCCGTTGCGCGCCCTGTTCAAGGGCCTGGCGTTGCTGCCGCTGCTTGCGCCTTCGCTCCTGCCGGGCATCTCGCTCGTCTATCTGTTCGGAAACAAGGGGCTCGTCAAGGAATGGCTGATGGGCGAATCGATCTACGGCCCCATCGGCATCGTCATGGGCGAGGTGTTCTACACCTTCCCCCACGCGGTCATGATTCTCGTCACCGCACTGTCGATCACCGACGGGCGCCTGTACGAAGCCGCCGAAGTTCTGGGCGCGGGCACGGTCCGGAAATTCTTCACCGTCACGGTGCCGGCGGTGCGCTACGGACTGGTCAGCGCCTTCTTCGTCGTCTTCACCCTTGTCGTCACCGATTTCGGCATCCCCAAGGTCATCGGCGGCAATTACAACGTGCTGGCAACGGACGTGTACAAGCAGGTGGTCGGGCGCAACGATTTTCAGATGGGCGCCGTCGTCGGCATGATTCTCTTGCTGCCGGCCCTTCTGGCATTCGCTGTCGATCGCCTGGTCCAGCGCAAACAGGTCGCGCTCCTATCCGCGCGCGCGGTGCCCTACATAGCCAAGAAGAGCCCGGGCTTCGACTTCGCCGTGCTGGCGTTCTGCGCCGTCGTTTCGCTGGCGATCCTATCCATGTTTGCCATGGCGGCGTGCGCGTCGTTCGTGAAGCTGTGGCCCTACAATCTCGAACTCGTTTGGAAGCACTACGATTTCGACCTGACCGACGGCGGCAGCTGGACGTCGTTCTGGAACTCCATCGAGATGTCGGCCCTGACGGCGATCTTCGGCACCGCGGTCGTCTTTGCCGGCGCCTATCTCGTCGAGAAGCAGACGGGCTTCAAGAAACTGCGCGGCGTCGTGCAATTTCTGTGCATGATTCCCATGGCGGTGCCGGGCCTGGTGCTGGGCGTCGCCTACATCTTCTTCTTCGTCGACCAGGCCAATCCGCTGCACGTCCTCTATCACTCCATGGCCATTCTGGTGATCAACACGGTGGCGCATTTCTACACGGTGGCGCATTTGACGGCCGTGACCGCGCTGAAGCAGATGGACGGCGAATTCGAAGCCGTTTCCGCCTCGCTCCAGGTTCCGGTCTGGCGCACGTTCCGGCGCGTGACCGTGCCCGTGGCCATGCCCGCCATTCTCGACATCAGCCTGTATTTGTTCGTGAGCGCCATGACGACGGTCTCGGCCGTGGTGTTCCTCTATTCGCCGAACACCACCCTGGCTTCGGTGGCGGTGCTCAACATGGACGATGCCGGCGACGTGGCGCCCGCCGCCGCGATGGCGATGATGATCGTCTATACCTGTATCGCGGTGCGCCTGGCGCACGCGGTGCTGAGCCGCGCGGTGCTCGCGCGCACGCAGGCCTGGCGGCGGCGCTAGCCGGGGCTATCGCGCGGGCTCGGTCGCCGCGCCGCCGAGTTCGCCGGCCGTGCGCAATTCGACCGTCACGACCGTGCCCACGCCGGGCGTGCTGTCGAGGGTGAACCGCCCGCCCATGGCATCGACCATCTTCTTCGACAACGGCAAGCCGAGACCCGTGCCGCTGAGCTTGCGCGTCCAAGGACCTTCGACGCGTCCGAACGGCATCAGGGCCTTGGCGATGTCGCCCTCGGCGATGCCGATGCCGGTATCGCACACGCGGACGCGCAGCCATCCGTCCTCCGCGCGCCCGGCTTCGATTTCGATCGTGCCGCCGGGGGGCGTGTACTTGATCGCATTGCTCAGCAGGTTGGGCACGACTTGTTTCAACCGCCCGGCATCGGCCAGGGCCGGGGGAAGATTGGTCGCGATTCGGCGCGCGACGCGCACTTCCCCCTCGCGCGCCTGCGGCTGCACCATCGGCAGGCACTCGGCGATCGCGGCCGCGAGGTCGACGCGCGCGAGCGAGACATCGAGCATGCCCGATTCGGCCTTCGACAGATCGAGCACCGCGTTGATGAGATCGAGGAGATGCAAAGCCGAGGCATGGATGTGCTCGGCGTAATCCTTGTATTTGGGATGGCCGACGGGCCCGTAGGTATTGGCGCGGACGAGGTCGGAAAAACCCAGGATGGCGGTCAGCGGCGTGCGGACTTCGTGACTGACATTGGCGAGGAAATCGGACTTCCCGCGATTGGCGGCCTCGGCGCGGTCGAGATCCTGGGCCAAATCCGTGCTCTTGGCGTCCATTTGGTCGGCCATGGCGTTGAACGCCTCGCCGACCTCGCGCAATTCCGCCGGATAGGCAGGCACGGCGGCGCGCGCATCCGACCGTCCCGCCGCAAGATCGCGGGCGGCGACAGCCACCGCGGCAAGCGGTCGTGCCAGGAGCCGCGCGAGAATCCAACTGATCCCCAAGGACACGGCGAGGCCGCCGAATGCCACCAGGGCCGTCGCCCATCGTCCGGCCGCTGCATGGTTCTCGATTTCGGACAATGGCAGCACGACCATCGCGCCCCAGCCCGCGCGAGGCACGGTGCCGTAGGAAGCGAGCATGTCGGCCTTGGTCGCCGGCGAGAAAAAGGTCGTCGAGCCCGCGCGCCCGGCGACCATCTCCGCCACCGGCGCGAGCTTGGAGAGGTCGCGCATCTCGTTGCGCCATTCCTCCT
>CAMAPP010000110.1 GCA_945860095.1 Rhizobium sp. Q54 | reverse complement strand
GGATCGAGGTCGAGCTGGCTGGCGTTGGGTGCTTCGTCACGCGCTCGGGCTATACCGGCGAGGACGGCTTTGAGATTTCCATGCCCGCCGACAAGGCGGTCGCCATCGCCAAGCGCCTTCTTGGCGAATCCGAGGTGAAGCCCATCGGCCTGGGCGCGCGCGATTCGCTCCGGCTCGAGGCCGGGCTTTGCCTGTACGGCCACGACATCGACACGATGACGACGCCCATCGAGGCCGGCCTGCAATGGAGCATCCAGAAGCGCCGGCGCGAGCAAGGCGGGTTCCCTGGCGCGGCCGTCATCCAGAAACAATTGGCCGAAGGACCCAAGCGCAAGCGCGTCGGCATCCTGCCCGAAGGCCGCGCGCCCGCGCGCGAGGGCACCGAGATCGTCGCCCTCTCGGGCGAAAAGCTCGGCGCCGTCACCAGCGGTGGCTTCGGCCCGACGCTCGGCGGGCCAATGGCCATGGGCTATGTCGCCTCGACGCACGCGGCCGCCGGCACGTCCGTCCAGCTCGTCGTGCGCGGCGTGCCGCGCCCGGCCAAGATCGCGGCCATGCCGTTCGTGCCGCAACGCTATTATCGCGGCTGATCCCAGGGCTCGGGGTGCCGCGTATTTCATCGGGGGAGGGAACGCCAATGGCGGAACGCAAATACACCAAGGAACACGAATGGCTCGTGATCGAAGCCGGGGTCGCGACCGTTGGCATCACGGATTACGCCCAGGGTCAGCTCGGCGACGTGGTGTACGTCGAACTGCCCAAGGCCGGCACCAAGGTCGTGCCCATGGGCCAGGCGGCGGTCGTCGAATCGGTCAAGGCGGCGAGCGAGGTCTATGCGCCGCTCTCGGGCGAGGTCGTCGGCGCCAATGCCGAGCTCGAAGCCAATCCGGCCCTCGTGAACAGCGATCCGCAAGGTGCGGGCTGGTTCTTCAAGATCAAGCTGTCGAATCCGGCGGAACTGTCGGAGCTCATGGACGAGGCGGCGTACAAGGCCCACGTCGCATCGCTCGCCTGATCGTTCTCCGTCCGATCGTTCCCCGTCCGATTTTTCACGGAGATACGCCATGACCCGCCGCCCCCTCGAGGAGCTTGAGAACGCCCGCGAGTTCATCCACCGGCACATTGGCCCGAGCGAGGACGACATCGCCGCCATGCTCGGGGAGCTAGGCCTGGCATCGCTCGACGAGCTCGCGGAAAAGACCGTGCCGCAGTCCATTCGCGAGTCCGGGTCCTCGGGCCTCGCGCCCGCGCGCAGCGAAGCGGACGTTCTGGCCGAACTCGCGCGCGTCGCCGCGCGCAACAAGGTCATGACCACGATGATCGGCATGGGCTATTACGACACGCTCACCCCGCCCGTCATTCTGCGCAACATCCTCGAAAATCCCGGCTGGTATACGGCCTATACGCCTTATCAGCCCGAGATTTCCCAAGGCCGGCTCGAGGCGCTGCTCAATTTCCAGACCATGGTCATGGATCTGACCGGCATGGAAATGGCGAACGCCTCCATGCTCGACGAGGCGACCGCGGCGGCGGAGGCCATGACGCTCGCGCGCAATGTCGCCAAATCCGAGTCCAAGGCGTTCTTCGTCGCCCAGGGCTGCCATCCCCAGACCCTTGGCGTCGTGCGCACGCGCGCCGAACCTCTCGACATCGAAGTGATCGTCGGCGATCCGTCCGAGCTGTCCCGGCACCGCGTGTTCGGCGCGTTGCTGCAATACCCCGACACCCATGGCGAGATCGCCGATCCGCGCGCCGCCATCGCCGCCGCCCACGAACAGGGCGCCATCGCCATCGTCGCGACGGATCTTCTGGCGCTCGTCATGCTGACCCCGCCCGGCGCGCTCGGCGCGGACGTCGTGATCGGCTCCTCGCAGCGCTTCGGCGTGCCGCTCGGCTTCGGCGGCCCGCATGCCGCCTTCATGGCCGCGCGCGACGCCTATAAGCGCGCGGTTCCGGGCCGCCTGGTCGGCGTTTCGGTCGATGCCAAGGGCCGCATGGCCATGCGCTTGGCGTTGCAGACGCGCGAACAGCACATCCGGCGCGAGAAGGCGACCAGCAATATTTGCACCGCCCAGGTTCTTCTGGCGGTCATCGCCGGGATGTACGCGGTCTATCACGGTCCGCAGGGACTTAAGACCATTGCCGGGCGCGTCCATCGGTTGACCGCGATTCTGGCCGAGGGCCTGCGCCGGCTTGGTTACCGGGTCGCCAACCGATATTTCTTCGACACCGTCGTCATCGAGACGCCGGGCAAGGCCAAGGCCATGCTCGAGGGCGCGCGCAAGGCGGGTATCAATCTGCGCGATCTCGGTCCCGACCGTGTCGGCATTTCGGCCGACGAGGCGACGACGCGCGGCCATATCGAGGCGCTGTGGGACGTGTTCGCGGGCGGACCTTCGCGGCTGTCCATGCTCGAACTCGACGCCAAGGCGCCCGAGGGCCTCCCCGAGGATTTCGCGCGCAAGCAGGCGTTCCTCGCTCATCCCGTCTTCAATCGTCACCACTGCGAAACCGACATGCTGCGCTACATGCATCGGCTCGAGGAAAAGGACGTGGCGCTCAATCGCTCCATGATCCCTCTGGGGTCGTGCACCATGAAGCTCAACGCCACCGCGGAGATGATCCCCGTGACCTGGCGGTCCATGGGCGGCATCCATCCCTTCGCGCCGCTCGATCAGGCCAAGGGTTATCTTCAGATGATCAAGGACCTGGAGAAGATGCTGCAGAAGGCCACGGGCTTTGCCGCCGTCTCGCTCCAGCCCAATGCGGGTTCGCAGGGCGAATACGCGGGGCTTCTGGTCATCCGCAAATACCACCGCAGCCGCGGCGAGGCGCACCGCAATGTCTGCCTCATCCCGTCCTCCGCCCACGGCACCAATCCCGCGTCCGCCGCCATGTGCGGCATGTCGGTCGTCGTGGTCGCGTGCGATGGCGACGGCAATGTGGACGTGGCCGACCTCAAGACGAAGGCCGCCGCGCACAAGGCCGATCTGGCCGCGCTCATGGTCACCTATCCCTCGACCCACGGCGTGTTCGAGGAGCGCATCCGCGAGATTTGCCGCGTCGTGCACGAGAACGGCGGCCAGGTTTACATGGACGGCGCCAATATGAACGCCCAGGTCGGGCTGTGCCGGCCGGGCAAGTACGGCCCGGACGTGATGCATCTCAACCTGCACAAGACCTTTTGCATTCCCCATGGCGGCGGCGGGCCGGGGGTTGGACCGATCGCGGTCGGCAAGCACCTGGCGGCCTTCCTGCCATCCCATCCCGTGCACCCCGAATGCGGCGGCAAGGACGGAATTGGGCCGGTATCGGCCGCCCCCTGGGGCAGCGCGTCCATCCTGCCGATCTCGTGGTCCTATATCGCGATGATGGGCGAGGAGGGGCTGAAGAAAGCGACGCAGGTCGCCATCCTCTCCGCCAATTACATGGCCAAGAAACTTGGCCCCCATTTCCCCGTGCTCTACACCGGGCGCGCGGGGTTCGTCGCGCACGAATGCATCCTCGATTTGCGCCCGCTCAAGGACGCATCGGGCATCGCGGTGGACGACGTCGCCAAGCGCCTCATGGATTACGGCTTCCACGCCCCGACGATGTCGTTCCCGGTCGTGGGCACGCTCATGGTCGAGCCGACGGAATCCGAGCCCAAGGCCGAGCTCGACCGCTTCATCGAGGCGATGATCTCGATTAGGGGCGAGATCAAGCGCGTCGAGACCGGCGTCTACGACAAGACCGACAATCCGCTAAAGAACGCCCCCCACACCGCCGAGGACGTGACCGGCGAGGATTGGACGCACAAATATTCCCGCGCCGACGCGGCTTTTCCCGTCGATACCTTGCGCGGCGCGAAATACTGGCCGCCCGTTAACCGCATCGATCAGGTGTACGGCGACCGCCATTTCATCTGCGCTTGCCCGCCGATCGAGTCCTACAAGAACGCGGCCGAATAGGCGCGCGTTCCCCACGACGCGAAAAAGGCGGCCGAAGGGCCGCCTTTTTTCTTCGTGCGCCCAGTCGCGGCGAATTTCGTATCGCGCCAGATTTTGTGTTGTGCCGGATTTTGTGTCGCGGCGGATTTAGTTCAGGCGTTGCGGCAATTCCGCGATCGCGGCGTCGATCAGAAGGCCGCGATGGCCCGCGTCCATGGCGCCCGCGATGAGCGCGCGGGTCGCGGCGACGGCGATATCCGCGGCGGCGGCACGGACCTCGGCGAGGGCTTGGGTCTCGGCCTGGGCAATGCGCTCGATGGCCTGGATCTCGCGGCGTTTCAACGCGGCATCGAGCGAAGCGGCGCCGCGTTCGCGCTGGCGGCGGCTTTCCTCGCGTGCCTGGTTCATGATGGCCTCGATATCGGCCATGGCTTCGTGCTGCTTGCGTTGATATTCCGCGAGCAGGCGCTGGGCCTCGGCGCGGAGCTTTTCGGCTTCGGCGATTTGCGCCCGAATCTTCTCCGCCCGGCCGTCGAGCGCGCCGAGGGACGCGCGCTTCAAGGGCTTCCACGTCAAGACCAGGAAGGCGACGAACGAGACCGCAACCCAGGTTTTGGGGTCTTCGAGAAACGCCATTTCAGCCCCTCCCGCTCTTGATCGCGGCCTCGACGGCGACCCGAACGGCGTTTGCATCGGGTGCGCGGCCGATGAGGCGGGCGGTGGCCTGGCCCGCAGCGGCGCCGGCGATTTCCGAGATCTGATCCACGGCCCGGTTCTTGGCCGCCGCGATGCGCTCCTCGGCGGCCTTGATCTCGCGGTTCAAGCGTTCGGACAGCGCGGCGTTCTTCGTCGCGGCGTCCGCCGCCAAGTCCTCGGCCGCCTGGCGCAGGGTCGCCTGCGCCTGGGCGCGGGCGTCGGCCATGGCCTTCTCGTAGGCCTTGAGCACGGATTCCGCTTCGCTCTTCAGCGTGGCGGCGGCATCGAGATCGCCGTCGATCTTTTTCCGGCGCGCCGCCAGGATATCCGCCACGCGCGGCAGGGCCACGCGCGACAGAATCGCGTACAGCGCGCCGAACGTGATCACGAGCCAGAAGATCTGGGTCGCGAAGGTGGTCGGATCGAGCTGAGGCATCTTGCCCTACCGGCGCGCCTTTCGGCCCGCCGACCCGCTCAGGTGAACAGGATGAGGAACGAGATCAGCAGCGCATACAGCGCGACCGCCTCGACGAGCGCGAAGCCAAGCATGCCGAGCGGGAAAACCTGCGGGCGGGCCGCCGGGTTGCGCGCGATGGAGGAAATGAGCGAGGCGAAAATGGCGCCGATGCCGGCGCCGACGCCCGACAGGCCGATCACGGCGAGACCGGCGCCGATCATCTTGGCTGCTGCGAGTTCCATGGAATGTCCCCTTCTTTGACGAGTCCGTGACGAGAGCCCCCGGAATGCCGCGCGCGGCCTGCTCCGGTGGAATTTTCTAGTGCAGATGGCCGGCGGAGTTTTCTAGTGCAGATGGATGGAATCGTTCAGATACAGGCAGGTTAGAACGGCGAAAACATAGGCCTGCAAAAAGGCCACCAGCAATTCAAACGCGGTCAGCGCCACGTTCATGGCCAAAGGCGGAATGCCGCCGACGCCGAACGTGGCCGCGCCCAGCGTCACCACGAAGCCCGCGAATACCTTCATCATGGTGTGGCCGGCCATCATGTTCGCGAACAAGCGGATCGACAGGCTGACCGGGCGCGACAGGTACGAGATGATTTCGATCGGCACCATGAGCGCCAGCATCACCACCGGCACACCCTTGGGCACGAAATAGCCGAAGAAATGCAGGCCGTGCAGCGCCAGGCCGACCCCGGTCACCATCACGATGACCGCCACGGCCAGCGTCGCGGTCACCGCGATGTGGCTGGTGAAGGTGAAGCTGTAGGGCACCAGGCCCAGGAGATTGCCGAACAGCACGAACATGAACAGCGAGAAGATGAAGGGGAAGTATTTGCGGCCTTCCGGGCCGACATTGTCGCGGATCATGTTCGCGACGAATTCGTACGACAGCTCCGCCATGCCCTGCCAGCGCCCGGGCACCAACGCGCGCGCGCGCGCGCCGAGCGTCAGGAACAGCGTCACCAGGACCACCGCGGCGATCATCACGACCGAGGAGTTGGTCAGCGACACATCGACGCCGCCCAGATCCATGGGCAGGATCTTGGAGATCTTGAATTGGTCAAGCGGGCTGTGTCCGTCGGATTCGGCCATGATCGGTCGGGTGCCCAGTTCAGTCGGAAGCCAAGTTCAGTCGGAAGCCAAGTTCAGTCGGGTGTTTTCGTGTCGTCCGTGCCGTTGCTAGGTTTGCGATACCCGACCGCCAAGCCGTAGCCCTTGGTCGAGCGGTAAACGTTGAGGATGCCGGCGGCCGCCCCTAGGAAGAAAAACGCGATCATCAACCACGGCTTCGTGCCGAGCCAAGCATCGAGACCCCAGCCGATGGCCACGCCCACGATCAGGCCCGAGACCAATTCGGCTCCGATGCGCAAAGCCTGTCCGAAACTCGATGCACCGGACGCCCCCGAGCCGGGCGCTTGTTTGGCCCGTGCCCGCTTGATCCGGTCGTCGAGGTCCTTGAAGGACGCGGAAGAAACTCCTTGCATCGCGCTTGCGCCCATACGGACGCCCGCGCCAAGTCGGGGCGGACCTTACGGAGGGACCCCCAGGCTGTCAAGAACGCCCAAGGGGTCGGAAAACCTTGTCACATCAGGGATTTCAGGCGATCTGGCGCAGCTCCTCGGCGCGCGCGAGATCGACCGAGACAAGCTGGGAAATACCCGGCTCGGGCATCGTCACGCCGAACAGCCGGTCCATGCGCGCCATGGTCATCCGGTGATGGGTGATGACCAGGAAGCGGGTTTGGGAGGTATGCGCGATTTCTTCGAGCAGCGAGCAGATGCGGTCGACATTCGCGTCGTCGAGCGGCGCATCGACCTCGTCGAGGACGCAAATCGGCGCAGGATTGGTGAGGAACACCGCGAACAACAGCGCCAACGCCGTCAACGCCCGTTCGCCGCCCGAAAGCAGCGAGAGCACCTGCAAGCGCTTGCCCGGCGGACTGGCCATGATTTCGAGCCCGGCCTCGAGCGGATTGTCCTGGTCGGTCAGCATGAGACGCGCTTGCCCGCCATCGAACAACCGGCTGAACAGCACCTGGAAATGACCGTTCACCGCCTCGAAGGAGGCCAGCAGCCGCTCGCGGCCTTCGCGGTTGAGTTCGGCGATGCCCTCGCGCAACCGGCCGATGGCGCCGGTCAGGTCGTCGCGCTCACGTCGCATGGACTCGATCTTCTCGCCCAGCTCGGCGGCTTCTTCCTCGGCGCGCAAATTGACCGCACCCATGTTGTCGCGCTCGCGCAGCAAGCGGTCGAGCCGGCCCTCGAGATGGGCCGTGTCGGCGAGCTCCGTCTCGTCGGCGGTCTCGGCCAGGGCCAAGGCGCCTTCGGGCGCGCAATGCAGCCGCTCGCCGATACGCTCGACGATCACGGCGACAGTCTGCTCGCACTGACGCACTTGCGCCTCGGCGCGCACCCGGTCCTCGCGCGCGGCCCCGAGCTCGGCCTCGGCCTGCTTCAGGGCGCGTTCGCGTTCCGCGAGACTGGTTTCGGCGTTCGCCAGGGCGTCGCCCGCGCTCGCGCGCGCGGCACCGGCATCGGCGAGCAGATCGGCCAGCGCATGGCGGCGGCCTGCGATGTCGGCGGGCATGCCGGCCAGGCGCGCGAGATCAGCCTCGACCCCGTTCCAGCGCGCCTCGAGCTCGACGAGACGCAAAGCGGCACCCTCTGCGCGCGCGGTCCAGCTTTCGCTTTCGCGCCCGATATCGGCCAAGCGGCGTAGGCGCCCCTCGGCGTCGCGCTGGGCGCGGTCGAGCCGGCTTTGTTCGTCGAGCAGTTGCGCGCGGCATTGGGCGGCAAAAGCGCGCCGGGGTTCGACCATCGCGCGCGCGGCGGCGCCGTCGCCCAAGGCGACGAGTTCGGCTTCGGCTTCGCCCGCGCGCGCTTCACTTTCGGCGCGGTCCGCGGCCAATTGCGCGGCCGCGTCGGCCAAGGCCTGGCGGCGCGTTCGCCGTTCGGCGTCCTGGCGCGCGAGCGCGCCCCAATGTTCGCGCGCGTCGTCGAGCGCGGGGCGGCATGCGCGCGCGTGATGTTGCGCGGCGCGCGCGGCTTCTTGCGCCGCCAGATGGCGTTCGCGGGCTCGGGCTGCGCGGGCGCGCGCGTCCGAGAGGCGGCCATCGGCCTCGGCCAGGATGGCGCGCAATTCCGCCAAGCGGTTGCGCTGCGCCAGACGCGTGGCCGCCGCGGTCATCGTGCCCGCGCGGATGGTGAAGCCGTCCCAGCGCCACAGCCCGCCGTCCCGGCTGACCAGGCGCTGGCCTTGGGCCAAGTTTTCGGCGAGCGCGGCGCCGGTCTGGGCATCGGGCACCAGGCCGATTTGCGCCAGGCGGCGTTCGAGCGCGGCGGGGCCGCGGACCACCGAGGCGAGCGGCGTTGCGCCTGCCGGCAGGGCGGGTGCGGCGGCGGTGGCGGGCGGCGTGCGCCAATGGACGGCGGCGCCCACGTCGGCGGGCGCCAGCAAATCGTCCGCCAGCGCCGCGCCCAAGGCCGTCTCGTAACCTGCATCGACCGTGACGCGGTCGATGATCGGCGGCCACATGTCCTGTTCGCCCGCGCTCAAGAGCTCGCCGAGCGCGCGCCGTTCGGCGTCGAGCTTGGCGCGCGCGCCCTCGGCGGACTGCATGGCCTCGCGCATTTCGGCGTCTTCCGATTCGCGCTGGGCGTGGTCGGCGTCGAGCTCGCCCGCGCGCGCCTCGGCATCCATCAGCGCGCGACGCGCGTCCATCTGCGCCGCTTCTGCCGTCGCGAGCGCGCCTTCGGTTGCGCTCGCGGCTTCGAGCACGGCAATTTCCCGATCACCCTCCTCGGCCCGCGCCGCGAGGCGGCTTGCGCGCTCGCGCGCCTCGGCCACGCGCTTGGCGAGTTCGCTTCGGCGGGCATCGGCCTGGGCGAGTTCGGCGGTCAACGTCGTCAGCGCCGCGTCGGCGTCCTCGACCCGCGCGCGCACGGCGGCGGCGGCGCTCTCGGCCGCGGCGATTTCGGCCCGTTCGGCGCCTTGCGCCTCGGCCAGGCCCGCGCCTTCCTCGCCGAGACGCTCGGATGCCGCGCGCGCGTCGCCTTCGAGCGCGCGCTCGCGCTCGCGATCGGTGGCGATTTGGGCGTGCCGGCGTTCGAGTTCCTCCTGCTGCGCGGCAAGCCGCGCCTCCTCGGCCGCGAGGCCGTCGATTTCGACTTCGAAGCGCCGGTGCTCGGCCTGCGCCGCGACGAGCGCCGCGCGCAAGGTCGGCAGCGCCGCGGCGGCGGTCTCGCGCGCGGTCGTGGCGCCGGCGGCGGTCGCGGTCGTGTCGGCGACGCGCGTCATCGTCTCGGCGTGCGCGGTGCGCGCCTCCTCGGCCGCGGCACTCGCCTCGCGCCAGCCCCGGTGCAGCAGGCCCGCCTCGGCGCGCCGGATGTGGTCGGACAGATTGCGATAGCGCGAGGCCTGACGGGCTTGCTTTTTCAGGCCGTCGAGCTGGCCGTCGAGGGCGACGAGAATGTCCTCGAGGCGTTGGAGATTGGTTTCCGCCGCGCGCAGGCGCAATTCGGCCTCGTGGCGGCGATTGTGCAGCCCCGTGATGCCGGCGGCCTCCTCGAGCAGGGCGCGGCGATCCTGGGGGCGCGCGGCGACGAGCGAGCCGACGCGGCCCTGGGTCACGATGGCGGTCGAGCGCGCGCCGCTTGCCGTGTCGGCGAACAGCAGCGACACGTCGCGCTGGCGCACGTCGCGGCCGTTCACGCGGTACATCGAGCCTTCGCCGCGCTCGATGCGCCGCGTCACCTCGATGGTCTCTTCCTCGTTGAACGCGGCGGGCGCGCTGCGATCGGCGTTGTCGAGCACCAGCGTCACTTCCGCGAGATTGCGCGAGGGCCGCGAGGCGGTGCCGCCGAAGATCACGTCGTCCATCTCGCCGCCGCGCATTTCCTTGACCGAGGTCTCGGCCATCACCCAGCGCAGCGCGTCGATCAGGTTCGACTTGCCGCAGCCATTGGGGCCGACAACGCCGGTCAGGCCCGGTTCGATCGAAAGCTCGGACGGCTCGACGAAGGACTTGAAGCCGGCGATGCGGAGTTTGTTGAATTGAACCAAGTGGGCTTGCTCGTTCGCTTGCAGGGCGCGGGATATTATTTCAGCAGCGGGCGCAGGGCCTTTTCGACCGAGGTAAAGGTCGTGCCCAGTTCGGTCTTCTTGCCGTTGACGACGAAACTCGGCGTCGATTCGATGCGAAACTCGCTTTCCGCCTGGCTACGCGCGGCGCGGATGGCCTGGAACAGCGCCTCGTTCTTCACGCAGGCCTCGTAGTCGTCCTGGCTCATTCCCGCAAGTCGCGCGATGGGCAACAGCGCCTTGTGCACATCCTCCGCGCGCGCCCATTGTTCCTGGGTTTTGAACAGCGCGTCGAGGAAGGGAAAGTATCGCTCCTTGGGCGCACAGCGCGCGGCCATGGCCGCGATGGCCGCCCGGCCGTCGAGCGGGAAGTCGCGAAAGACGTACCGGAGCTTGCCGGTGTCGATGTACTGCTTCTTCAACTCCGGCAGCGCGTCGCGGTGAAAGGCGGCGCAATGGGGACAGGTCAGGGACGCATATTCGATCACCGTGACCTTGGCGTCGGCCTTGCCGAGGCTGCGTTCGGCCATGGCGGCCTCG
>CAMAPP010000109.1 GCA_945860095.1 Rhizobium sp. Q54 | reverse complement strand
CCCATCGACCGCACTGATCCCAGGGAATTGCGCCGGCGCATCGGCATCGTGCCGCAGGAGCCCGCGATCTTTTCCGCGTCGGCGCGCGACAATATCCGCTATGGCCGCCCCGATGCCGGCGAGGGGGAGGTGCGCGCGGCGGCCGAAGCGGCGGGCGCCGCCGAGTTTCTGGACGCCTTGCCCCAGGGTTTCGACACCTATCTCGGCGAGCGGGGCGTGCGCCTTTCGGGCGGCCAGCGCCAGCGCGTCGCCATCGCGCGCGCCCTGCTCGTCGACCCCGCGCTTCTTCTGCTCGACGAGGCGACGAGCGCGCTCGACGCCGAAAGCGAGCGCGCCGTTCAGCAGGCGCTCGAACGCTTGATGCGCGGGCGCACCACGCTCGTCATCGCGCACAGATTGGCGACGGTGCAGAAGGCCGACCGGATCGTGGTGATGGATAAGGGCCGGATCGTCGCCGAAGGCCGTCATGCCGACTTGGCGGCGGCGGGCGGGTTGTACGCGCGCCTCGCGGCGCTGCAATTCGCGGCCGGCCCGGACTAGCGCGAGACATTTCTCTCGCTATCGCCTCTTCTCGGCGAAACGTGCAGCGCGTTCCGATCGCGGCCTAGCGCTTGGCGAGAACCGCGTCCACGCGATCGGCTTGTTGTTCGTCGGTGTGGCCGAGCGCGCGCACGTCGATGCGCGTCGAACGCACGCCCTGGGCGATGAGATAGCCGCGTGCGGACAAAGCGCGCGACAACGACACGCGCCGCGCCTTGCTCGCCTGGTCGCCGGGCCCGGTCGCATAGGCGACAAGCTGCAGGCGCGCTTCCTGGTCGGCGTTCATTTTTTGCACGACGGCGTTGAGCGCCTGCTTGCCCGCCTCGGACAATTCGGTGTTCTCGCCGTCGAAAAGAATTCGGACGGTATCGGCCGGCACGGCCGCGGCTGGGCGCGAAGCCAATTGCGGCGCGGGCGGAACGGGGGGGGTGATGGGCGCGGCGGGCGGCGGCGGAGCGACGGCCGAACTTACCGGCGGCGGCGGAGCGACGGCCGAACTTACCGCCGGCGGCGGAGCGACGGTCGAACTTACCGGCGGCGGCGGGGGCGGTGGAGCGGTAGCCACTAAGGGTTCGGGGGGGGCGGGTTTCGCCGATTTTGCCGCCTTGGGCGCCGGGGCCTCGGCCGCCATTGGGCTGACCTTGGATTTTTGCGTCTTGCGCCGCTTGCTCTCGGCGGGTGCGCGCAGATGAACCGCGGCCAGCGGCGGGGCCGCGTGTTGCAGGGCGGGTGCCGCCGGGCGCGGAATGGCGTGGCCGAGCGCGCGCGGCACGTTTGGCGCGGGACCCAATTCGTCGAGTACGGTCATGTCGACGGAGACGCTTGGCGCCTTGCGTGCGCCATAGAAGGTTTGCGCCGCGGCGCCAGGCGCGTACAGCGCGAAGGCGGCGAGGGCGAGAAGGGAATTACGGAGCATTACTGCGCGCATCGACCGGCGCACCATAACCCAGGGGATTTGAGCGGACAACGGGGCAAACATGTTCCCTTGAGCCGGTTTCGAGGGGTGCGGCCGCTTGGCGCCAATTTCGCCCGGCCGAGACCGCAAAAGGGCCGAGCTGGCGAACGGGCCGAGCTGGCGAACGGGCCAAGCTGGCGAAAGGTGAAGGGTGGATAAACCCAGGCGCTAGGCCGCAGGGCGTTCCGCGACCGCCGTGCGCAATAGCGCGCCGAGGGGCATGTGCAGCTTGGCGTTGGCCGCCAACATACTGCCCGTCTCCATCATTCGGTGCCCGCCGCCGATTTCCGACACGAAGCCGCCCGATTCGCGCACGATCAAAAGCCCCGCCGCGATGTCCCACGGCGAAAGGGCGATTTCCCAAAAGCCGTCGAATCTTCCGGCCGCGACCCAGGCCAAATCGAGCGCCGCCGCGCCGAAGCGCCGCACGCCCGCGACCTCGGCCATGATGGCCCCCATCTGGCGCAGATAAAGCGGGTGGTCCGCATGGGCCTTGAACGGAATCCCGGTGGCGATGACCGCCTCGTTGAGCTTGGAGCGCGCCGAGACGCGCAGTCGCCGGTCGTTGAGCGTCGCCGCCTGGCCCTTCTCGGCCGCGAAGGTTTCGTGGCGGATGGGGTCGTAGATCAGACCCGCCACGATCTCGCCGTCGCGTTCGAGCGCGATCGAGATGGCGAAATGGGGAATGCCGTGCAGAAAATTGAGCGTGCCGTCCAATGGATCGACGATCCAACGGTGCCGGCCATCGCCCACGGTCGCGGCGCTTTCCTCCATGAGAAAGCCGTAGCCGGGGCGGGCGCGTTCGAGTTCGCGGCGCAGGATCCGTTCGGCCGCGTGATCGGCGGTGCTGACGAAATCGGCCGGGCCCTTGAGCGAGACCTGAAGCTGCTCGACCTCGCCGAAATCACGCACCAAGCCCTTTGCCGCCTTGAGCGCGGCGGCGGCCATGACGTTGAGAATGGGTGAGCGCGGCGCCACGAGACTCAGCTCCGCGAGCGTTCGACGTAGGTGCGTTCGGCGATGTTCACGACGATCTTTTCGCCCGAACCGACGAAGGGCGGGACCATGACGCGAACGCCGTTCTCGAGCACGGCGGGCTTGTAGGACGAGGCGGCGGTCTGGCCCTTCATCACGGCGTCCGATTCGACGATCTCCATGATGCACGTCTGGGGCAAGGTGACCGTCAGGGGTTGGCCGTCGTAGGTGTGAATCGACACCACCATGCCGTCCTTGAGGAAATCGGCGGCGTTGCCGATCACGGCGCGGGGCACGGCGATCTGTTCGTAATTCTCGACATCCATGAAAGTGAAGGCCTCGTCTTCCGGATAGAGATACTGGTAATCGCGTTCGTCCAAAGTCACGCGCTCGACGGTTTCCTGGGTGCGAAAGCGCACGTTCGTCTTGATGCCGGAGCGCGCATCGCGCATCTCGACCTGCACCACCGAGGCGCCCTTGCCCGGCTGGTAAATCTCGCTCTTAATGACCGCCCACAACTTGCCCTCGTGCTCAAGGATTGTGCCGGCGCGTATGGTGATTGCCGCGACTTTCATGCTGCCCCACATCCGGCGCGGCTCGGCACCGCGCGGGTGCGCGCGGTCGGAGCCGCTCGGTTACATGTTTCTTGCCGTCTTTCTCGCCGCCGCCGCGCAGCCGGGTGTCCCCGGCTTCCGGCCGCGGCCGATATCCCATTCGTCGCGCGCCAAGCGCAAGTCCGGGCCGCGATCGGCGCGGAACCTAACAGCTTGGTTTTGGCCTGGCAACTCGAAGGCCGTTGCTTTGGCGCGATATCCGGGCATGGCCGCGTGACGGAGCGCGCGCGCGCGCCGTGGTGGCGCCCCGATATCCACGCAAAAAAAAGCCGCCACCTGGCGGCGCGCGGCGCGGTGCTCGGTGCGACGCGCGCCCATTTCGCGGCCGCCGGTTTCGTCGAGGTCGAAACCCCCGCGCTGCAAACGAGCCCCGGGCTCGAGCCGCATCTTCAAGCCTTCGCGACCGAGATCGTGGCGCCCGATCGCGCGGCCCGGCGCCGTCTCTATCTGCACACCAGCCCGGAATTTACGATGAAGAAGCTCTTGGTCGCGGGCGAGCGGCGCATCTTCCAACTCTGCAAGGTCTTCCGCAACGCCGAGCGCGCGGCCACGCACCATCCGGAATTCACCATGCTCGAATGGTACTGCGCCGAGGCAACTTACGAATCGATCATGGACGATTGCGTCGCGCTCTTGCGCGCGGCGCTGGCGGCGGCGAGGCGGCAAAGATTCTCGTGGCGGGGCGTGGAAAGCGACCCCTTCGGCGCCTGGCAACGGGTGAGCGTCGCCGAGGCTTTCGAGCGCTATGCGGGCATCGACCTCGTCGCGTGCATGGGCGAGGACGCCCGCCATCCCGATGCGGCGCGCTTTGCCGGGGTCGCGCGCGCCCGAGGAATCGCCGCGAAGGACGAGGATAGCTGGGACGACGTGTTCTTCCGCGTCTTCCTCGAACGCATCGAACCGCACCTCGGTTACCCCGCACCGACGATTCTTTACGACTATCCCGTGTCGCTGGCGGCGCTCGCCCGCGCCAAGCCCGATGACGGGCGCTTCGCCGAGCGCTTCGAGATCTATGTCTGCGGCCTCGAACTCGCCAATGCCTTCGGCGAGTTGACCGATGAAGCCGAACAGCGCGCGCGTTTCGAGGCGGACATGGCGCTGAAACAGCGCCTCTACGGCGAGCGTTATCCGATCGACGAGGATTTTCTCGCGGCCCTCGCCGCGGGGATGCCGGATTCGGCGGGTTGCGCGCTCGGCTTCGATCGTCTTGTCATGCTGGCATCGGGGGCCGAGAGTATCGAGGACGTGTTGTGGGCGCCCGTCGCGGGCGCGTGAACCGGAGAACGCACATGGCTCAACGTCTCGACTACAAGGCCTTGGCACCGGAGGCCTACAAGGCGATGTCGGCCTTGAGCGTCTTCGTCGCCGGAAGCGGACTCGAGGCCGCGCTCCGCCATCTCGTCAAACTGCGCGTCTCCCAGATCAATGGCTGCGCGTATTGCTGCTGGTTGCACGCCGAGGATTTGCGCGCGCTCGGCGAAATTCCGGCGCGGCTCGATTGTCTGGCGGCTTGGCGGGAGGCGCCGTACTACACGGCGCGCGAGCGCGCGGCGCTCGATTGGGCCGAAGCCGTGACCCAGATCGGACACGGCCATGCGCCGGACGAGGTGTATCGGGCGGCGCTGGCGCAGTTCGGCGAGGCGCACTTGGTCGCGCTTACCTATCTGGTCGTCGAAATCAACGCGTGGAACCGGTTGGCGATACCGTTTCGGATGGAGCCGCCCAAAATCTGATCGGCTCTCAGCGTCCGGCGCGAAGGGCGAGGCCGCGGGCGACCGCGACGCGGAAGGCGAGAACGGCCGAAGCCGGGCCTTGGACGTGGTTCCATACGCCCGACGAGACGGCGAGAAAATTCGCGCCGGCAGCGACCAGGGGCGCGCAATTCTCGGGCGTGATGCCGCCGATGGCGACGCAGGGCACGGTCGTCGCCTCGCTCCACCATTCGAGCACTTCGAGTTCGGCTTGGGTGGACGCACGTTTGGTCGTTGTCGGAAAGAACGCGCCGAAGGCGACGTAATCCGCGCCGCCGTCGCTGGCTTCCATCGCCAGATGGCGCGAGGCATGGCAGGTCACGCCGATGATCGCGTCCGCCCCCACCGCGCGCCGCGCGTCGGCGAGGCTCGAATCGCTTTGCCCGACATGCACGCCGTCGGCACCCAACTCGGCTGCGAGATCGGGTCGGTCGTTGATCACGAACGCGACGTCACGGGCGTGACAAATGGGCATGAGCGTGCGCGCGGCGGCGCGAATCTCGTCGTCGGACACATCCTTCAGGCGTAGTTGCAGGCATGCGATATCGCCGGCATCGAGCGCGGCCCCGAGATCGCGGGCGAAGGCGGCGAGGGAGAAGCGGGGAGGGGTGATGAGGTAGAGCCGGCAATCCTCGCTCCGGGCCGCGCGCGCCGCGGTCGGACGGGCTTGGGCTTTCGGCGGTTTTCTTTCTTCGGCTTGCTGCGTGCGTTCGATGACCGGACGAGTCTCGGTCTTTCGCCCGCCCGCGCCGCCTTTTGCGCCGCGTATCTTGCCGGTCGCGCGCCGCAAGGGGCGGCGGGGCATTAGGTCCAGCCTCCGGCCAAGCTCCGGTCCGCGGCCATCAGGCCTTGCCCTTGTAGATCTCGATCACCGTGTCGAGCATCTTCAGCGACTCGTCCCACGGCCGCTGGAAGGTATTGCGGCCAATGATCGAACCCGTGCCGCCGCCGTCGCGAATGCCGCGAACCTCGTTGTAAAAGGCATCGAGATCCTTCGCCTCGCCGCCGGAGAACACCACCAGACGCCGGCCGTTGAAGGACGACTGCATGATGTGGCGGATGCGCGCGGGCAGCGAGGCGATATCGATCTTGCGGTCGAGATAGACCTTCTTCGCGGTTTCGAGTTCGAGATGTTCGGTCGGCGGCTTGACCTTGATGATGTGGGCGCCGAGCAGACAGGCCATGTGGGCCGCGTAGGCGACGATGTCCACGGCGGTTTCGCCTTGCTTGGTCAGGTTGCCGCCGCGCGGATACGACCACAGCACGACGGCGAGGCCGTGCGACTTGGCCTCCTCGGCGAGCGCGCGCAGCTCTTCCATGTGATCGTAGCCGGTGTCGGAACCCGGATAGATGGTGAAACCGACCGCGGCGCACCCGAGGCGCAAGGCGTCCCGGACGGTGCCGGTGACGGCCTGATCGGCGCCCTCCTTCTGGCGCGACAACGAGTTCGCGGAATTGCACTTGAGGATAAGCGGGATGGCGCCCGCGAAACTCGCGGCACCGGCCTCGATCATGCCCAGCGGCGCGGCGTAGGCATTGAGCCCCGCCTCGATCGCCAGGCGAAAATGATAGTGCGGATCGTAGGCGTCGGGATTGGGCGCGAAGCTGCGCGCGGGGCCGTGCTCGAAACCCTGGTCGACGGGCAGGATCACCAGATGGCCCGTGCCGCCGAGGCGGCCGTGCATGAGGATGCGGGCAAGATTGGCCTTGGTGCCAGGATTGTCGGACTCGTAGTTGTCGAGGATTTTCTTGACGCGCTGCGTGAGCTTCATGTGCCGGTCCCTATGGGATGTTCGCCGGCATGGCCGTATCGGGCCGCGCCGAGCGGAGAACTTCGTGCATAGCCGAGCGGCACGGCATTTTCAATCGACCCGTTCGCTCGGCCCATTCGATCAGACGGGCAGGGTCACGCGCGCGCGCGGCCTGGCCTTTCATTCGGCCGCTTGCCCGTGATCTTGCCGGCTTTCGGCCCGAGCCAGTTTCGGCTCGCCGCCACCGGATCGTCGAGGCCAAGAAGATCAAGCGCCACCGGCCGGCGTGCGGCGACGTGCGCGCCGAGGGTACGGGCAATATCGGCGACGCGCCGCCGCGCGCCCGCGTGACCGCCGAGGCGAATGGCCTTGATCCCGGTCCGCAAGGCGGCGAGGGCATGGCCGGGCGAGTCCGCGCAATCGAGCATCGCCGCCGCGCGGGCCTTGGGATGATGCGCTCGCGCCTCCTCGACGATGGCGCAAAACAGCAAGGCGCCGCCATAGCCCGCGAACCCTGAAGCCGAGAGCAATAGAACCGGCACGTCGAGCGCCTCGGCCGCCGCCAATGCCGCGCGCGCATGCACGGCATCGTGAATCACGACGGCGCGCGCCGCGACGGCACGAGGGTTTCGGCGAATCGTCATGGCATGAGGCTGCAATGGCGGCCCGCCCGCGCGCAAGATGCGAGCCCGGTGTCGCGAACCCGAGTTGAGGGGCCAAATCACGGCGGGCCGTCCCAAGACGGCACGCGACCGCCCAACGGATCGCCCGGCGGCTATTTCAGCTTGCCGAGCGCGACCGCGACATCCGACATGCGGTTGGAGAAGCCCCACTCGTTGTCGTACCAGGACAGCACGCGGCAGAACCGCTCCTCGATCACCTGGGTTTGGGTCAGGTCGAAGATGCTGGACGATGGATTGTGGTTGAAATCGACCGACACGAGCTCTTCCTCGGTCACGGCGAGCACGCCCGCGAGCATGCCCTTCGACGCCTTGAGCATGGCGGCGTTGATTTCCTCGGCCGTGGTCTTGCGTTTGGAGGTGAAGGTGAAATCGATGAGCGAGACATTGGCCGTCGGCACGCGGATCGCCGTGCCGTCGAGCTTGCCCGAGAGCGCTGGCAGCACGAGGCCGACCGCGCGCGCCGCACCCGTGGTCGTCGGGATCATCGATGTCGCGGCCGCGCGCGAACGGCGCAGATCGCCGTGCAGCGTGTCCACCAGGCGCTGGTCGCCCGTGTACGAATGGATGGTCGTCATGTAGCCGCGTTCGATGCCGACGATCTTGTGCAGCACCGACGCCACGGGCGCGAGGCAGTTGGTCGTGCACGAGGCGTTCGAGACCACCGTGTGGCTTTTCTTGAGCTTGTCGTGGTTCACGCCGTAAACGACGGTCAGATCCGCGCCGGTGGCGGGCGCCGAGATCAGCACGCGCTTGGCGCCGGCCTCGATGTGCTTGGCCGCCTGTTCGCGCTTGGTGAAGCGCCCGGTGCATTCGAGCACCACGTCGATGCCCAGTTCTTTCCACGGCAACTTGTCCGGCTCGCGCTCGGCCAGAACCTTGACCAGCTTGCTGCCGATCACCATCGACGAGGTACCGTTGGCGCGAACCTTGCCCGGAAATGCCCCATGCACGGAGTCGTACTTGAGCATGTAGGCATTGGCTGCAACCGAACCCAAATCGTTGATGGCAACGAACTCGACATCGTTGCGCTTGGCCTCGAACGCCGCGCGCAAGGTCAGCCGCCCGATTCGTCCGAAGCCGTTGATCGCTACCCGAATCGCCATGATTTTCTCCCCGACCCCGAAGGGCCTCTCAGATAAGCGCGCGCGCGGCGTCGGCCACCGCGGCGGGCGTGATATGGAAGTGCTTGTAAAGTTCGCCGGCCGGCGCGGATGCGCCGAAGCCCGCCATGCCGACAAAGCCGCCGGTCGCGCCGATGATCGAATCCCAGCCCTGCCGCATGCCGGCCTCGACGGCCACGCGCGCGGCCGTCGCGCCCAAGACCGCCGCGCGGTACTCGGCGGGCTGTTCGGCGAACAATTCCATGCACGGCACCGATACGACGCGCGTGCCGATGCCGTCTCGCTCGAGAACGGTCCGCGCCTCGACGGCGATCGACAGTTCCGAACCGGTGGCGAACAGCGTGGCGCGCGCCTGCCCGGTCGCGGGCAGAATCTCGTAAGCGCCGCGCGCGCACGGATTGTCGTCGCGGTGGACGGTGCGCAGGGTTGGAACGGCCTGGCGCGTGAGCGCGAGGGCGGAGGGACGCTTGGCATTGGCCAGCGCCAGCGCCCAACATTCCGCCGTCTCGACGCCGTCGGCCGGACGGAAGACGAGAAGATTGGGCATGGCCCGCAGGCTCGCGAGATGCTCGACCGGCTGGTGCGTCGGTCCGTCCTCGCCCAAGCCGATCGAATCGTGCGTCAGCACGTAAATGGCGCGCAGACCCATGAGCGCGGCCAAGCGGATCGCCGGGCGCGCGTAATCGGAGAAGACGAGGAACGTGCCGCCATAGGGGATGAACCCGCCGTGGAGCGCCAAGCCGTTCATCGCCGAGGCCATGGCGTGCTCGCGCACGCCATAATGGATGTAGCCGCCCGCCATGTTGGCGGCCGTGACCGGGGTTTGGCCCTTGACCTTGGTATTGTTCGAGCCGGTCAAATCGGCCGAGCCGCCGACGAGTTCGGGCACGCTGGCGGTCAACGCCTCGATCGCGTTGCCCGAGCATTGCCGCGTGGCCAGCTTCGGGGCTTCGGCGGCGACCTTGCGCTTCAAGGCCACGAGCGGCGCGTCCCAACCGTCCTTGAGCCGATTTTCGCTCACGCGCAGAAACTCGGCACGCACGTCCGCTGGCAGGGCATCGACGCGCTTTTGCCAGGCCTCGCGCGGCTGTCGGCCGCGGCCGCCGGCCGTGCGCCATTGGTCGCGGATAGCTTCGGGAATCTCGAAGGGCGCGAACGGCCAGCCGAGCTTGGCGCGCGCGCCGGCGATTTCCTCGGCGCCGAGGGGGGAGCCGTGGGCGTGTTCGGTGCCCGCCTTGGTCGGCGCGCCATAGGCGATCGTGGTCCGGCACAGGATGAGCGATGGCGCCGTGCTCGCGCGCGCGTTCGCCAGCGCCGCGCGCACGGCGGCGATGTCGTGTCCGTCCACGCGTTGGGTGTCCCAGCCGCTGGCGCGAAAGCGCGCGGACTGATCGTCCGAGACCGAGAGCGAGGTCGCGCCGTCGATCGAGATCGCATTGTCGTCGAACAGCACGATCAATTTTCCGAGACGCAGATGGCCCGCGAGCGAAATCGCCTCGTGGCTGATGCCTTCCATTAGACAGCCATCGCCGGCGATGACGTAGGTGCGATGATCGACAACCTCGGCACCGAAGCGCGCGCGCAGCATGGCCTCGGCCAGCGCCATGCCGACGGCGTTCGCCAGGCCCTGGCCGAGCGGGCCGGTCGTGGTTTCGATACCGGCGGCGTGGCCGTATTCGGGATGGCCGGCGGTGCGGCTGCCGAGCTGGCGAAAGCGCTTCAACTCGTCGAGCGGCATGTCCGCATAGCCGGTCAGATGCAGTAGGCCATAAAGCAGCATCGAGCCGTGTCCCGCCGACAGTACGAAGCGGTCGCGATCGGGCCAGGCGGGGTCGGCGGGGTCGAATCTCAGCGCTTCGGCGAAAAGCACCGTTGCGACGTCGGCCATGCCCATGGGCATGCCGGGGTGGCCGGACTTCGCGGCCTCGACCCCGTCCATGGCAAGCGCGCGCAAGGCGTTGGCCATCGTTCGCCGTTGGCTGTTCAAGTTGCTGATTTTGCTTGTATCCGTGCTGTTCTTTGGGGCGTTCATCGCGGACGGCAAGGGGGGCCTCAAGGAGATTTCGGGACCAATTCACCTCGCCCGTTCTCCGCAGGCGGGCCGGCGCGCGCAAGATGCTTGGCAGGCGCGGGCGCGTCAATCGGGATTCTCGGCGTTCATCATGTGAACGGCGCGCGCCGACCCCGCTGATTCCGTCGGCTCCGGGGGCCGCGGGGTAGTCGCGCGTTGACGGTCTCGGGCCGCGCGCCGTATCGTGACAGTGGCTCGATGCATCGGGCGATCCATCGGAGGCAGCGTGGCAAATCTCGACACGGTCGAACGGCGTTTGGAAACGTCCCTGACGCGCCTGGAAACGGCGTTGTCGGGCGCGCTCGCGCGCGAGCGCGATGCGGCGGCGCGCGAGCGCCAGGCCGTCGCGCGCGCCGCGGGCGAT
>CAMAPP010000108.1 GCA_945860095.1 Rhizobium sp. Q54 | reverse complement strand
CGCGGCGGAACGAACCTGGCGGCGCCGTTGCGCCGTGGTTGAACGAGGCCGGCGGCGCGGTTGTGCCGCGGCGGAACGAACCCGGCGGCGCCGTCAGCGCCGGGTCAGCAGGAAGATCGCCTGTTCGGCGAACAGATTGGTCAGGCTGCGCGGCACATGATTCCCCATGGGCGCGCCCGTTTTGGTCAGTGGTGCTGCGCGCGCGATCGTGATGCCCATGGCGTTCGTTAATTCCTCGAAATCCTTGATCGTGCACGGATGGATGTTCGGGCTGCGATACCAGGGATCGTCGAACAATTCGGTCACCGGCATCCGTCCGCGCGACACCAATAGCCAGCGCACGCGCCAATAGCCGAAATTGGGAAAGGACACGATGGCGTAGCGCGCGATGCGCACGAGCTCGCCCAGCACCCAATGCGGATCGCGCGTGTTCTGCAGCGTGCGGGACAGGATGGCGTAGTCGAAGGCGCCGTTGGGGTAGTCGTCGAGATCCTCGTCCGCGTCGCCGTGGATGACCGACAGGCCATGGGTCACGCAGGCGTTCACGCCTTCCTGGCGAATCTCGATGCCGCGTCCGTCCACGCCCTTGGCGTGCACGAGATAATCGAGCAGCGCACCGTCGCCGCAGCCGATGTCCAGCACTCGACTTTGCCGCTCGACCATGTCGGCGATGAGTTGGAGATCGGCGCGCATGGGCGCGCGCGCCGCATCGGGGCCAGACATACTCATGGACGATTCATACTCATGGCCGATTCGTGCTCATGGCCGCTTCAGGCCCCGGTGCTCGGCGCAGCCGTCAAGGAAGCCGTTCAGGGTCTTGAAGAATTCGACTTCGTCGAGCAGGAAGGCGTCGTGGCCCTTGTCGCTCTTGACCTCGACGAAGCTGACATTGGCGGCGACCGCGTTCAGCGCGCGCACGATGGTGCGGCTTTCGGAGGTCGGGAACAGCCAGTCGGAGGTGAACGAGATCACGCAAAACCGCGTCTTCGAGCCCTTGAACGCGTTGGCGAGCACGCCTTCGTGTTCGGACACCAGATCGAAATAATCCATCGCGCGCGTGATGTAGAGGTACGAATTGGCGTCGAAGCGCTCGACGAAGGTCGATCCCTGGTGGCGCAGATAGCTCTCGACCTCGAAATCGGCCTCGAAGCCGTAGGACAGTTTTTCCCGGTCCTGGAGATTGCGCCCGAACTTGCGATGCAGCGCCGCCTCGGACAAATAGGTAACGTGCGCCGCCATGCGCGCGACCGCGAGACCCCGGTGCGGAACTTTGTCGTGCGATTGGTAATCGCCCTCGCACCAATCCGGATCGGCCATGATCGCCTGGCGGCCGACCTCGTGGAACGCGATGTTCTGCGCCGAATGCCGTGCCGCACCCGCGATGGGCACGGCGGAGAAGACGCGCTCGGGATAGCTCGCGGCCCATTGCAGGGCCTGCATGGCGCCCATCGAGCCGCCGGTCACGCAAAACAGCTGATCGATGCCGAGATGGTCGATCAACAGCTTCTGTGCGCGCACGATGTCGGCGACCGTGATGACCGGGAAGGACAGCCCCCAGGGCTTGCCCGTCGCGGGATCGATGTTCTTGGGCCCGGTCGTGCCCATGCAGCCGCCGAGCACATTGGCGCAGATGACGAAATAACGCTCGGTATCGATCGGCTTGCCCGGGCCCACCATGTGTTCCCACCAGCCGGGCTTGCCGGTCACCGGGTGGATGCCCATGAGGTACTGGTCGCCCGTCAGCGCGTGGCAGGCCAGCACCGCGTTGGTCTTGTCGGCGTTGAGCGTGCCGTAGGTCTGGTAGGCGATGGTGAAGGGGCCGAGCGTCGCACCGCAGTCAAGCACCATGGGCGCCGCGCGGCCGAATTCGACGCGGTAACCCGGAAGCTCGGCGGGCCAGACGACCCGCGGCGGGCCGGACGGGGCGACGTTCATTGCGGGTGCGGTAACCTCGCGTGAGGGCGGGTTTTCGGTTCGCGCAATTGCTAGGGTCGCCCCCCCCGTAAGTCAATGTTTACTTTGGATTTGTCCGTGGGTTTGCTTTGCATTTATCCGTGGCAGGGCCTAGTAGTAACCGGCCCGATTGGCCGTTTTCCGCACTTTCGATGACAAATCAACCAGCGCCCCTCGACGCTCTGCGCCGGGAAATCGACCGTCTCGACGACGCGTTGCACGATCTGATCGTGAAGCGCGCCGAGATCGTCGCCGGCATCCGTGCTGCCAAGGCCGGCAGCCTGGCTCTGCGCCCCGCGCGCGAGGCGGAGATTCTGCGCCGTCTGCTCGCCCGTCACACCGGCGACTTCCCGCGCGCCTCCCTGGTGCGCGTCTGGCGCGAGATCATGGGCGCCATGGTGCGCCTGCAAGGGCCGTTTTCGGTGGCGGCGCTGGCGGACGGCGCGTGCGCGACGCTGGCGCGCGAGGAATACGGCGCGTCCACGGCTTTGGCCGAATGGCCGCGCGCGCGCGATGTCTTGGCCGCGATGCGCGCCGGTGCGGTCTCGATCGCGGTTCTGCCCGTTCCGCGTCCGAACGAAGTCGATCCTTGGTGGCCAGAATTGCTCGACGACGACGAACTCCACATCGTCGCGGGCCTGCCCTTTGCGTCCCATCCGGGCGCCGGCGCGGGCGCGCCCAAGGCGCTCGCCGTGGCGCGTCTTGCGCCCGCGCCCTCGGGCGAGGACAGGACATGGATCGGCGTTCGCGGTGCCCGCGCTGGCGATGCCGAGCGGCTCAAGGCGGCATTCGGGAACGGCGGCATCGAGATTCGCGCGGTCGTGACGGCCAAGGACGGCGTGGCGTTCGAGGTCGCGGACTTCATCGCGTACTCGGACGCGCGCTTGGCCAAGATTGCCGCCGCCGTCCCCGGCGCGACGGCACGCGTGCTCGGCGCCTATGCCGTGCCGCTCGACGACGCGCGCCTGGGGGGCTGAGGAAAACGCCATGGCCGATCCCAAACCGCGGGCCGCGCCCAAGCCGCGCCCCAATATTTTGGCCATCTCCGCCTATGTGCCCGGCAAATCGAAGCTCGATGCGGGTGCCGCCGCGCGCGCGATTAAATTGTCGGCCAACGAAGGCGCGCTCGGCGCGAGCCCAAGGGCCATCGCCGCCTACCGGACGGCGGCCGAGGATATTTGGCGCTACCCCGACGGCGCCTCGAGCGAATTGCGCGCGGCCATTGGCGTGCGTTTCGCGCTTGCCCCCGAGCGCATCGTGTGCGGCTGCGGCTCGGGCGACGTGCTGCACCTGTTGGCCCAGGCCTATGCGGGTCCGGGCGACGAGGTCATCCACACCGCGCACGGATTTCTCTTGTATCCCATCGCCGCGCGCGCGGCCGATGCCGTGCCGGTCGTCGCCGCCGAACGCGCGCACACCGCCTCGATCGACGAGATTCTCGCCCGCGTCTCGCCGCGCACGAAGATCGTGTTCCTCGCCAATCCCAACAATCCGACCGGGACCTATGTGCCGGCGGCGGAACTGGCTCGCCTGCGCGCGGGCCTTCCGGACGACATCTTGCTGGTGATCGACGCGGCCTATTGCGAGTACGCGCGCGCGAAGGATTATTCGGCGGGGCACGAACTGGTCGAGGCCGGCGGCAATACCGTGGTCTCGCGCACCTTCTCGAAATTCTTCGGCCTCGCGGGCTTGCGCCTCGGCTGGGTGCATTGCCCGCCCGCCATCGCCGACGTGCTGAACCGGATTCGCGGGCCCTTCAACGTGGCCTTGCCCACCCAATTGGCGGCGGTCGCGGCGCTCGAGGACCGGGAATTCCAGGACGCGGTCAGGGCGAACAACGACAAGGTCCTGCCGTGGATCAGCGCCGAGCTTTCCGCGCTCGGCCTCGATGTCACGCCGAGCCAGGCCAATTTCATTTTGTTGAATTTCCCGGCGGGTGCCGCGCCCGGGGCAAAGGCCGCGAACGCGCATCTCGACGCCCGCGGCATCATCGTGCGCGCGGTCGGCGCCTACGGCTTGCCCGATTCCTTGCGCATCACCATCGGCACCGAGGCCGAGATGCGCGCCGTGCGCGATGCGTTCGCCGAGTTCATGAGGTAATCGCCATGGCCAAGACATCCGCCCGCTCCAAGGCCGCCAAGGCGGCGAAACCGAAATCGGGTCATGCCAAATCGGGCCATGCCAAATCGGCTTCCCCGCTGTTCGGCAGGCTGGCGCTCATCGGCCTTGGTCTTATCGGCTCATCCCTTGCGCGCGCGGCACGCCTGCGCGGCCTTGCGGGCGAAATCACCGGCTGCGCCCGGTCCGCGGCGACGCGCAAGACCGCGCTGCGCCTGGGTCTGGTCGATCGCATGTACCAAGACCCCGCCGAGGCCGTGAAGGGCGCGGACCTCGTCGTGCTGTGCTCGCCGCTCGGCACGTACGCCGATATCGCGGCGCGCATGGGGCCGGCGCTGAAGAAGGGCGCGATCGTCAGCGATGTCGGGTCGGCCAAGCAATGCGTGATCCGCGACGTGGGGCCGCATTTGCCCGACGGCGTGCATCTCGTGCCCGGCCACCCTGTCGCCGGCACCGAACATTCGGGGCCGGAGGCGGGCTTCGCCGAATTGTTCCAGGGCCGCTGGTGCATCCTTACGCCCACGGCCGAGGTGCCCGCGGCGGCGACCAAGCGCGTGGCGGCACTGTGGCGCGGTTGCGGCATGCAGGTCGCGGTCATGGACCCCCAGCACCACGACGTCGTCCTGGCGATCACCTCGCACGTGCCGCACGTCATCGCCTATACCATCGTCGGCACCGCCACGCGCCTCGGCAACGAGGTGCGGGGCGAGGTATTCAAGTATTCCGCCGGCGGTTTCCGCGACTTCACGCGCATCGCCGCGTCTGACCCGGTGATGTGGCGCGACATATTGCTGAACAATCGCGAACCCGTGCTCGAGATGCTCCAGCGCTTCTCCGAGGACATGGCGCAGCTTCAGCGCGCGATCCGCTGGGGCGAGGGCGAGTTCCTGCACGATCTGTTCGAGCGCACGCGCGCGATCCGGCGCGGCGTGATCGCGGCCGGTCAGGCGGGTTCGTTCATTCCCAACGCACCCGCGGCAGCGCCATCAGAATCGCGGGGCCGATCGAAACCTCGCCGTCCTGCACGGTCAAGGGCATTGTCGCCCGCGAGGCGCCGTCGGGGCCCGGCTGCGAAATAAGGTTGAGCAGAACCTTGATCGTTGCGGCGGCGGTCGGGCGCACCAGTTCCGCCGCGACCAGCGCATCGAACGCTTGGGCATAGCCCGAGACGCGCACCGCGAACGCGCCCATGGGCTGAAGCGCGCGGTCGAGCGCCGCGCTGCCATCGCCTTCGAGGGATAGCTCCGACCAGACGAGGGCGGCGCTGCGCACTTCGACCGTGCCGCCTTGGGCGCGCCAATCCTCGAGCGCGTCCTTGAGCGGGCCGGGCGGGATGCGGCCCATGAGCGCGAGATCGGCCTGGAGCTTGCCGATATTGCCGCCGAACGGCGCCTCGAGGCCGTCGGGCAAGCCGAGCTGGTCGAGGCTGAAGGACAGCTCCGCCGTGGGCGCGCCGCCCCCGCCTTGGGGGGGCACGCGAAACTCGAAATCGAGACCCGTGATCTGTGCGCGTTCGGGGCGGCCGGCAATGCCGATTTCCGCCTCGCGCAACGACGCGGTCACGCTCTCGAAGTCCCAATCGGCGCTCAGCAGAATGGTGCCGTCGATCCACCCGGCATCGAGCAGATAGGTCGAGCGTGTGCCCCGTCGGGCCAGCGCCAGGCTGTGCGCGCCCGGCGCCATCACGCCCAGGCGATGGGGCGACCACGGCGCGATCCGGACCGAGACCGCGCCGCCGCGCCACAACCAGTCTTTGCCGCCTTCGCCCGCGCCGAACTCGGGATCGGCGAGTTCGAGGCGAAGATGGAACGGAAATCCCGCAACGGCGAGCGCGGTGTATTGAACGTAATAGCCCTGGGCGCGCTTGGCTTCGATCCATCGGAGCGCCGCCTGGCGCGCCTGGCCGGCGGCAAGAAACCACGCGCCCGTCCATAGCGCGCCCGCGCCGAGGAGGGCGGCAAGGACGAGAAAGATTTGACGGCGGGTCATGCGGCTTGTTCGTCGTTCGTTGCGCCGACACGGCGGCGGTTCGCCGGCACCCGGGCGAGGATTCGAGTTTACCGTCCCACCGGATTTATTAGGCCCACCGAGTGTATAGGACCACCGGGCGCATCGGGCGGCTAAGTTTATCGGGTCGCCAAATTTATGAGGCCCGCCGAGCGTATCGGACGGCCAAGTTCATCGGCTCTTGGGGCTTATGGGGCCGCCGCATTCACGCGGCGCGGCGCGGTCGAGCGTTCCGGCCTTGCGAAACGCGCCGTATCGCGGCATATCCGCTCGTCATGACCGCTCCGTGCGCGACGACGAACGGCGATTTCTGGGTATTCGGCTACGGCTCGCTGATGTGGGACCCGGGTTTCCGCCACATGCGTGCCATGCCGGCGCGCCTCGACGGCTATCACCGCGCCTTCTGCATCTACTCGCACCGCTATCGCGGCACCGAGGCGCGTCCCGGCCTCGTGCTCGGCCTGCGACCGGGCGGGGTGTGCCAGGGCCGCGCCTTTCTCGTGGCGGCGCCCGATCGCTCCGAGGTTCTGGCCTATCTCGAGGACCGCGAGATGACGAGCTACGTGTACCGGCAAATGGCGCTTCCGGTGGATATCGGGGGCCAATGCGCGCGCGCGACCACCTATGTCGCCGACGACAGCCATCCGCAATATGCCTGCGATCTCTCGCCCGCGGACGCCGCGCGCCTCATCGCGGAGGGGTCGGGCGAGCGCGGCCCCAATGTCGATTATCTCGAGAACACCCTAGCCCATCTCGATGAGATGGGGGTCGAGGAGCCCGAGCTGTTCGAGCTCCGGGCGCTAGTGCGCGCGATGGCGCGCTAGGCGGGTATCCGCGCGCGATGGCGCGCTAGGCGGATGGCCGCGCGGGATGGGCGAGCCAGGCAGGGGATGGGCGCGCTAGGCGGGCGGCCTAAAGCCCGCGCCCGCGCTTAGGCGCATTTCGAATAGGCGCACGACGTGCAGACATCGCAATTTTCCTGGCGCAGCATTGCGCGCTCGCCGCAGCGCGGGCAGCCGCGCAATTCGTGGTGCGTGCCGTCCTCGAGGCCAACCACGCGCTTGTCCGCGATCACGGGCGCGTTCGCCGATGGCAGGAAGCCGATTTCGATCATGTGGCGCTCGATCACCTCGCCGATGGCGGCGAGCAGGGAGGGGATGTAGCGCCCCTCCACCCACGAGCCGCCGCGCGGGTCGAACACCGCCTTCAACTCGTCGACCACGAAGGACACGTCGCCGCCGCGCCGGAACACGGCGCTGATCATGCGCGTGAGGCCGACCGTCCAGGCGTAGTGCTCCATGTTCTTCGAATTGATGAAGACCTCGAAGGGCCGGCGGCGGCCGTCCTGCACGATGTCGTTGAGCGTGATGTAGATGGCGTGATCCGATTCCGGCCAGCGGATCTTGTAGGTGCTGCCGGGCAGCGCCTCGGGGCGGTCGAGGGGCTGGGTCATGTACACGACGCTGCTGGCTTCGTTGCCGTCGCGCCCTTGGGCCTGGGGTTTCTCGAGCGGCAATTCTTCCTGCTTGGGCTTCGGCGCGGCCTTGGCCTTGACCGCCAGCACCGCGCCCGTCACGTCGTTCGGCCGGTAGGTGGTGCAGCCCTTGCAGCCCAATTCATAGGCCGCGAGATAGACGTCCTTGAACTGGTCGAAGGCGATCTCGGCCGGGCAATTGATGGTCTTCGATATCGAGCTGTCGATGTAATCCTGCACGGCGGCTTGCATGATCAGGTGATCGCGCGGGGCGAGAATCTGGGCGTCGACGAAATATTCGGGCAAGCGCCCGTCGCCGTGCAGGCGGCGATAGAGGCGATAGGCGTGGTCGCTGATTTCCTCCTCGCGCCGGCTGCCGTCGGGCATCAGGACATTGCGCGAGTACGCGTAGCTGAACACGGGCTCGATGCCCGAGGAAATATTGTCGGCGAACAGCGAAATCGTGCCCGTGGGCGCGATCGAGGTCAGGAGGGCGTTGCGGATGCCGTGCCGGGCGATGGCTTCGCGCACGTCCGCGTCGAGGCCGCGCACGGTTTCGCCCGCCAGATACGGTTCCCGGTCATAGAGCGGGAAGGGGCCCTTCTCGCGCGCGAGCTCGACCGAGGCCAGATAGGCGTGGCGGCGCACGGCGGCGAGCCAGGTGCGCGTGAGCGTGACCGCGCGCTCGTCGCCGTAGCGCGCGCGGCACATGATGAGCGCGTCCGCGAGGCCCGTGACGCCCAGGCCGATACGCCGCTTGGTGCGCGCCTCGATTTCTTGCGCCTTGAGCGGGAAGTTCGAGACGTCGATGGTGTTGTCCATCATGCGCACGGCAAGCGGCACGAGGCGGGTGAGCTCGGCCATGTCCATGCGCGCGCCGTCCTCGAACGGCTCCAGCACCAGGGCCGCGAGATTGATCGAGCCGAGCAAGCACGCGCCGTAGGGCGGCAGGGGCTGTTCGCCGCACGGATTGGTCGCGTGAATGGTTTCGCAATAGGCGAGATTGTTGCGCGCGTTGACGCGGTCGATGAAAATCACGCCCGGCTCGGCAAAGGCATGGGTCGCGCGCATGATCTGGTCCCACAGCGCGCGCGCTTGGACGACCTTGAACACCGTGCCGCCGAAGACGAGCTGCCAGGGCGCGTCTTCCTTGACCGCCTGCATGAAGGCATCGGTGGCCAGCACCGAGAGATTGAACATGCGCAGCCGGCCGGGCTCGCGCTTGGCCTCGACGAAGGCCTCGATATCGGGGTGGTCACAGCGCAAGGTCGCCATCATCGCGCCGCGGCGATAACCGGCGCTCATGATCGTGCGGCACATGGCGTCCCAAACGTCCATGAAGGACAAGGGGCCCGAGGCGTCGGCGCCGACGCGCTTCACCGCCGCGCCCTTGGGCCGCAGCGTCGAGAAGTCGTAGCCGATGCCCCCGCCCTGCTGCATCGTGAGCGCGGCTTCCTTCAGGTGCTCGAAGATGCCGCCCATGTCGTCCGGGATCGTGCCCATGACGAAGCAGTTGAACAGCGTCACCTGGCGTTTGGAGCCTGCGCCCGCGACGATGCGCCCCGCGGGCAAAAAGCGGAAATCCTCGAGCGCGCCGTAAAATTTCTCCGCCCAGGACGAAGCATCCGCCTCGGGCGCGGCGAGCGCCGCGGCGATGCGCCGCCAGCTGTCCTCGATGGTCTTGTCGAGAGCGGTGCCGTCGGCCGATTTCAGCCGGTACTTCATGTCCCAGATCTGCTGGGAGATGCCGGATATGCGCGCCATGAGCCAAATCCCGCGATCGATTAGGTCCGATGTCGATTAGGTCCGAGCGTCGAATGAGGTCGCCGAACCGATCGCCGGTTCGGCCCGGCACCGCGCCTTAAAGCCATGATTTAACCCGAATTCCCAGGGATCCCAGGCTCGGAGGCGCAAAGTCTAGGCGGTGCCCCGGGCGCGGTCAATGTTCTTGTTATGTACTTTTCGGCTTATGTACTTTTCGACCTGGGTGGCTGGCACCCGATGCGCGCGTGCTCTTTCGAGGGATGTCGGCCATAGACGCCGGAGACACCGGGCATAGGCGCCGGCACACGGACACTGCGCATCGTTGGCGAGGCGGCAGGTGGGCGCGCGGCAAAATTTTTCCCGTTACCGACGATTCCAGCCGCCGATGATCCCTGTCGCCGATGAACGGCACGCCCATTTTTGATGTTGCGAGCTTTCGATTCGGACGCAAAAACCGCGCGCAGCCGTATTCCAAAATCGCCCGCCCGCGCGGCGCCCCAAAATCGCGCGCCCGCGTGGCTTCCAAGAAACCCCGTGACGACAAGTTTAAAGCCTTGCATGATGAAGCCGCTAAGGGGGACGGATGAGCGCGAGCGTTGCCGGGAAGGGCGCGGTTTCGGGTCGAGGCGCTGGCGCGGCGGTTCAGGGGCCGCCGCGCGAACGCTTCCCGACCGTGCGGCAGTTCTACTGGCTGCTCATCGCGCCGGCGCTCGTCCTGATGATCGTTCTGTATTTCTATCCCCTGTCCAAGGTGCTGTGGATCAGCGTCACCGAGCCCAGTTTCGGCTTCGAAAATTACGAAAAACTGATCACCTCGGAATCCATTCACCGGACCTTGATCGCCACGCTGCGCATCGCGACGATCACGACCTCGATCACGCTTCTGCTCGGCTACATCATCGCCTACGCCATGATCCAGGCGACGCATGGCTGGCTGCGCTGGATCATGTTTTTCGTGCTTCTGCCGTTGTGGATTTCGGTTCTCGTGCGCGCCTTTGCTTGGGTCACGCTGCTGCGCGACAACGGCGTGATCAACAACGTGCTCATGGACATGGGGCTCATCGCGGGCCCCCTGCCGCTCCTGCGCAACGAGCTTTCGGTGTGCATCGGCATGGTGCATTACATGATTCCGTTCGCGGTCATGCCGCTCTATTCGAACATGCGCACCATCGATTTGCGCCTGATGGCCGCCGCGCGCGCGCTCGGCGCGCCGCCGTTCACGGCGTTCCGCAGGATTTTCTTTCCGCTCAGCAAGCCGGGCCTGATCGCCTCGGGCGTGCTGGTGTTCATCTTCTCGCTCGGCTTCTACGTGACGCCGGCCTTGCTCGGCGGCGGGCGGGTGTTCATGGTCGCGGAATATATCGGCATCCAGATCACCCAGACCCTGCGCTGGGGCATCGGAACCATGCTCGGGACGGTGCTGCTGTTCGCGGTGCTCGGCATGCTGGCCGTGCTCGGGCGTTTCGTGAACATGCGAAAATTGTTCGGAGCCGGGTGATGGAGGTCATCGGCGCGGACAAGGGATGGATGCGCGGCGTGGTGCTCGCCCTGGCGTGCACGATCCTCGTGTTCCTCATGGCGCCGCTGTTCGTCGTTTTTCCGATTTCGGTGACCGATCAGCGCTTTCTCAGCTTCCCGCAGGACGACATTTCGTTCCAGCACTACCGCAACGTCTTCCACGGCGAGAAATGGCTGAGTTCGATTTGGGAAAGCGTGATCATCGCCCTTGCCTCCACCGCCATCGACGTGGTCGTCGGCACGCTGTGCGCGGTCGGCTGCTGGCGCCTGGCCAGCAAGTCGTCCGAACTCGTGCGCACGCTCATGCTGGCGCCCATCGTCATCCCCTCGATCATCTACACCCTCGGCATCTACCGGG
>CAMAPP010000107.1 GCA_945860095.1 Rhizobium sp. Q54 | reverse complement strand
TCCCGCCACGCAATAACCGCGCACCATGGCGATGGTCGGCTTCTCGCAGCGCCAGGGGGCGAATTCGAACTCCGCGCAGGCGCGCAGCATGGCGCGCGTGTTCATGGGGCCCCGGCCGCCGAAGGCCTTCGCCCAGTCCAATTTCAGATCGTAACCCGCGCCGAAGCTCTTGCCCGCGCCGGACAGCACGATGACCCGGATGTCCGGGTCGGCATCGGCGTCCTTGATGGCGCGCGGCAATTCCTCCATCAGCTCGAGATCGATCGCGTTCAGCACCTTGGGCCGATCGATCGTGATATGGGCGATGCGGTCTTTCTTTTCGTAGATGAGCGTTTTCCACACGGCTCGGAACTCCTCTGCGGCGGCAACGGGCGCTGGACGGGCCGCGCATGAACGCCGCACGGTGGCCGGATTGCCCTCCCTAATAGCACGAATACCGTCCCCGGTTGAATGGCGTCGGCCAGATTCGTGCGGGGCCACATGATCGCCCCGCCCGCCGTCACCGAAACCCAGCGCCGCTTGATGCTCGGGCCGCTTCTGCTCTCCACCACGCTCGTCATGCTGAACCAGACCAACGTGGTGGTGGCCCTGCCCCACATGCAGGGAGCGTTTTCCGCAACGCGGGACCAGATCGCCTGGATCCTGACCTCGTATCTGGTCGCGATGACGATCCTGACCGCCTCGGCCGGCTGGTTAGGCGCGCGCTTCGGGCGCAAACGCGTCTATCTGATGGCGCTTGGCGGATTCTGCCTGTCCTCGATCCTGTGCGGCCAAGCGACGTCGCTCGAAACCGAACTGGTCTTTCGCCTCGTCCAAGGCCTCGCGAGCGGGCCGATCATGCCGATCACGCAATCGATCATGCTCGATTCCTACCCCAAGGAGCGCCATGCCCAGGCGCTCGGCCTGTGGGGCATCAGCATCACCGTGGGGCCGGTCCTGGGACCGATTCTCGGCGGCTTCATCACCGAGGATTACGGCTGGCCCTGGGTGTTCTACTTCAACGTGCCGTTCGGCCTGCTGTGCATGGCCGGGGTGATTCTCTGGGTGCCCGATGTTTCCAGGGATCTTGGCCGCAGGTTCGACGGCATCGGCTTTCTCGCCATGGCGGTCTTCATCACCTGTTTTCAACTGGTGCTCAACCGCGGCCAAACCCTCGACTGGTACGATTCGCCGGAAATCATCGTCGAGACCGGCGCGGCGCTGCTCGCGCTCTATATTCTGGTCGTGCACACGGCGACGGCCAGGCTGTCGTTCATCGAGCCGCGCGTGTTCGCCGACAAGAATTTCGTTTTGGGCTTGGCCTTCGTCTTCATCTGGGCCATGACGGTCAACGGACCCATCGTGCTGCTGTCCTTGCGCTTGCAGTCGCTCGACGGCCTGCCGGTCGCCCTGGTCGGGATGCTGATGGCGCCGCGCGGCCTCGGCGGCGTGATCGGCATGAGCGTCGTCGGCCGGGCGGCGCAAGCGATCAATCCGAAGCTGGTCGCGGTCGCGGGCTTCATCTGCATCGCCGCCAGCGGTTGGATGATGCAGGGCTGGCCGACGCACGCCGACCGCTTCGATGTCGCCCTCGCCGGCTTCATCCTCGGCTTCGGCATCGCGCAAACCTATGTGTCGCTGACCGTGATGGCCATGGCGACGATCCCCGCGCGCCTGCGCCCCGACGCCGTATCGCTTTACAGCCTGGTCGCCAATATCGGCATGGGCGCGGGCGTCGCCATCGCCATTCTGGTGCTCGCGCAATCGGCCCAGACGCACCACGAAATGCTGGCCGCGCACGTGAACGTGTTCAACGAACTGTTGCGCGACCGCTTGGTGCCGCACGGCTGGAACATCGCCAGCGCGCAAGGGCTTTCGGCGGTCGAGCAGCAGGTTCTCCAGCAAGCGACCACCATCGCCTTCAACGACGCCTTTCGGTTGATCACCTTCGCCGCGGTTTTCGCCTTGCCCTTCGTCTATTTTTTGACCCGCCCCGCCCGGAACCGCTAGATCGCCGGAACCGCTAGACCGCCGGAACCGCTAGACCGCCGGGACCGCTGGATCAACGGTGGCGCGGGGGCTCCGGCTCGGCAAGAATGGCGTGACGGGAGCAACCATGGCCGAGGCTAATACCGCCGAATCGATGACCCCCTTCCGGCGCCTGCTCGTCATGGTGCCGACCCTGCTATCGACCACCCTGTTCGTGCTCAACCAGACCAATGTCGTCGTCGCCCTGCCGCACATGCAGGGCAGTTTCTCGGCGACGCGCGACCAGATCACCTGGGTGCTCACGTCCTATCTCGTCGCCATGGCCATCATGACCGCGGCGGCCGGATGGTTTTCCACGCGCTTCGGCCGCAAACGGGTGTTTCTGATCTCGCTCGCCGGATTCGGCGTGACCTCGTTTCTGTGCGCCTACGCGCCGTCCCTCGAAATCGCGGTGGCGCTGCGCCTGCTGCAAGGGCTGTTCGGCGGACCGATCATGCCGATCACCCAGGCGATCATGCTCGACATCTATCCGCGCGAGCGTTCGGGCACCGCACTCGGCATTTGGGGCATCGGCATCACGATCGGACCGGTTCTTGGTCCGATCATCGGCGGCGTTCTGACCGACGATTACGGCTGGCCGTGGTTGTTTTTCTTCAATGTCCCCTTCGCCGCGATCGCCTTCCTGGGCGTGTTCCTGTTCGTGCCCAAGCCAAAGGCCGAGACCGGCCGCAGCCTCGATTGGATCGGGTTTGGCGCGCTGTCCGTCGCCATCGTCGGAATACAGCTCGTGCTCAATCGCGGCCAGAGCCTGGATTGGTACGATTCGACGGAGGTCATCCTTGAAACCGCGATGGCCGCTCTCGCGCTCTACATCCTCGTCGTGCGCACGGTGACGGCACCGGGCGGATTTCTCAGCCCGCGCATGTTCATGGACAAGAATTTCGTGCTCGGCCTCATCTTCATATTTTTCTGGGGCATGGCCGTGCATTCTCCGCTGGTCATCCTCTCGCTGCGCCTACAAAGCGTGGACGAATTGCCGGTGTCGTTCGTGGGCCTGCTCATGAGCCCGCGCGGCCTGGGCGGCATCCTGGCGATGTTGCTGGTCGGGCGGATGCTGGCGCGTTTCAACCCCAAGGCCCTCGCGGCCTTCGGATTCGTGATGATCGCTTTCTCCAGCTGGATCATGCAGGGCTGGGCCATGCACGCCAATCTGCGGGAGGTGGCGGTCGCGGGCTTCTTCATGGGTACCGGAGTCGCGCTGGCTTATGTGTCGTTGACCGTGATGGCAATGGCGACCTTGCCGGCCAAGATTCGCGTGGAGGGCGTGTCGCTGTATAGCCTGATGCTCAACATGGGTTCGGGCATGGGCATCGCGATCGCCGTGATCGTACTGTCGCAAAATATCCAGATTCACCACGAAATCCTGTCCGCGAACGTGAGCAAGTTCAGCCAGATGTTCCGCGATCAACTGTTGCCGCATGCGTGGAGTTTCGGCAGCAAATCGGGCCTCACCGCGGTCGAAAAGGAAGTGTTGGCGCAAGCCTCGGCGCTGGCCTTCAACCAAACCTTCCGCCTCATGGCGTTCAACGCGGTCGCCATCATTCCCTTCGTCTATCTTTTGCGCCGCCCCCCGCGCGCCGGGCGCAAGGTCTAAGGGTGGCGCCCATCCCCCGCCTGGGCGAGAATGCCCGAAGGGGGTGACGCGAATGGCCGAACCGCACGGTGCGGAGCACATCACACCGGCGCGCCGCGCGATCATCATGACCTTCATCATGATGGCGACGGTAATCTTCATCATGAATCAGACGAACGTGATCGTCGCCCTGCCCCACATGCAGGGGACGTTTTCGGCGACCCAGGACCAGATCACTTGGGTTCTGACCTCGTTCATCCTGGCGCTGACGATCATGACCGCGGCCACGGGGTTTCTGGCCGGCCGCTTCGGGCGTAAGCGCCTGTACGTTTTTTCCATCGTCGGTTTCACCGTCGCGAGTTTCTTTTGCGCCACCGCCTCGACGCTTGAATCCGAGATCTTGTTTCGCGCCCTCCAGGGTGCCGCGGGCGCCCCGCTCATCCCGCTCTCGCAAGCGATCGTCCTGGATGTCTATCCCAAGGAGCGCCATGGCATGGCGCTTGGCCTCTGGGGTGTCGGCATCACCGTCGGGCCCGTGTTTGGCCCCATTCTCGGCGGCTACGTCACGGAAACGGCGAGCTGGCCGTGGGTGTTCTATTTCAATCTGCCGGTGGGCGCCTTGGCCACCCTCGGCATAGTCGCGTTCCTGCCCGATACGTCCCGGCGCAACCGGCGCAGGCTCGACTGGCTCGGCTTCGCCGCCCTATCCGTGGCGCTCGCGGCGCTGCAATTCGTGCTCAATCGCGGCGAACGGCTCGATTGGTTCGCGTCGCTCGAAATCTCGCTGTCGGCCGCCGCCTGCCTGCTTGGCTTCTACGTGTTCGCGATCCACAGCGCGACGACGCCGCGCCCGTTCGTCGATCGTGCCCTCCTCGGCGACCGCAACGTGATGCTCGGCTTCGCGCTCATCTTCGCCTGGGGGTGCGTTCTGCACTCTCCGCTCGTCCTCCTCTCGCTGCGCCTGCAAGGTCTCGAAAACTATCCCGTCATGGCGGCGGGATTCCTGATGGCTCCGCGCGGGCTTGGCGGCGTGCTGGCGATGTTTCTCGTCGGCCCGCTGCTCAAGGTTCTCAACCCAAAATACATCGTTTCGGCCGGATTCGGCTTCGTCGCCCTGGCAACCTGGTACATGTCGCATTGGCCGATGCACGCCACCGAACGCGAGGTCATCATCACCGCCTTCGGCTTCGGCTTCGGCATCGCCTTGGCATGGGTGCCGCTCAGCATGCTGACCTTCCAGACGCTGAACACGGCGTTTCGCACCGACGGCACGGCTTTTTTCAATCTTCTGCTCAATATGGGCAGCGGCGTCGGCATCACGCTCGCGGTCCTGGTGTTCACGAAAAGCGTGCAAATCGGCCACGAGCAGCTGGCGGCCCATGTGACACCGTTCAACAAGCTGTTTCACGGCCGGAGCTTTCCGCACCTGTGGGACATGGGCACGCGCGGGGGCTTGAAAGCCCTCGATTCCGAGATCGTCGCCCAGGCGACAACCATCGCCTTCAACAACGCGTTTCTGCTGGTCGCGCTGACGGCCCTGGCCGCGATACCATTCATTTATCTTTTGGGCGGCGGCGCGCGACTTTGGGCGGCGAAGTCCGCGCGCTAGCGGCGCTTTCATGCCGCCCGGCCATTTCCCACGCGCGCCGGTCCCACGCGCGCCGGCGCGCTCAACTATTTCTTAATCATGACACGCCAGCATGGCGCCTATGTCAGAAGCCATGCCAAAACCCGAGCCCGAAAACGGCGCTCGAGGCGACGCACACGTTCAAGCCCCGCCCGCCGGTCCGCCGGCCCGCGGCACGCCGGTCGAGCAAATTCTCGCGCTTGCCGTCGCGCGCTTCATCTCGGCGCCCGCGGACACGGCGCCGGAAGCGAACCTCGAAGCCATCGAAGTCCGCGGTGGTATCCCCCTGCCTGCACTCGGCGCGGTAGCCGAGCTTCTGGCCCACATCCACACCGCGGTTCCCACCGACGCGCTCGCAAACCCATGAACGAGCCCATGAACATGACCCATGAATACGCCTGCGATATCGGCCGCCTGACCGATTTGGTTCTCGCCGCCCGTGCGATTCTGGCCGATGGCCGCATTGTCGATCTGTCCGGCCTCGCGCAAGAAGTGAGCGCCGTCGCCGACAAGCTGCGCGTGAGCCGCATCGACGATTCCCGGCCGATCAAGCCGGCCCTGCTGTCGCTGGTCGAGGAATTCGATCGCCTGCGCGACGAAATCTGCCGCCAGCATGTGGTCCTATCCCACGAGTTGAAGAAACTCGGCGTCCGCCACGGCGCCACGATGGCCTACGGCCGTCACGGCTGATCTTGCCATGGACATGGACGTCTATCTGCGCTTCGTCGCCTCGCTCGCCTTCGTTCTCGCCCTGATCGCGGTCACGGGTTGGGCCGTGCGACGCTACGGCTTCGGCGCGAATCCGATGCGCGGCGGTAAGCCCGCGCGACGCATCGCGGTCGTCGAGCAGACGACGCTCGATGCCAAGCGGCGCTTGGTCCTGTTGCGCCGCGACGGCGTCGAACATCTCGTGCTCCTCGGCACCGCCGGCGATCTCGTGATCGAAACCGCGATTCCGGCCGGCGCGCACGCGATCGGCGCACCCGGCCGCGAGGCCCCCGGCCCCACTTCGCCCGACCGCGAAGCGGCGAATGCGGAAGCCTGCGGCCGCGAAGCGCCCGAACCGCTCGAACGATCCGATGCGACGGAACGGACGCGCGCCATCCGTGACGCGCCGAAAATCTTTGATGCCCTGAAACTCGTCGAACGCATTGCGCACGCAGCCAAACTCAAGGCCGTCGGCCACGCGCGGCGCACATGAGAAACCCATCCCCGACCGCTGGGCGCCGCCGCGCCCGGACTCTTGGCCAAGCCGCGCTTCCGGCCATCGCGGCCATGGTCGTTTTCGCCCTTGGCGTCCTTGTCCTTGGCCCCGGCCCCGCGGCCGCGCAAACGCTCTCGCTCGACCTCGGCAATGACGGCACGGTCACGGGGCGCCTGCTTCAGCTTCTGGCGCTGGTCACGGTTCTGTCGCTTGCGCCGTCCATCCTGGTGATGGTCACGTCCTTCACCCGCATCGTGATCGTCCTGTCCTTCCTGCGCAGCGCCATCGGCTTGCAGCAGACCCCGCCCAATGTGGTGCTGATCTCGCTCGCCCTGTTCCTCACCGCGTTCATCATGGCGCCGATCGCCGAGCAATCGTACAACGACGGCATCAAACCGCTGATGGCCGAGAAGATCGGCGAGGCCGAAGCCTTCGCGCGCGCAAGCGCTCCCGTGCACAAATTCATGCTCAGCCACACCCGCGGCCGCGATCTTGAATTGTTCGTGAACGTGACCGGCCAGAATCTCGAATCGCCCGACAAGGTTCCGCTTCAGACCTTGATTCCGGCCTTTCTCATCAGCGAGCTGCGGCGGGCCTTTGAAATCGGCTTCCTGCTGTTCGTGCCCTTCATCATCATCGACATGGTGGTGGCGTCCATCCTCATGTCCATGGGCATGATGATGCTGCCGCCGGTGATGATCTCGCTGCCATTCAAGCTCATCTTCTTCGTGCTCGTGGACGGCTGGTACATGGTCGCGGGCTCGCTGGTGCAGAGCTACGCGACCTGATTGGGGTCCGCTAACCCTTCTTCCCCGCGCGCTTTTCGCCGCCGGTGAACTTGGCCGCCAGCGACGCCTCGAGAAAATCGTCGATCCGGCCGTCGAGCACGGCCTGGGTATTGCCTGTCTCCACCCCCGTGCGCAGATCCTTCACCAACTGATAGGGGTGGAGGACATAGGATCGGATCTGGTGGCCCCAGCCGATCTCGGTCTTCTGCGCCTGCTGCGCCTGGAACTGCGCCTCGCGCTTCTGCAATTCGGCCTCGTACAGGCGAGCCTTCAGCATCGCCATGGCGGTCGCGCGGTTCTTGTGCTGGCTGCGCTCGTTCTGGCATTGGACGACGATATTGGTCGGGATATGGGTGATGCGCACCGCCGAATCAGTCACGTTGACGTGCTGGCCGCCCGCGCCCGAGGACCGATAGGTATCGACGCGCAAGTCCTTTTCGTGAATCTCGATATCGATCGAATCGTCCACCACGGGATAGACCCACACCGAGGCGAACGAAGTATGCCTGCGCGCCGCCGAATCGAAGGGCGAGATGCGCACCAGACGATGCACGCCCGATTCGGTCTTGAGCCAGCCATAGGCGTTCGGCCCGAGCACCTTGTACGTGGCGCTCTTGATGCCGGCACCCTCGCCGGCGCTTTCCTCGACCCATTCGAGCTTGTAACCGCGCTGCTCGGCCCAGCGCGCGTACATACGCGACAACATTTCGGCCCAGTCCTGGGATTCCGTGCCGCCCGCGCCGGCGTGAACCTCGACGAAGCAATCATTGCCGTCGGCCTCGCCCGACAGCAGGGCCTCGAGCTCGCGCTTGGACGCCTCTGCCCGCAAGGCCGCGAGCGCCTTCTCGGCGTCCGCGGCGACGCCTTCATCGCCCTCTGCTTCGGCCATTTCCAGGAGTTCGAGATTTTCGACGAACGCGCCCTCGAGCCGCTCGAAGCCCTCGATGGCGCCAGCGATCGCGGTGCGCTCGCGCATCACCTTTTGCGCGTCCTCGGGCTTGTTCCACAACTCGGGCTCCTCGGCCCGGGCGTTCAGCTCCGCAAGGCGCGCCTTGGACGCATCGAGGTCAAAGAGACCTCCTCAGCAGCTCCAACGACTGCCTGATTTGATCGACGACACCCTGCATTTCGGCGCGCATGACGTTCTCCGCTGGCGTGGCCCGGACTGTAGGGGAGCGCCGCGCATTCCGACAAGCGCCGCGTTGCCCGGGTAGTGGGTCGGTTTAAATCGGGGCGGCGCCTAATAGAGGCCGCCCGTGCCCTGAGCCGGCAGGCCGCCAGGCGGCGTGTCGTCGGGACTGCTCACCCCCTCGATCATGCCCGCGGGGCCGCTGCCCGGCGGGCGGTCGGCCCGGTAGGCCTCGAGGATGGATTTCTCGCCGCCGCGCGCTTGCTGGCCGGTCGCGGGATTGATGCGCACCAGGCGCACGCCCTCGGGGATGCGGAAGGGCACATCGGGCCGGTCCTTCAGCGCCTCGGCCATGAAGTCCTTGAAAATCGGCACGGCGGCGGAGGCGCCGGTTTCCTTGGCGCCGAGGGATTCGGGCTGGTCGAAGCCGATATAGACGCCGAAGACGAGATTGGGCGTGAAGCCGATGAACCAGGCATCGAGCGAATCGTTGGTGGTGCCGGTCTTGCCCGCGAGCACCCGGCCAAGCTCGGCGATGCGCGCGCCCGTGCCGCGCTGGATGACGCCTTCCATCATCGAGACGACCTGATAGACCGAAATCGGATCGGCGATTTGCTCGCGCGCATCGGGCAATTCCGGCGGCTCGCCGCCTTTCCATGCCTTGCCCTTGCACCCCGGACACGCGCGCGAGTCCGCCACCAGCACATTGCGGCCTTCCTTGTTCTGGACCCGATCGACGAGGGATGGCGAGATCTTCCATCCGCCATTGGCCAACATGGCGTAGGCGGTGGCGAGCCGCATCAGCGTGGTTTCGCCAGCACCCAGCGATTGCGAGAGATAACGCGGCATGTTGTCGGTCACGCCGAAGCGTTCGGCCAGGCTCGCCACGCGCTCCATGCCGATGGCCTGGGCTAGGCGCACGGTCATGAGATTGCGCGACAGCTCGACGCCGACCCGCATCGGCGCGGGGCCGTAAAACTGCCCCGAATAGTTCTCGGGCTTCCATTTCGGCAGGCCCGGCCCCTGATCGATGACTATGGGCGCATCGAGGATGACCGTCGAGGGCGTGTAGCCCGCATCCAGCCCCGCGAGATAGACGAAAGGCTTAAAGGCCGAGCCCGGCTGGCGCTTGGCTTGGGTGGCGCGGTTGAAGACGCTGATGTCCTGGCTGTAGCCACCAACCATGGCGAGGACGCGGCCCGTATGCGGGTCGAGCGCCACGGCCGCGCCTTGGATCGCCGGGATCTGGCGCAGCGCGAACGACGTGGCCTCGCCGGCCTTGACTAGTTCTACGGCCTTGACTGGCTCGACGGCCTTGACCGGCTCGACGCAGATCACGTCGCCTTGGGCGAGCACGTCGGAGGGCTGGCGGATGGCGGGGCCTTGGGCATCGACATTGATGAATTTCCGCGCCCAGGCGAGCTCGGCGAGCGGGACTGTCCCGCGCGTGCCGTCGGCAAAACCGATCTCGGCGCGCTCGGATTTGAGCTCGAGCACGATCGCCAATTTCCACGGCCATAGCCCCGCGGGGTGCGGCACTTCGGCCAAGCGCTTGTCCCAGCCGGCACCCGGGGGCACGCGCGCGACCGGCCCGCGCCAGCCATGGCGGCGGTCATAGGCACGCAGGCCCGCGCGGAAAACCCGGTCGGCGATCGCCTGCAATTTTGGATCGAGCGAGGTGCGCACCACCAGGCCGCCGCGATAGATCGCGTCCTCGCCGAACTTGCCTTGAACCAGGCGCCGGACCTCTTCCGAGAAATACTGCGCCCGCACGATGTCCTCGTCGCGTGAGCGCGTAATAAGAGGCTCGGCGAGCGATTCCTTGTACTCGGCGGTCGAGATGAATCGCTCGTCGCGCATGCGTTCGAGCACCCAGTTGCGGCGCGCAACGGCGGCCTGGGGATAGCGGACCGGATGATAATTGTTCGGCGCCTTGGGCAGTGCCGCGAGATAGGCGGCCTCGGGCACCGTCAACTCGTCGAGCGCCTTGCCGAAATAATTCACCGCCGCCGCCGCCACGCCGTACGAGCCAAAGCCGAGATAGATTTCATTGAGATAGAGCTCGAGGATGCGATCCTTCGACAGCGCGCGCTCGATGCGCGTCGCCAGGATGGCTTCCTTCACCTTGCGCGCAAGCGAGACCTCATTGGTCAGAAGGAAATTCTTCGCGACCTGCTGGGTGATGGTGGAGGCGCCGCGCGGCCGCCGATCGGCGGCGACGTTCGAGAGATTCTGCATCGCGGCGCGCGCGATCGAAAACACATTGACGCCGGGATGGCTGTAAAACTCGCTGTCCTCGGACGCGAGGAAGGCATCGATGACGCGCCGCGGCACCTCCGCGACGGGCACGAAGACGCGGCGCTCGGTCGCGAATTCGGTCAGCAAGCGCCCGTCGCCCGCATGGACCCGCGTGACGATCGCGGGCTGATAATCGGCCAATTGTGCGTGATCGGGCAGGTCGCGGCCGTAATGCCAGAACAGATATAGCCCGCCCACCGCGCCCAAGACCGCGCACGCAAGGCCGAGCACGGCCAGGCGGCCGAACCAGCGCACAACACCGAACACGCGCCCGCCCCCCCCGCCCGAGCCTTTTCCGGGCACGGGCGCATCCGGCTCAGGACTCAAGGGGGCGCTTGCTCGTCCACCACCCACGCCTGGCTTTGCCACCAAATCTAGCTCTCCGGATGGCGGGGCATCTTTCGCCCCACCGATAAGCGGACGCGGCTCGACCAGCCAGGAGGCTAGGCGCGCGGCGGATCGACGATGATCGGGACGGTCGGCCATGGAACGCGCCGATTATAGCGCCTCGCACCGACTTGTCAGGACGCGAGAGGAGCGCGCCGTACCAACTAGCCCCATGGCCGATCGGACCAGTAGCGGTGGCCTCGCTCGAGATTGGTCGCCTCAGATCTAGGCGTGGACGGTGATCTGCCCCCTTCAGAGCGGTCCAAAAGTTAACTTAGACTGGACCCTGAAGGAGACGGAACATGGGCAAGAAGCACGGACCTGAAGAAGTTATCGGCAAGCTGCGCGAGGCGGAGATCGTATTGGCGCAAGGCGGCACGGCGAGCGA
>CAMAPP010000106.1 GCA_945860095.1 Rhizobium sp. Q54 | reverse complement strand
ATGCGCACGCGCGCGTGCGCGGTGTCCGCATTCGTCGGATCCTCGACCCAGCCCTGGCCGGCGCGCGCGAGTCCCGCAACCAGACGCGCGCGCGGCACGCCGAGCAGCGGGCGCAAAACGCGCATGGCGGCGCGCTCGAGCACGGCGGGCGAGGACGCCAAGCCTTCCGCGCCGCTACCCCGCGCCAGGCGCAGCAAGAACGTTTCCGCCTGATCGTTCGCGTGATGGGCGGTCAGAAGGTGCAGCACGCCATGGCGCGCGCACCATGAAGACAGCAAATCGTAGCGCGCGCCGCGCGCCGCCGCCTGGAGGTTCGCCTTGGGTTTTGGCCCGCGCCACTGGAGCGTCGCATGGGCGATGCCCCGGGCGCGCAACCAGCGTCCGACCTGGCGCGCCTCGCCAGCAGCGGCGGAGCGCAGGCCGTGATCGACCGTGAGCGCACGGACCCGCCCGCCGCACGCGCGCGCCCAGCGATCGGCCAGGAGAGCCAGCGCCATGCTGTCCGCGCCGCCCGAAACGGCAACCGCGATTTGCGGCTTCCGCTCGTAGGGTCCCAGGGCCGCCATGGCCCGAGCGAAGGCGCGAGGTCCGAGAGGGGTGCCGTCCACGGCCTATTTACAGCCGAGACGGGCGATTTCCACGTTCGCGCTCTGCTTGAGGACAGGCTGGGCGGCGGGATATTGGACGCTGAGTTGCTTGTAGGCCGCGCAGGCTTCTTCTTTTTTGTTGAGGCCGGCGAGCGAATTGCCGAGACGCACGAGGCTGTCGGGCGCCTTCGCGCCGTCGGGGAATTTTTCGTAAGCCGTCGCGAACGACACCGCGGCACGCGCGAAATCCTTGGCGCTGAAATGGATTTGGCCGAGCCAGAAATACGCGTTGCCGGCCAAGGCGTGCTTGGGATGGGCTTCGATGAAGGCGCGCAGCGCGCGCTCGCCTTGCTGGGGGTCGCTTTGCTTCAGATGGTCGAACGCGGCGCGGAACTGATCCTCGGGCGGCCCGGGTGGAAGAATGGCGCGCGCCGGCTGGCCTGGCGCCGCGGCGGTGCCGGCTTGGCCGGGCGGCGGAGCCGGGATGATGAGCGTGCCGCCTTGCGGCGGCGTGGACGGCGCGGCCGTTCCCGCCGCCGGGGGCGGGGCGATGCTCGCCTGTGCGCCCGCGCCCGGGGGCCCAGCGCGCGCGTCCTCGATGGTTTTCAGGCGAAACTCGGCGTCGCCCATTTTCTTCTCGAGCTTCTTCGCGAGCTGGCCCAATTCGTGGCTCAGTTCCTCGATCTGGCCGGTCAATCGGCGCATGTGTTCGTCGTAGGCGGCAAGCCGCTGCTCGATCTGGAACAGGGCCGGCGAACCCGGCTCCTCGGTCGACGCCGGCGACGGGGAAACCGGCGGCGGGCCGCCGCGATTGATCTGGCGCTGCATGATCTGGATGTCGCGCTCGATTCGCTCGAGCCGGTTCACCAATTCGCGCGTGTCGCTCTGTGCCGCGGCCCCTCCGGTCGCCGCCAGAAAACACGCGATCACCAAACCTGAAATCGCCGTCCGCCGCATCGTCGCCTGCTCCTCTCTCTCGTGGTCCCGCGTCGCGGTCCCCGGTCCCGGCCGCGCGTCTCGCCCGGGCACACCGGCCCGCAGCCCCGAATCTTGCGCGTATTCTGGTCAAAACTAAGGCGCCCGCCCAAAGCCTTTAACCAGGCTCGGGGCGGGCGCGACTTGGGATGTCCGGCGCAAACGCCGGACGAAAGCTTAGTTGACGACCGCGACGCCGCGGCGGTTCTTCGCCCAAGCGTCCTCGTTCGAGCCGAGGACGGTGGGCTTTTCCTTGCCGTAGCTGATTCCGGTCAAGCGGTTGGCATTCACGCCGCGCGCCACCAGATAGTTTTTAACCGCATTGGCGCGGCGATCGCCCAGGGCGAGGTTGTATTCCTTCGTGCCACGCTCGTCGCAATGGCCTTCGACGGTCAGACGGGCGCTGCCGTTCTTCTGCAACCAAGCCGCCCAGCCGTCGAGCGTCTTGGCCGCATCGGCGCGAACATCGGATTTGTCGTAATCGAAAAACACGCGATCGCCGTATTGCGCGTTAAGCTCTTCCTGCGAACCTGGGCGCGGGCCCGCAGGCTTCGCCATCGGGGCCGGCGCCGCCGGGGCGGGCGCGGGAGCCGCAGCCTGACCGCTGCCGGAACCGGTCGAGGTCGCCTTCGTTTCGGGCGTGGATTCGCACGCCGCGAGCATGAACACGGCCACCGCCGCGCCAACGATCATTTTCAGGTTCATTCCATCGCCTCTTATGTTGGTCAGTCTAAGGATGGGTTTGCCGCGCAATGTTGGTCACCCGAGATTCGGGCATATTCGCCACGCGCGCCGTAGCGATGGCGCGCGCCCGCCCAAAACCCCTATTCACACCGCAATATATGCGCCTGTTCCCAGGGTATCAAGTTCCAACGCCCTTGCCTACGGCCTCCGGTATCAAGGGGCCTATTGTATCAAGGGCGACCAGGCCGGATCGGAGCCTTCGAGGGGCGTCACCACCTCGCGCTCGTTATGGCCCGTCAAATCGATGGAATAGAGGCGCGCGACGCCGCCCCGCCCGCGCGCGTCCACGGGCGTTTGGCGGTAATACATCAGCACCCGCCCATTGGGCGCCCAGGTCGGGCCCTCGACCAAGAAGCCGCTGGTCAGCAAGCGTTCGTCCGAGCCGTCCGGACGCATCACGCCGATATAGAATTGGCCCTGATGCATCCTGGTGAAGGCGATCAGATCGCCGCGCGGCGACCACACGGGCGTGGCATAACGCCCGGTGCCGAAGCTGATGCGCTTGACGTTGGCGCCGTCGGTCTCCATGACGTAAAGCTGCTGGGCGCCGCCGCGATCCGAGTTGAAGACGATCTTCGAGCCGTCCGGGGCATAGGACGGCGAGGTGTCGATGCCCGGATCGTTCGTCAGGCGCGTCACTTTCCGAGTACGCAAATCCATCGAATAGATTTCGGAATTGCCGTCCAGCGCCATGCTCATGATGACCTTGTTGCCGTCGGGCGAGAAGCGCGGCGCGAAGGTCATGCCGGAAAAATCGCCGAGCAATTCCTGCTTGCCAGTATCGACCGACAGCAGATAGACGCGCGGCTTCTCGTTGACGATGGCGAAGTAGGTGATCTCCTGGAGAGTTGGCGAAAAGCGCGGGGTCAGCGTCAGATGGCGCCCGTCGGTCAAGAAGCGGTGATTGGCGCCGTCCTGGTCCATGATCGCCAGACGCTTCACCCGCCGGGTGAGCGGACCCACCTCCGAGATATAGACGATGCGCGTGTCGAAATAACCTTCCTCGCCGGTCATGCGCTTGTAAATGGCGTCCGAGATCTTATGCGCGAGGCGGCGCCAATGTTGGGGCTCGGTCGAAAACGCGAGGCCCACGAGTTGCTGGCCCGCGAACACGTCCCATAGGCGGAATTCGACGCGCATTTGCCCGTCGCCACGCATCTGGATCGTGCCGGTGACGAGCGCCGCCGCGTTGATCGTGCGCCATTCGCCGAAATTGGGCATGACGCGAAGGGTCTGTGCGCTCTGGATGAACGCCTTCTGGTCGATGGGCTTGAACAGGCCCGAGCGTTCGAGATTGGCGGAAACGACCTGCGCGATATCTTTCCCGACTTGCGTTTCCTGCGGTTGGTCACCGAACAGGTTAACGACCGCGATGGGCATCGGAGCCCGAAAGCCCTCGGTGATGTCCACGCGCAACTCGGCGCGCGCGGGTGCGCCCAGGACGGCGCACAGGGCCAGGAGGATCACGAACCGCGTAACGCCGCAAGCATGGGTCATGCCAGGTCCTTGGGAGTAAATACCAAGCGCATGTCGCGCCAAATATCGTAGCTCTCGGGAGGCAGTTTCATGGGATTGCAGCGCGGATTCAAGACCGCGCGCAAGGTGCTTTCGACGAAGGCCTGATAGAAGGCATCCGAACCCGCCCGCACCACGTTGAGAGCTTCCGCCCGCTGCACGGTTCCGTCGGGGGCGAGCTGGATGCGGATTTCCGCCACCATGTTGCGCGCGTCCTTGCCGCCTGGATCGAAGTTCCAGCACTGCTTCATCTGCTGGCGCACGAGCGCGCCTAACTGGTTCTCGACGCGCTGGCGGTCGAGGCTCGACAATTGCGGCGGCGCGGTCGCGACGGCCTTCTCCGCTTGCGGCTCGGACTTATCTTTCTTTTGCGTGTCGGCGCGCATCTGATCGACGGTCTTCAACACCGAAGCCATGAGATTCTTGGTCGGCGGCGCGGGCTTTTCCTTGGGTTCGGGACGCAATTGGGGCGGCGGCTCGATCTTGGCCGCGTCCTTGGGCGGCTCGGGTTTAGGCGGCTGCGCCTTGGGCACCGGCACCGTCTCCTGCTGCGGTTCGGGAGGTTTGGGCGCCGGGGGCGTAATTGGAGCCGGGGGCGGTGGCGGCGCGGGGGGGGCCGCGGCAAGGGGTGTCGGTTCGGGGGTCGGCTTCGGTTCCTCGCGCTTGGCCGTATTCTTGCGTGGCTCCATGATCACTTCGACGGGAACCGCCAGGTCGACCTTGCGCGGCGGCGGCGAAAGAAAAGGCAGCCCCAGCCAGGCGATCAGGACGACCGCCAGGTGAAAAGTAGCGGAAAGAATCGCTGCCTTGCGCATGGATCAATTCTTCGGCTGCTTGCCCGCCGTCCCCTGCGGCATCTCGGCGATCAACGCCACCTTGCTGAAGCCCGCGGTCGATAGAGTCCCCATGACCTCCATGATCCGGCCGTAATCCACGGACTTGTCGCCGCGCACGAAGATGCGGGCGTCCTGCTTGTTCTGCGAGATGGCCGCGAGCTTAGGCGCCAGCGCGTCAATGGCGATTTCCGTTTCCTGTAGGAAAATCTTGCCGTCGTCCTTTATCGACACGACAAGCGGTTCGCCCGAATCGGTGATCGGCTTGGCCTCGGTCTTGGGCAGATCGACAGGCACGCCCACCGTCAACAACGGCGCCGTGATCATGAAAATAATCAGCAGCACCAGCATCACGTCGACGAAGGGCGTCACGTTGATCTCGTTCATGGCGCGGTAGCGGTTGCGCCCGGACCAGCCGCTCGAACGCCGCGAGGACGATGAAATTTGTACGCCCATGGCTTACGCCTTCTCGTCCAATTGGCGCGACAGCACGGCGCCAAACTCGCCCGCGAAGGATTCGAGGCGCTGGGCATAGCGCATCAAATCGCTCGAGATCTTGTTGTAGGCGACAACCGCCGGAATGGCCGCGACCAGGCCGAGGGCGGTCGCGAACAGCGCTTCCGCGATGCCCGGCGCCACGACCGCGAGACTCGTGTTCTTGCTGACCGCGATCGATTGGAAGGAATTCATGATCCCCCAAACCGTGCCGAACAGGCCGATGAAGGGGGCGGTCGAGCCGACCGACGCCAGGAAGATCATGTAACGTTCGAGGCGTTCCATCTCGCGCACGACGGTGATCGACATGATTCGCTCGGTGCGTTCCTTGAGCGTCTGTTTTCCGGCCTCGTCGCGCACGCGGCCCCTGGCCAGCGCACGGCGCCATTCGCCCATCGCCGCGGCGAACACGGCGGACATGGGATCGGCCGGGCGCGTGCCCACGCCGTCGAACAGCGCGTCGAGCGAGCCCCCCGACCAAAACGATTCCTCGAATTGCGAGGTGCGTTTCTCGATGCGCCGGATGCGCAAGACTTTCTCGAAGATGATCGTCCAGGTCCAGAACGAACATACGACAAGTGAAATCATGACGATTTTCACCACGACATCGGCGCGGAGGAAAAGATGCCAGAAGGACATCTCGTATGCGGCGACCGAGCCTGCGAGGGCTGTGGCTTGAACGGTTGCGGGATCCATGGCGTTCGAACTCGCTTCTAGTGTTAAACGGAAAACCGGTCGAGGGATCGGCGAAGAGCAATGGGAAGGCGCGTGGGCTTGCCGGCGCGACCGAGGCAGGCCAGGCGCACCGTAAGGCGCGTCAAGACCTCGCGCCCGCGCAAAATGTTCTGTTCGGCGTCGAGCGTGGCGCCGCCGACATGGCGAACGCGGGTATGGACTTCGAGCGCGTCGTCGAGGCGCGCGGGCGCGAGATATTCGACGCCAACGCTCCGCACCGCGAAGGCGACGGCGCTCTCGGCGGCAAGACTCGCGTGATCGGCGCCGTGGGCGCGCAGGAGCTCGGTGCGCGCGCGCTCGGCGAAGCGGAGATAGTTCGCGTAATAGACGACGCCGGCGGCGTCGGTATCCTCGTAATACACCCGCAGCGCGAACACATGATGTGGCGCGCCCTCGGTGTGCGGTGCGCCCTCGGACGCTGCGGCGGGCGAGCTAGACATCGCCGCCCTCCTCGACCAGCAGATCGAGCTGATCGGCGGCGCGCGCACGCGGCGCCAAGCCCAAATAGCGATAGCCCGCCTCGGAGACGGCGCGGCCGCGCGGCGTGCGCAGCACCAGACCCTGCTGGAGCAAATAGGGCTCGATCACTTCCTCGATGACGTCGCGCTGATCGCCGAGTGCCGCGGCCAAGGTCTCGACCCCGACCGGACCGCCGCCGTAATTCTCGGTCATGCAGCGAAGATAGCGCCGGTCCATGGCGTCGAGGCCGCGCGCATCGACCTCGAGGCGACCGAGCGCCGCGTCCGCCGCCTTGGCATCCACGCGCACGGTGCCGTCCACGGCGGCGAAGTCGCGCACCCGGCGCAGCAGGCGGCCCGCGATGCGCGGCGTGCCGCGCGACCGGCGGGCGATTTCGTCGGCGCCGTCGGTGGTCAACTCCATGCCGAGCAGGCGCGCCCCCCGCTCGACGATGAGGCGAAGCTCCTCGGCCGCATAGAACTCGAGCCGGAGGGGAATGCCGAACCGCTCGCGCAGGGGCATGGTCACGAGGCCGGTGCGCGTCGTCGCGCCCACGAGCGTGAAGGGCGGCAAGTCGATGCGAATCGAGCGCGCCGCCGGCCCCTCGCCGATGATGAGGTCGAGCTGGAAATCCTCCATCGCCGGATAGAGCACTTCCTCTACGGCAGGATTAAGGCGGTGTATCTCGTCGATGAACAGCACGTCGCGGGGCTGGAGATTCGTCAGCAGGGCCGCGAGATCCCCCGCCCGCGCGATCACGGGGCCCGAGGTCGCACGAAAATTGACGCCCAGCTCGCGCGCGACGATTTGCGCCAAGGTGGTTTTGCCCAGGCCAGGCGGGCCGTGAAACAGCACATGGTCGAGCGCTTGGGCGCGCACCCGCGCCGCCTTGATGAACACGGCTAGGTTCTCGCGCAACTGGCTCTGGCCGACGAACTCGTCGAGGGTCCGGGGCCGAAGCGCGGGATCGCCCTCCTCCCCCCGGCCTTGGTCGGCCGCCGAGACCATGCGCTCGGCCGTCATGCGGACAGCTCCTTCAGGCCCGCGCGCACCAGCGCGCCGACATCCCCGTCCGTGCCCAGCGCGTCCGCCGCGCGCGCCACCGCCGCGAACGCCTCGCTACGGCCGTAACCGAGATTGACGAGCGCCGACACCGCATCCGCCGCGGGACCAGGGAGGGCCGCGCGCGCGCCGGGCGCCGCCGTGCCGCCGAGCGCCAAATCGCCGACCTTGTCCTTCAATTCGTGCAACAGGCGCGCCGCCAGCTTCGGGCCCACGCCGTCCGCGCGCACGATCGCCGCCCTGTCGCCGGCGGCGATGGCGCGCGCCGCGTCCTCGGGGGACAAGGCGGACAAGATCGCCAAAGCCGTTCGCGCGCCCACGCCCTGCACGGTCATGAGCAAGCGGAACCAATCGCGCTCGGCCCGCTCGGCGAAGCCGTAGAGCACGATGCGATCTTCCTTGACCGTGGTTTCGACATGCAGGCTCGCGGCCCCGCCCCGAGGCGGCAGGCGCCCGAGCGTGCGAGACGAACACTGCACGACATAGCCCACGCCGTTCACGTCGAGCACGACGCTGGTCGCGTCGCTCGAATCGACCGTCCCGGACAATTTGCCGATCATGCGGGGCGCGCCATTTCCGGCGCGCGACCGAGAGACGCGCGACCGGGAGACGTGCGGTGATGGGCGTGGCAGATCGCGACGGCCAGCGCATCGGCCGCGTCCGCCGCCGTCGCTCCGGCGGTCGGCAGCAGCACGCGCACCATCATCTGGATTTGCGTCTTGTCGGCATGGCCCGACCCGACCACCGACTTCTTGATCAGGTTCGGCGCGTATTCAGCCACTTTCACGCCCGCAAGCGCGGGTGCGAGCATGACCACGCCGCGCGCCATTCCGAGCTTCAAGGTCGAGGTCGGATTGGCGTTGACGAAGGTGGTCTCGACCGCGGCCTCGTCCGGGCGATGTTCGCTCAGCAAATCGGCGAGTGCCACGTGCAGGCGCGCCAAGCGTTCGGCAAGCGTGCCCGCCTCGCCGACCGTCACCACGCCGTGCCCGACATGCACCAGACGCGAACCCTCGATCCGGAGCACGCCCCATCCCGTGCGCCGCAATCCGGGGTCGAGTCCGAGGATGCGCATGGCCCCTCAACCTTCGTGGCGCGCGACGATGTCGTCCGGAATATCGCAATTCGCGAACACCTGCTGGACGTCGTCGGATTCCTCGAGCGCTTCGAGCAAGTCGAGCACCCGTTCGGCGATTTCGCCCTCGACCCGCACATCGACCGCCGGCCGCCACGCGACGCGCGCACCGAGCGAGGCGCCGAGGCGCTTTTCCATCGCCTCGCGCACATCGTTCAAGGCATGGGGCGCACAGATCGCCAGATGGCCGTCCGCGCCACTTTCGACATCGTCCGCGCCCGCCTCGATCGCGGCGTCGAGCACTTCTTCCGGCGTGCCGGAAGCGGGCGGGAACACGATTTCGCCCAAGCGGTGGAACATATGGCTCACGCTGCCGGTCTCGCCGAGATTGCCGCCTTGCTTGGAGAAGGCCGAACGGATTTCGCTCGCCGTGCGATTGCGGTTGTCGGTCAAGGCCTCGATCACGACCGCGACGCCGCCCGGGCCGTAGCCCTCGTAGCGAACGTCCCGATAATTCGTCGCGGCATCGGCGCCGCTCGCCCGCTTGATCGCCCGCTCGATGTTGTCGCGCGGCATATTGGCTTGGCGCGCGCTCTGAATGGCGCCCCGCAGGCGCGGATTCTTGTCGGGCTCGGGCAGGCCGGTTTTCGCGGCGACGATGATCTCGCGCGTGATGCGGGCGAACAGGCGGGCGCGCCTCACGTCCTGCGCGCCCTTGCGGTGCATGATGTTTTTGAATTGGGAATGACCGGCCATCGAAATACTTCGCAGCTAGAGCCTGGGGATAACTCCTAATTATATACCAAATGTGGTGATTTTGCGTCTTATTTGGCCTTCGGCCGGTCGATCGGAATAATCGGCCGCTTTCGCAAAGGAACGCGGGCCTAACTCGGGCGCTGCTGGGCCAAGATGCCGCCGAGGCGCAGCGGCTCGATGCGTTTGGCGAGCCCGGTCCGGTCGTCGGTCTCGACGAGGACGCCGCACATCGTGGCCTCGCCCTCGGCGGGAACCAGGCGGTCGCCGGGCATCTTGCGCGTGAAGCGCAAAACCGACGCCTCGCGCTGCATGCCGATCACCGATTCGTAATCGCCGCACATGCCGGCATCCGAAATATAGGCCGTGCCCTTGGGCAGCACGCGGCCGTCCGCCGTCGGCACATGGGTGTGCGTGCCGACCACCAGCGACACGCGCCCGTCGGCGAAATAGCCGAGCGCCTGCTTCTCGCTCGTCGCCTCGCCGTGGATGTCGAGCACGATGGCATCGCAATTTTGCGCCAGCGCATGATCGCCGAGCAGCGCCTCGACGCAGGCGAAGGGATCGTCGAGCGCGTCCATGAACAGGCGCAGCATGACGTGGAGCACGGCCACGCGGCGGCCGTCTTGGGTGCGAAAGACGCCGAAGCCGCGCCCGGGCGTGTTCTTGGGAAAATTCTGCGGCCGGAGCAGGCGCGGATCGCCCTCGATATAGGGAATGATCTCGCGCTGATCCCAGACGTGATTGCCGGTCGTGATGGCATCGACGCCCGCGCCGTAAACGCTTTGGCAAATCTTGCCCGTGATGCCGTAGCCGCCCGCCGCGTTCTCGCCATTGGCGACGACGAAATCGAGCGCCAATTCCTTGCGCAAGCCCGGCAGCCGATCGGTGACCGCGTCGCGGCCGCTGCGACCCACGATGTCGCCGAGGAAGAGTATTCTCATCTTGGCACCTCGATCGCCTCGCGTTCGGTGATGATCCAGTCGAGCCTTTGGTCGTGCGCGCCGTGGGGCACGGATGCAATTTCCTGCGCCCCATAGGCAAAGCCCACCGCCAGCACCGCGCGCCCCGCACGCAAAGCGCCCGCGCGCAAAACCTGCAGCGTCACGTCGTAATATCCGCCGCCCTGGCCCAAACGGAAGCCCATTCGGTCGAAGGCGAGAAGCGGCACGACGAGTATCTCGGGCGTCACGATCACCGCCTCGCCCTCGCCGACGGGCGCGGGAATGCCGAGAATGCCGGGCACCAAGGGATCGCCCGACCGCCAGCGTTGGAAAAGGAGAGGCTGAAGCCGGCCGACGACCTTTGGCAAGGCCAGGATGCAGCCGCGCGCGGCCAGCGCCGCCATGAGCGGCCGGGTGTCGAGCTCGTCGCCCACGGGCCAATAGGCCGAAACGATCTGGCCGGCGTGAAACGGCAAAATCTCCAAGGCGCGGCCGGCCGCGTCTTGCGCGGTGGAACCGCCGAGGGCATGGGCGCGCGCGCGCGCGGCGCGCGCGGCAAGGCGCAGCGCTGTTTTCTCCGCGGCCAGCGTCATGTCGTCTTCACTTGGAATCGGAGCCACTCGGGCGCGGGGCCACTTGGGATCAGGCGGGCGGGTCGTCAGGCAGGTCGTCGGGCGGCGCGTTCCACGTCCACGGATCGGACACAACACACGGCTTGGACGCAATGAAATCGGACACCATGGGATCGGACACAGTGAAATCGGGCGCAATGAAATCGGACAGAGGGGGAGCGGGTGCAACTCCGCCCCGCAAAGCGCGGGCGATCGGCGTATTGGGCGATCGGCGGTCTCGGCAAGGGATGCAAAAATTCTTAAAGTGGGCGGAGCCGAAATGGCCGTTGGCCTGTCAGGTCCACCGAGGCCTGCCTAGGCAGGTGGGCACCGTGTACCGGAACCAGGGTTCCGGCAGGGACAGCTCCCTAGTGGATAGAACATAGCCCCCGGGACGACGAGCACCTGACGCGCCTTTCAGCACCGCCCAAGCCATCCTACGGGCGCTCGAGCCGCCCCGCAACGCTCTCGATCCGGCCGGCCATGCGGTCGATCAAGGCCTCGACGCGCTTTTCGGTATCCGCCGAGACATTCGCCCCGTCGGCGATTTGGCTTTTCAGGTCCTTAAGTTCGCTCGAGACTTCCGACAATTCGTCGGCCACCAGCAGACTTGCCATGACCAAGAGCCGGTTGTCGCCGACCTGGCCCATCGCCGCGACGAGTTCGCCCACGCGCCGGTCGATATAGGCGGCGAGCGTGCGCAGGTGCTCCTCCTGGCCGTCGTCGCAGGCGATCTGATACCCGCGTCCGTTGATGGTGACCGCGACCTGCGCCATGGCTCTGGCGCTCAGTCCGCAACCAGACGGTCGAGACGCGCAATCGCCGCTTCGAGCTTCGCGCCGGCGAGAGCCTGCTTGGCGCGCGCCGCCGCTTTGCGTTCGGCCGCAAAAGCGGCCTCGGCCTGGGCGCGCTCGGCATCG
>CAMAPP010000105.1 GCA_945860095.1 Rhizobium sp. Q54 | reverse complement strand
GAGCACGCCCTTCTGCCCGACGCCGTGGCCGATAAGGACCGCACGGCGCTGTTTGCGCGCTATGCCTTCGCGGGCTCGGCCTTGGGGGCGCTCGGCACGCTCGCCGCGGGCGCGCCCGACTGGCTCGCCGAATATGGCGGCTTCGGCCGAATTGGCGCCATTCAGGCGATGTTCGCGCTCTACGGCGCGATCGGTCTCGCGCAATGCGCGATCCATCGCACGCTCGTCATCGGTGCCGCCGCGCCCGCTGGCACACCTCGCGCGCGCCTAGGCCCCTCGCGCCCCATCGTCGTGCGCCTGGCGATGTTGTTCAGTATCGATTCCTTCGGCGGCGGCCTCGTGGTGCAATCGCTCGTGGCGTTTTGGCTTTACGACCGCTTCCAATTATCGCTCACCGCAACCGCGACCATCTTCTTCTGGGCCAATCTAGCGTCCGCGATCTCGTTTCTCGTGGCCGCGCCCTTGGCCAAGCGCATCGGCCTCGTCAACACCATGGTGTTCACCCACCTGCCGGCCAATCTGTGCCTCGCCGCCATGGCATTCTTCGACGATCTCGACGTCGTGCTGGCGCTCTTTCTCGTGCGTTCCCTGTTGTCGCAAATGGACGTGCCGACGCGCTCGTCCTACGTCGTTGCCGTCGTCACGCCCGAGGAACGCGCGGCGGCGGCCAGCCTGACCGCCGTGCCGCGCAGCCTGGCCGCCGCGCTCGGGCCCATGCTCGGTGGCGTGCTGCTTCAGGTTTCGCCGTTCGGGTGGTTTCTGCTGCTCGCGGGCGTGCTCAAGGCAGGCTACGATTTGGCTCTGTTCGCCATGTTCCGCGCGGTCAAGCCGCCCGAGGAGCGCTAGCGGTACCCGGCACTTGCTGGCGGGGCGCCGGTGTGCGACCTAGTGGGCGGCGCGATTTTGAACTCGCGCACCCCGAAGCCCTGTCCCGAGCCGTGCCATGTCCGCCATTCCCACCCTCGCCGATATCGAGGACGCCGCGCGCCGCATCGCCGCCGTGGCGGTGCGCACGCCCTTGATCGAGGCCCACACGCTCGGCCAACGCCTCGGCTGCCGCTTGTTCGTCAAGGCCGAGGTGCTGCAACGGGTCGGCGCCTTCAAGTTCCGCGGCGCCTACAACAAAATCTGTCAGCTCGACGCGCCGACGCGCGCGCGCGGCGTGGTCGCCTACTCATCCGGCAACCACGCCCAGGGCGTCGCTTGCGCCGCCGCCATGCTGGGCGCGCCCGCGACCATCGTCATGCCGACGGATTCGCCCGCGATAAAAATGGCGAACACCCGCGCCTATGGCGCCGAGATCGTCACCTATGACCGCTACAAGGAAAGCCGCGAGGACATCGGCCAACATCTGTCGTCCGAGCGCGGCCTGGCGCTGGTCAAACCCTATGACGATCTGGACGTGATCTGCGGCCAGGGCACGGCGGGCCTCGAGATCGCCGAGGACATGGCGCGCTTAGGCCTCGCACCCGACGTTTTTCTCGCGCCGTGCAGCGGCGGCGGGCTTGCGACGGGTTGCGCGGTCGCGCTCAAGGCCAAGTTTCCAAACGCCGCGTGCTACAGCGCCGAGCCTGCGGGCCTCGACGACATGGCGCGCTCGCTCGCCTTCGGCCGGCGCGTCACCAACAACCCGGCCGCCAAATCGATCTGCGACGCCTTGCTCGCGCCCACGCCCGGCGAAATCACTTTTCCCATCGCCCAACGTCACCTGGCCGGCGGGGTGAGTGCCACGGACGAGGAATGTCTCAAGGCCATGAAGGCCGCGTTCCTGGAACTGAAGCTTGTCGCCGAGCCGGGCGGCGCGGTCGCGCTCGCGGCGGTGCTGTCGGGCAGGCTCGACGTCAAGGGCAAGTGCGTCGTCGTCATGCTTTCGGGTGGGAACGTGGACCCGGCGACGTTCAAGCGCGCGCTCGACACCGATTGAAGACGCCGGCCGGATTCCATCACGGCTAACACGCCCCGGCCGCATCGGGGTCATGGAGTTGCGATCATGGCCAAGAAATCCGAATCCTCGCGCGTCAGCACCGATATCCGTTACGACAAGGACGGCAAGCAGGTGTCCTATCTGCGCGTGCCGAACTCGCGCGACAATAGCGGTTGGGGCACGCTGCTCATGCCCATCGCCGTCATCAAGAACGGCAAGGGCCCGACCGTATTGTTCACCGGCGGCAATCACGGCGACGAATACGAAGGCCCCGTCGCGCTCCTCAAACTCATCCGCGCGCTCGAGGCCAAAGCCATCAAGGGCCGGGTGATCGTCATTCCGGGCTTGAATTTCCCGGCGCTCATGGCGGGCACGCGGCTCTCGCCCATCGACGGGCGCAACATGAATCGCGCCTTTCCGGGCGAGCGCGCCGGCACGATCACCCAAGTGATCGCGCATTACGTTCAAACGCAGATCCTGCCCATGGTCGATGCGGCATACGATCTTCATTCGGGCGGCTATTCCATGTTCATGACGCCTTCGGTGATGATCCACTATCTGCCGAACAAGAAGCAGATGGCGGCGACGGTCGAGGCGATGAAGGCGTTTCGCGCGCCGGTAGGTCTTGTGATCGAGGAGCTCGACACCGAAGGCATGCTCGACACCGCGGTCGAAAACATGGGCAAGGTGTTCGTCGGCGCCGAACTCGGCGGCGGCGCGGTGCTGACCCCTGAAACGATCGCGATCACCGAAGCCGGGATTCGCAACGTGCTCATTCATTTCGGCATGGCCAAGGGCAAGCCCGAAACGGCACCTTGGCGCGGGCGGCGCGAAAGCCTGGTCATGGAGACGCCGGATATCGGCTGTTTTTCCATGGCCATGGACGACGGGCTGTACGAGCCCTTCCTCGAGTTGCGCGACACCGTCGCCGAAGGCCAAAAGCTCGGCCAAATCCATTACCCGCAGGCGCCCGAACGCACCCCGCTCGTGGTGCGCGCCGGAACCTCGGGCGTGCTCTATTGCCGCCGCGCTCCCGGGCGAATCGAGAAGGGCGACACCCTCGCGGTGCTCGCCAAGCCGTCCAAGACCTGGTGAGCTTGGTCTCGGGCGCTTCCCTCGCCCGGCGGCTTTCGTTCTATTACGCCGCCGTCTTCGCGGTCATCGGCGTCCATCTGCCGTTCTTTCCGCTCTGGCTCGATTCGCGCGGGATCGGCGCGAGCGAAATCGGCTTGCTGCTGGCAAGCGTCAGCTTCGTGCGCATCCTGACGACGCCCTGGATCGGCGCCATGGCCGACCGGCGGGGCGAGCGCCGACGGCCGATGATCGCGCTCGCCGCCATCGCAGCCTTGGGTTTCGCCGCCTATTGGTTCGCGGGCGGGATTTGGTCCCTGCTGGCGATCGGCATCGTCGCGGGCGTCGCACATGCCGGTTTAATGCCGCTCGGGGAAAACGTGACCATGACGCTTGCCGCCGCGCGCGGCCTCGACTATGGCCGGCTGCGGCTTTGGGGTTCGCTCGCCTTCATCGCCCTCTCGGCGCTCGGCGGCCTTCTGATCGAGGCGGGCGGCATCGATCTCACGATCGCGCTGCTGGTCGCAACGTCCCTGGCCATGTTGGTCGCCTGCGCCGCCCTGCCCGATAGCGGACAGGCGCGCGCCGTCCATGTCCGGCCGCCGGCACTGGCCTTGCTCGGCAACCGGACCTTCGCGCTGTTTCTCGGCACGTGCGGCGCGCTGCAAGCCAGCCATGCCGCGATGTACGCCATCGGCACGGTGCACTGGCGCGCCGGCGGTATGGACGAAACCACCATCGGCCTGCTCTCGGCCGAGGCCGTGATCGCGGAGGTGCTGTTGTTCGCGCTCGGAGGGCGTGTCCTGGCGCGCCTTGGCCCCTTGGGCTTGCTTGCGACCGCTGGCGCCGCCGGGGCCGTGCGCTGGCTCGCCATGGCATTCGCGGACGCGCTTTGGGCGATCGCCGCGCTTCAACTTCTGCATGCGCTGACCTTCGGCGCCGCGCATCTCGCGGCCATGCACGCCTTGCAGCGCATGGCGCCGGAGGGTTTCGCCGCCTCGGCCCAGAGCACCTATTCGGCATTCGGCATGGGCTTGGCGATGGGCGCGGCCCTCCTCGCCACGGGGCCGCTCTATGCCGCCTTTGGCGCCGGCGTGTACGGCGTCATGGCGGCGCTATCGCTCGCGGGACTTCTCGGTGTGGTGGCGCTGGCAAAAAAGTGGCGCGGCGAACGGCTTGCGCTGTGAGACGCCGGGCACGCTAGCACTTCGGCTTCGCCAACGGCTCGAGATGTTCGAGCGTCGCGCGCACCCGGAATTCGCCGAAATCCATGATCTGATCGCCCGCCACGCCATTTGCGAACATGCGCAGGCCCAGTTCGTACTGCGGCGCGGGCGACTTGGCACCAGGATCGAAGAAGGCCAGGCGGACATTCCATGACCGGCGATCGGTTAGCGGCGATTTCCTATCCTTGTCGTCTGCCGCGACGGCCTTGCCGATCACGGCATTGACTTGGGACATGCCTTCCTTGGTCGCGCCGTCGAACACGGTGGCCGCAAACCGGCCTCGGCTCGCCGCCGCCGCCTTCGCCAGTTCACGCGAATGAACCATCGGAAAGATCGTGCCCGCCGGCAATTTCACCACCTGCCCTGCGGGCAGGGTATAGCGCGCCTCGCCGGCCTTACCCGCGGCCGGCAGGCGCGCATCGCCGCGATATTCCTCGCTCACCTCCTCGTTGCGGAGCGTGCGCAGGCTAAATCGGTAGCGTAGGCCATCCTTGGACTCCCAACTGGTGAAACCGGTATCGGTCGCCAGGACTTCGTCCTGGGTGTTGACGAGTTCCAGCACGATGCGCTGCTCGGCGGTCCAGGCATCGCAGCTTTCGCCCCACTCGCTGACCATGGCGCCCCGGGCCGAAAGGATGTTGCCCGCTTGGCCCGCGCCCTCGAGCTTCAAGGAATAGGCCGCGCGATGGGGCGCAAGATCGACGGCCAAGGCCGGCGCGCCCGCGAGCGCGAACAGGGCCGCGCCCAGGACGGCGGAACGACGCGCGATCATCGATACACTCCCCGAATCCGCCTGTGGCGTGGAAGGTTCAGTATGCCATGCGCAAGGCCGGTGGACGATAGCCGAGGGATTGCTAAAATCGCCGTTCCAAGCGCAGTTGGGCCAAACGCCGCCGTTCCAAGCGCCGCAGGGCCCAACGCCATCGGGAGATGCTCGCCATGACCGGAACCAAGACGGCCGCGAAGAAGACCGTCATCGTCACGCGCAAATTGACCGCGGCGGTCGAGCGCCGTCTCGCGCGCGATTACGCGCCCGTGCTCAACGCGACGGACGAGGTTTACGCGCCCGCGCGCATCGTCGCACTGGCGCGCGAAGCCAAGGCCGACGCGCTGCTGGTCGCCGCGACCGACAATGTTGGCAGCGAGGTGATCGAGGCCCTGCCCGCCAGCGTCAAGGCCATCGCCACGTTCTCGGTCGGCTACAACCACATCGACATCGCCGGCTGCAAGCGGCGCGGCATCTGTGTGACCTATACCCCGGACGTGCTGACGGACGCGACGGCGGACCTGACCATGTTGCTGATGCTCGGCGCGGCGCGGCGAGCGGCGGAGGGCGAGCGCATGCTGCGCAACGGCGAGTGGACCGGCTGGGCGCCCACCCAATTGCTCGGCACGCACGTGACGGGAAAAATCCTCGGCATCCTCGGCATGGGCCGCATCGGCCGCGCCTTCGCCAAGCGCGCGCGCGGCTTCGACATGAAAATCCACTACGCCAACCGCACGCGTCTTACGCCCGACCTCGAACACGGCGCCGTATTCCACGACGATGCCGAAGCAATGCTGGCGGTCGTCGATATACTGTCGATCAATTGCCCGGCCACGCCGGAGACCACGCGCTTTCTCGACGCGCGGCGCATCGCCCTCATGAAGGACGGGGCGATCGTGGTCAATTCGGCGCGCGGCGCGATCATCGACGATCGGGCACTGATCGGGGCCTTGCGCGCGGGCAAGCTCGCCGCGGCCGGCCTCGACGTCTTCGACCGCGAGCCCCTGCTCGACGAAACCTACCGCACCCTGCCGAATACTTTCTTGCTGCCCCATCTCGGCAGTGCGACCGTCGAGACGCGCGACGGCATGGGCAATAAGTGCGTGGACAATCTCGACGCCTTCTTCGCCGGCCGCGCGCCGCCCGACCGCCTGGTTTGAACGGCGGGACGAACGACCTTGACGCCCCGGATCGTCAGACGCCCAGCAACCAGGAATCGGCCACGCCCGCGGAGCGCGCCGCGCGACGGGCATGAACCGCACGCACCGGCGTATAGGGCCCGGCGACGACGCGATGCACCATGCGACCATGGACCTGGCCCTCGATCACACGGGCGGAAAGCCGCGCGAGCGAACGCGCCGCGTCCACCGCCTGGGAGTTTTCGTTGAAGCTTGCGAGAACCACGAGGACAAGGCCGTCCTTCGCGTGGCCGTCCTTCGCGCGGCCGTCCTTCGTGCGCGACGACGCCACCGCGACCTTAGGAGCGGGCGCGGCGGAAAATTTCGCGGCCGCGCCCAGCATGGCCATCGCCGGCTGCGCGGTCATGAGCGGCACGGGCACGGCCTGAACGGCAGTCGAGGCAATGGGCGTGGCGGCAATCGCGGAGGTAGCGATCTTCGCCGGATTTGCGTCCGACATGGCCACAGCGATGGGCGGAACCAGCGCCACGGTGGGCCGCTGGTTGCCCGAGGGCATGGGCACCACCACATTGCCCATGGGCGAGAACGGCGGCATGGACAGCTGCGCCACGATGATCGGCTGCGGCGTATCCAAAGCCTCGGCCCGCGCCGCGAGAAGTTCCGGCGCGATCGCCGTTTCGTCCGGTACCGCGTCCGATTTTCCGGCAACCGCGCTATCGGTCCCGCCATCCTTGTCGCGGCAAATCGCCAAGCCCTTGGCCACCCGCCAAAGGGCGCAGTCCTCGTCGGTCGCGGCCGACAGGGCGTGGTCCTGAACCGACTTGCCCGACGCGGCATAGCTCACGCCGTCGATCATGAGCGATGCGATGCTCAAGGCCGGCGGCAAGGCGCAGCCCCCGAGGCCAATGGCAACCGAAGCGAGAAAAGCCTTCCTTGCGACACCCCGGATCATGCTGGAATCCAGACTGCCGGCCAAAGTCCATGTCATGAACTGCCTCCTCGCGCGACGTGTAGCTATCTGGTTCGACCATCATGAACGGCGCTTGACTCGCCTGTCAAATATTTTGTGCTTTCCCTTGTAATAAATACGAAATATTGTATTCGACATCACGATGAACAGGGTCGGCTAAGTGATTGACGAAGATTCAGTTTTCCGTTCTTCCGGCCGCCCCAAGGCCCAGGACGAGGCGCGCGGCGAAGCCGACGGCGCGACCTTGCCGCCTCCGGTGATTGCGGACACCAAGACACTCGAGGCGCTGTGCAAGCGTCTCGCCCACGCCCCTTTCGTCGCGGTCGACACCGAATTCATGCGCGACGCGACCTATTGGCCGCGGCTTTGCCTCGTTCAGCTCGCCGGCCCCGACGAGGCGGCCATCATCGATCCCATGGCCAAGGGGATCGATCTCAAGCCGCTGCTGAAGCTCATGGCCGATTCGCGCGTGCTCAAGGTTTTCCACGCCGCGCGGCAGGACGTCGAAATCTTCTTCCATATGGCGGGCGACGTTCCGCGCCCCATTTTCGACACCCAGGTCGCGGCCATGGTCTGCGGCTTCGGCGAGCAAGTGTCCTACGAAACGCTTGTCGCGCACTTCGCGGGCGCACGCGTGGACAAATCGTCGCGTTTCACCGATTGGTCGCACCGCCCGCTGACCGACCGACAGTTGGCCTATGCGCTTTCGGACGTGACCCATCTGCGTCTCGTCCATGCCGGGCTGGCCGAGCGCCTGGAGAAGACCGGCCGTGAAACCTGGCTCGGCGAGGAAATGGCGACGCTCCTCGATCCCGCGACCTATCGCCTGGAGCCCGACGAGGCCTGGCAACGGTTGAAACCGCGCGGCATGTCGCGCAATGGCCTGGGCGTCCTCAAGGAAATCTCGGCTTGGCGCGAGCGCGAGGCGCAGCGCCGGGATTTGCCGCGCGGGCGCTTGGTCAAGGACGAGGCCCTGCTGGAAATCGCCGCCAGCCAGCCCAAGCGCATAGAGGACTTGGCGCGCATCCGCGCCCTGCCGCGCGGCAATGCCGACGGCCCCTTCGGCAAGGCGCTGCTCGAAGCCGTGGCGCGCGGCCTTGCCCTGCCCGCAGACGAGGTGCCCACTTTGCCCGACCGGCCCAATCTGCCGCGCGGCCTCGGTCCGGTCGTCGAAGTGCTCAAGGTTCTGCTCAAGATGACCTGCGAGACCCATCACGTCGCCGCGAAGTTGGTCGCGTCGGTGGCGGATTTGGAGCGCATCGCGGCGGGCGAGTCCGACGTTCCCGCCCTGCGCGGCTGGCGGCACGAAGTGTTCGGCAAGGATGCCTCGGCCCTGCTCGAAGGCCGACTTGGTCTTGCGGTCGAAGGCGGCCAGGTGCGCGTCGTCGCGCACGAGGCGACCAAGCGCGGGCGCGGCGCCTGAACGCAAAAGCCTGAACAACCCAGAGACCCGAATCGGAAGGCCCGAATCGGAAGGCCGGAACCTCTCGGATCGGGCGCGCTAGAAGCCCGCGGCTTTCCGTTCGCCGCGCGGCACGATTTGGGTCTTGCGGTCGAGCGCTGCCGCCACCGCCTGAAACCGCCGGTTCACGTCGTCGCTCACCAGCGCCTCGCGCGAGGGCGCGACGACGAGATTGAGGCGGTCGCCGTCGAGGCCGAGCGTCATATCGCCGAGAATGCCCGGCGCCCCGCCGGTGATCGCATAGCCAAGCCGCAGCGCTAAGCCAAGCACGCGCGCGCGCTTCTCCGCGCCCTCCGCGACGAGACCGCGCGCGATGTCCGCGACCTCGTCCGCGGCCTGCCCGCCATAGCGATAGAACGCGACCAAGCCCAGGAAGGCCCGGCCCGGATGATCCGCCGCCAGCACCGACAAGCGCAGCACGCGCTCCAGCGCCTGCTGGGCGCGGTAATCGGGGTGGTCGATCCAGCCGATATCGCCGAGCCAGCACGCCGCGCGGCGCAGGCGTTCGTCCTCGGCGCTTTCCTTCGGGAACAAAGGCGCGGTCCAGACGCCCAGCTCGCCGCCGATTTCGGCGAACCGGCCGAAGCGCTGCGCGGCGGCGGCGCAGGCGGCAAGCAGCGGATCTTCGCGCTGGGCATCCGCCGACAGGCGGCTGAACACCATGCCCTCGCGCAAGCCGTGGGCGGAAAAGACGACGCGCTTGGGGCCACCCACGCGCAGAATCCGTTCCATCACGAAAGCCGCCATGGGCAGGGTATCGAGCCTGCGCCGCGGCACGCCCGGAAGGCGCTCGAGCGAACGCCGGCCCATGCGCGCGACGAGAGTAACGATGTTCTCCATCTTCGAACGCTTGACCTCGTAGCGGTCTATGACGTGCAGCGGATAGTCGGTTTGCGCCATGTGCACGCGCGCGAGCGAGCGCCATGCCCCGCCCACGGCATAGAACCGCCGTCCCTTGGCCCGCCCGGCGAGCCATGGGACGCCCGTCAACTCGTGGTCGATGATCGTCTCGGCCTGGCGCAGATCCCCGCCCGTCTCGTCCAGGAGACGCAACGGGCCGAGCGGCAGCGTCGCCTGCTCGCCGATGCGCCCGTTCTCGACCGAAACCAGTTCGAGACTTCCCCCGCCAAGATCGCCGATGACGCCGTCGGCCTTGGGCAGGTCGGACATCACGCCGAGGGCGGAGAGCCGGCCCTCTTCCATGCCGGACAGGACCTCGACCCGGACGCCGCAACGCCGCTCGACGGCCTTGACGAAGTCGGAGCCGTCGAGCGCCTCGCGCACCGCCGCGGTGGCGATGACGTCGAGCCGGCCGACGGACATGGCGCGCGCCAGCTCCACGAAGCGGCGCACGGTGTCGAGGGCAAGCGCCATGCCTTCGGGCGGCAGACGGCCGCGGCGGGCAAGGCCCTTGCCGAGGCCGCACATGGCTTTTTCGTTGTATATCGGAATGAAGGCCCGGACGGGCGCATCGTAAACCACGAGGCGAATGGAATTGGAGCCGATATCGATGACGCCGACGCGCGCGTGCCGCGCGGATACGGTGACGGCCCTGCGCTCCGCGCCTGCCATTCCCCGGTTCGGTCCCTCGTCCTCACGCGGCGCGGGCCGACCCCGCCGCCACGGAAAACTTATACCGAATCAGACAGCGCCCGCGCCAATGCTTTATGACGAAGGCCCGGACCTCATGACGAAGGCCCGGACCTCATGACGAAGGGCCGGACAAGACCCGAACTCGGGTTCGAGCTCGCCTAGGCTTTCTTGAGCACGAGGAGGGGCACGGTAGCCGCGCGCTTGAGCGCGCTGCCCCGCCCCGAGAGGCTCGGATTGGTCATGAAGAACGTGTGCGCCGAGAAGGCGCTCGGCGGGGCATGGACGCGACGATAGATGCCGTCGGAATCGAGAACCCAACTCTGCGCCGCATCGTTCAGATTCGCCACCATGATCTGCTCGAGTACCTGGCGGTGGACGGTCGGGTTCTCGATCGGCACGAGCGTCTCCACGCGCCAATCGAGGTTGCGCGTCATCCAGTCGGCCGACGAGATGAAGACCTTGGCCTCGGCGGAGGGGAGCTTGTGGCCGTTGCCGAAGCACGCGATGCGGCTGTGTTCGAGGAACCGGCCGACGATGCTCTTGACTCGAATGTTCTCCGACAGGCCCGGCAACCCCGGACGCAGGCAGCAGATCCCGCGCACCACCATATCGATCTGCACCCCCGCCTTCGACGCGGCGTAAAGCGCGTCGATCGCCGACGGATCGACGATGGAGTTGAGCTTCAGCCAGATCTGCGCCGGCCGACCGGCCTCGGCATGGGCGATCTCGTCGGCGATGAGGCCGAACAGGGTCTTTCTCAGATTCACCGGTGCGATGGCGAGTTTTTCCATCGGCTCCGGCCGGCCGTAGCCGGTCATGTAATTGAACATCCGCGCCGCGTCGCGCGAGAGCACGGGGTCGCACGTGAAGAACGACAGGTCCGTGTAGGACGTCGCGGTGATCGGGTGATAATTGCCGGTGCCGAAATGGCAATAGGTGCGGAGCTGTCCACCCTCGCGGCGCACGATCATCGAAACCTTGGCATGGGTCTTCAGGTCGATGAAGCCGAAGACGACGTGGACGCCCGCGCGCTCAAGATCGCGCGCCCAGCGGATATTGCGCTCTTCGTCGAAGCGCGCCTTAAGTTCAACCATCGCGGTCACGGACTTGCCCGCCTCGGCCGCCTCGACGAGCGCGCGCATGATCGGCGAATCCTCGCTGGTGCGGTACAGCGTCTGCTTGATCGCCACCACATTGGGATCGGCCACCGCCTGGCGCAGGAACTGCACCACGACATCGAAGCTTTCGTAGGGATGGTGGACGATGATGTCCTTGGTGCGGATGGCCTCGAAGCAATCGCCGCCGAAATCGCGAATGCGCTCGGGAAAGCGCGCGGTATAGGGTTCGAACAGAAGATCCGGACGCTCCTTGGTAATGAGCTGGGAGATTTCGGCGAGCCCCAGAAGGCCATCCTCGATCGACACGTCGCCCGGCGCCACGTGCATCTGCTCGGTGACGAAGCGGCGAAGCTGCTCGGACATTCCCGCCTCGCACGACAGCAAGATGACGGTCCCCAGCCGGCGGCGCTTGAGCGCCGATTCGAACACCCGGACCAGATCCTCGGCCTCTTCGTCGATTTCCATCTCGCTGTCGCGAACCACGCGGAAGCAGCCCTTGTCGGTGACCTCGAAGCCCTGAAACAATTCGCCGAGATAGAGAGCCGCGACCTGCTCGATGGGCACATAGCGGATGGCCTTGCCCGGCAAGCGAATGAAGCGGCCCAGCTGGCGCGGGAGCGGCAGGAGCGCCGTCATTTCGTTGCCGTTCGAGACGCGCTTCATGCGCAGCGCCATGGCGAAGCCGAAATTGGGAATGAACGGGAATGGGTGCGCCGGATCGACGGCCAGCGGGGTGAGCACGGGGAAGATGCGCTCCATGAACGCGCGCGCGAGCCACTCGCGTTCCTCGCCGGTCAAATCCGAGGTTTCCACCACCGCGATGCCGCTATCGGCCAATTCGCGCCCAAGCGCCGCCCAGCGTTCCTGCTGATCGGCCATGAGCGACGCCATCCGCAAACCGATGGCGTCGAG
>CAMAPP010000104.1 GCA_945860095.1 Rhizobium sp. Q54 | reverse complement strand
CGCGCCGGGCATTATCCTCGCGCGCTTCGCGCCGGGCATTATCCTCGCGCGCTTCGCGCCGGGCATTATCCTCGCGCGCTTCGCGCCGGGCATTATCCTCGCGCGCTTCGCGCCGGGCATTATCCTCGCGCGCTTCGCGCTGACCGGGGCTCTCGTGTTGGCTCTCGTGTTCGCGGCATTTCCCGATTTCGGCCACGCCGCGGACAAACCGGATAAAAGCGGCAAGCGCCTCCAAGATGTCGAACAACAGCTTGAGCGCGGCCGCGAGCGCGAGACGGCCCTGTCGCGCGAGTCAGAGGCGCTGGCGCGCGAGGTCGAGCAGATTCGTGAAAAGGCGATCGCCGCCGCGCGCGCCGCGCAAGATCGCGAGGATTCGATATCCCTGCACGAACGCCGCCTCGAGGCGCTGAACAAGGAGTTCTCGACGCGTCTGGCCGCGCTCGGGGGCCAGCGCGCGCAGCTCGTGCGCCTACTCGCCACCCTCGAACGCATCGCCATCTTGCCGCCCGAGGCCCTGGTCGCCCGCCCCGTCCCGCCCGCCGACACCATTCGCGGCGCGCTGTTGCTGCGTGCGGCCATTCCCACGGTCGAGGCGCGCGGCCGCAAAATCCAGACCGAAATCGAGGCCTTGGTCGCGCTGCGCAAGGACATCGCCACGCGCCGGGTGGAACTGGCCGCGGCCCTCGACGGCCTCCAGGCCGAGCGCGAACGCCTCGACGCGCTGGCCGAGCGCAAGGCAAAACTCGCCCAGACGCGCGAGAACGAGCGCCTGACCATCGGCAAGCGCAATGTACGTCTCGCCGCCGAGGCCAAGGACCTGCGCGAGCTGCTGGAACGCATCGAGGCCAGCCGCGTCCGCCCCTCGCCCGCCAAGCCGCCGCCGCCCGCGGCCGAACGCGGCGGGCGACCCGAACGCACCGATAGGCCCGAACGCGCCGAGAAGTCCGAGCCTGGCCCCGCCGAACGCGCGGAGACCGCCGTGGTCGCCTCGGCGGCTCCCTCGGCCATCCGCGCCATGAGCGCCGCGCGCGGCCAGATGCTCCTGCCGGTCCGCGGCACGGTCGTAAAGGCCTTCGGCCAGGAGGGCGGCGCGGTCTCGGAGAAGGGCATCACCATCGAAACCCGGCCCGAAGCCCAGGTCGTCGCCCCCTTCGACGGCCAAATCGCCTTTGCCGGGCCCTTTCGCGGCTATGGGCTTATCTTGATAATCGATCATGGCGACGGATATCATTCCCTCCTCGTCGGACTTTCGCGGATCGGCGGGACAGAAGGTCAGTGGGTCGTCGCCGGCGAGCCGGTCGGCCTCATGGGACAACCGGACAACGCCAAGCCGACGCTCTACGTCGAGTTGCGCCGACACGGTAAACCCATCAACCCGCAGCCTTGGTTGGCGGCGAGAAGCGATAAGGTCGGACAATGATCGTCATGCGCATCCTGGCGGCCGCCACGACCGCCCTATTGCTCGTAGGCAGCCCCGTACGCGCGGCACCGGCCGAATCGAGCGCCGAGACCTACCGCTATCTTAAGCTGTTCGGCGACGTGTTCGAACGCGTGCGCGCCGATTACGTCGAGAAGGTTCCCGACAAGGATCTTATCGAGGCCGCGATCCGCGGCATGTTGTCCTCGCTCGATCCGCACTCGACCTATCTCGACTCGAAGTCGTTCCAGGACACGATGTCCCAGACCAAGGGCGAGTTCGGCGGTCTCGGCATCGAGGTCACGACGGAGAACGGCTGGATCAAGGTCGTCTCGCCCATCGACGACACGCCCGCCTTCCGCGCCGGCATTCAGCCCGGCGATTTCATCACCCATCTCGACGGCGAGGCGACGCAGGGCCTGACCCTGCCCGAAGCCGTGGACAAGATGCGCGGCAAGGTGAAAACCGATATTCGCCTGACGATCCGGCGTGGCGCCCAGCCGCCTTTCGATGTCAAGCTGACGCGCGACGTCATTCGCATCCAGTCGGTGCGCGCAACCGTCGAAGGCCAGTTCGGCGTGGTGCGCATCAGTTCGTTCACCGAGCAGACCGTGGCCGGCCTCGAGGCCGCGATCAGCAAGGTGCGCGGCGAACTCGGCAAGAACTTCAAGGGCGTCGTGCTCGATTTGCGCAACAACCCGGGCGGCCTGCTCGATCAGGCGATCGGCGTGTCGGACGCCTTCCTGGCCAAGGGCGCCATCGTGTCCACGCGCGGACGACGCAACGACGACGCGATGATCGTGAACGCGCGGCCGGGCGACATCATCAACGGCCTGCCCATCGTGGTGATCATCAATGACGGCTCGGCGTCCGCGTCCGAAATCGTGGCGGGCGCGCTGCAGGACCATCGCCGCGCGGTTCTGGTCGGCACGCGCTCCTTCGGCAAGGCCTCCGTACAGACCATCAGCCCCATCCCGGGCCACGGCGCGCTCAAGATGACGACGGCGCGCTATTACACGCCGTCGGGCCGTTCCATCCAGCAGTACGGCATCGACCCCGATTTGGTGGTCGAACCGCCGCGCGCGGACGGCGAAAAGCGCACCGAGCGCCACGAAGGCGATCTGCGCGGCTCGCTCAAGGCCGACAAAAAAGAAACCATCGGCCCGCCCGCCCTGCCGCCCTTGCATCTGCCGAACCTTCCAGCGCCGGGCCAGGGCGCCGAGATCAAGGACGCGAGGGGCCAAATCGATGTGCAGATGGGCCGCGCCATCGACATGCTGCGTGCGCTTTCCGCGACGCACACCAGCGCGAACTAGCGCGTCGCCCGCGCCGGCGCCGTGCCCGCGCCCCGGAGAGAACGGCCGAGACGGCCGAGCGCGCCCGCCATCGCGGCGGGCGTGGTTGCGCTGCTGGCCGCCGCCGTCCTCGCCTGGCTCGCGCTCACCGATGAAAAACCGGCGCCGGGCACGACGATAGCGCTCGCCGAGGTGGCGATCGCGCCGCGCGCGGCACCGGTCGAGGCGCCGCCGGCCGAAGCCCAACCGGCCGAAGCCCAACCGGCCGAAGCCCAACCGTCTAAAGCTAAGTCATCCGAAGCCACGGCGTCACACGCTGCGCCATCCGAAGCTCGAGCGCCCGAAGCCCAGCCGTCCCATTCCGCGGGCCGGACGCAACCGCCCGCGCCGCCCAAGCCCGAGCCGCCAAAAATCGCCTCGCCTGCGCCTGCGGCACCCAATGCCGCCGCCGCTGCGGCCCCGCCCGCAACCACCCCGGCGTTGCTCCCGGCCCAGCAGGCCACCCTGCCGCCTAGCCCGCGCACGGGCCCCGATCCGGCCCTGCTCGAAGCCTCGGCCGATGGTGCACTGCCGCGCATCGGCGCGGATGGCCGCATGCCCTGGCAGGTCTATGCACGGCCCTTCGACCGCGCGGACAAACGCCCGCGCATTGCCATCGTGATCGCCAATCTCGGCCTTGGCGAGGCGCAGACCGAGGCCGCGATCCAGCGTCTGCCCGGCGCGATCACGCTGGCGTTCTCGCCCTATGCCGGCAACAAGCTTGCGCAATGGGCGGAGCTCGCGCGCGTCGCGGGGCACGAGGTGCTGCTCGGCGTGCCGATGGAACCGGCCAATTATCCCGACAGCGACCCAGGCCCGCACACCCTGCTCACGACCTTGCCTCCGGCGCAAAATCTCGAGCGCCTGAATTGGGTGCTGGCGCGCTTTCCCGGCTATGTCGGCGTGACCAATCAGATGGGCCAGCGCTTCACGGCGAGCGCCGAGCCGCTGCGGCCGATGCTGGCGGAGCTGCGCGGGCGCGGCCTCTTGTTCCTCGACGCGCGCACGGCGGCGAAAACCGCCGTCGCGCTCGTCGCGGGCGAGATCGACCTCGCGCGCGCCACGTCCGATCGGACGATCGACGCCCAGCCCTCGCGCGACGCGATCAACGCACGCCTCGCGGAACTCGAACAGCTCGCGCGCAAGCGCGGGCACGCCGTCGCCATCGGCCATCCCTTTCCGGTGACGATCGAACTGGTCGAGGCCTGGGCGCGCACGCTGCACGATCGCGGCATCGCGCTGGCGCCGATCTCGGCCGTCGCCGTCACGGGCCCGGAGAAATGAGCCCGCCGGTCAATCTCGCGCGCGCCGCGCGGCCCCATGCCCGCTATCGCAAGGGCGTGGGAATCATGCTGGTGAATGCGCGCGGCCTGGTATTCGTCGGCCGGCGCAACGACATGGCGGATTGCCATTGGCAGATGCCCCAAGGCGGGGTGGAGCCGGGCGAGCGGCCGCGCCACGCGGCGCGGCGCGAGCTGCGCGAGGAGACCGGGACGGACAAAGTCGCCCTCATCGCCGCCGCGCGCGGGTGGTTGGCCTACGATTTCCCGTCGGAACTTGCCGGCACCGCCTGGGGCGGGCGCTTCAAGGGGCAGACGCAGAAATGGTTCGCCTATCGCTTCACCGGCACGGATGGTGATATCGACATCGCGACCGCCCATCCCGAATTCGAGGCCTGGCGCTGGGTGGAGCCGCGGCGATTGCCGCGCCTCGCCGTGGCGTTCAAGCGGGCGTTGTACGAGGCCGTGATCGAGGAGTTTTCCGGCGCGCTCGGCGCCTAGGCGGCGATGCGCGCGAGTTGGCGCGCGCGGACGCGCAGCAAGACATGGATCATGCGCGCCGCCCGGGCGAGAACCCAGCCCGATACCCGCACGCCGACGGTCTTGAGGATCATCGAAAAGCCGAGTTGCAGATCGCCGGGCCTGTAGAGCGGGTAGGCGCGCAACATGTAGGCGGCGCGGTAACGCGCCCGGTCGTAGCGCGGATCATCGGGATGGTTCGCGGCGAAATAGGCGAAGGCGAGTTCGTCGTCCCCGGTTTCGGTCACGCGCGCGATGGCGATGCGAAAGCGCCGCCAGAACCCGATACCGTCGCGCGCCTGATAGCGTTTCATATTGTCGTAAAACATCTTGTAGTGGCGGAATTCGTCGGCGGCGATGCGCCGGCAGATTTCCTTGAGGGCGGGTTCACGCGTGCCGGCCATGAGGGCCGAGTAATAGGAGCTGGTCCCGACCTCGACCATGCAGCGCGCGATCAATTCGCCGACCCGGCTGCCGCGCACCGAGCCACCGATCTCGGTCGGCAAGCGGACATTGCGCGTAAAGGTCGCAAAGGCGCGGTCGAAGTCGAAATCGGGATCGGCGAGCTTCGCCCAACGCGCCAGCACCTTGCCGTGCTGGACTTCTTCCTCGGCCCATTGCCGGGCGACCGCCTGGAATTCGGGATCGTCGTGGAAGACTTCGCCCAAATAGCGGGCGTAATCACGGCCATTGTGTTCGACCACGCTCGCCGCCTTGACCAGCTTCAGGACTTCGGGATCGACCTTCGTCGGGTCGAACCGATCCCAGGGAATGTCCTCGATCGACCAGGTCGCCATGCCCATGTCAGCCCCACGTCAATCAAACTGGATGGTATTTTCGAGAGGCCAATATAGGCCCTAGCCCCACTCGCGCCTAGAGGGTGACATGACTAACCGGTGAGAATCAGGGGTTTAGGCGCCGGACGCCCGAATGACCGCGGCAAGCTTGGCTTGCTCTACGAAAAGCTTGGCCTGGGCGGCGGCGCGCGCAACCTCGTCGGCGCCGTCGCGGACATCATCCTCCAGCGCCTTGATGCGCGCCTCGACCGCGCCGCGTTCGATCTCTTCCACGAGCACGGCCTCATCGGCCAAAACCGTGACGCGGTCGGGCGAAACCTCGGCGAAGCCGCCGGCGACGAAAATCCGCCGCGTCACCCGATTGTCTTGGTAAATCTCGATGAGATCGGCGCGCACGGTCGAGGCGAAAGGCGCATGGCCCGGCAGCACGCCGAAATTGCCCTCGGTGCCGGGAATGACGACCATTTCCACCGGCTCCGAGAGCAAGAGCCGCTCGGGCGATACCAACTCGAAGGTGATTTTGTCCGCCACGAATTTCGCCTCAAGCCGCCTCGGCCGCCATTTGCTTGGCCTTCTCGAACACCGTCTCGATGGTCGATACCATGTAGAAGGCGGCTTCGGGCAGATCGTCGCATTCGCCGTCGCAAATCATCTTGAAGCCCTTGATGGTGTCCTCGAGCTCGACGAAGACGCCGGGCCGGCCGGTGAAGACCTCGGCGACGTGGAAGGGCTGGGAGAAGAAACGCTGGATCTTGCGCGCGCGCGAAACCGTCAGCTTGTCCTCTTCCGACAACTCGTCCATGCCGAGAATGGCGATGATGTCCTGCAGTGATTTGTAGGTCTGGAGGATACGCTGCACTTCGCGCGCGACGCCGTAGTGCTCCGCGCCAACGACGCGCGGATCGAGAATGCGCGAGGTCGAATCGAGCGGATCGACCGCCGGATAGATGCCGAGCTCGGCGATTTGGCGCGACAGCACCGTGGTTGCGTCCAAATGCGCGAACGAGGTCGCGGGCGCGGGGTCGGTCAAATCGTCGGCGGGCACGTAAATCGCCTGCACCGAGGTGATCGAGCCCTTTTTCGTGGTCGTGATGCGCTCCTGCAGAACGCCCATGTCGGTGGCGAGCGTCGGCTGGTAGCCGACCGCCGAGGGGATGCGGCCGAGAAGCGCCGACACTTCCGAACCCGCCTGGGTGAAGCGGAAGATGTTGTCCACGAAGAACAGCACATCCTGGCCTTCCTCGTCGCGGAAATACTCGGCGACCGTGAGGCCCGAGAGGCCGACGCGCGCGCGCGCGCCCGGCGGCTCGTTCATCTGCCCGTAAACCAGCGCCACCTTGGAGCCCGGCCCGTCGAGCTTGATAACGCCCGATTCGATCATCTCGTGATAAAGGTCGTTGCCTTCGCGCGTGCGTTCGCCCACGCCGGCGAACACGGAATAGCCGCCGTGCGCCTTGGCGATGTTGTTGATGAGTTCCATGATGATGACGGTCTTGCCCACGCCCGCGCCGCCGAACAGGCCGATCTTGCCGCCCTTGGGATAGGGCTCGAGCAAATCGATGACCTTGATGCCGGTGACCAGAACCTCGGTCTCGGTCGATTGATCCGTCAGGATCGGCGCCGCGCGATGGATGGACGAGCGTTTCTTGGCGTTGACGGGGCCGCGCTCGTCCACCGGTTCGCCGATGACGTTCAAGATGCGTCCGAGCGTCTCCGGTCCGACCGGCATCTGGATCGTCGCACCCGTGTCCGTCACCTTCTGGCCGCGGACGAGACCGTCGGTGGTATCCATCGCCACCGTGCGCACCACCGAGTCACCCAGGTGCTGTGCGACCTCGAGAACGAGGCGATTGCCGTGGTTGTCGATCTCGAGCGCGTTCAGGATCGACGGCAACTCGCCTTCGAAGCGCACGTCCACGACCGCGCCCAAGACCTGGGTGATGCTTCCGACATTATTTTTCGCCATGACGTAATCCTCGCTCGTATCCTTCGATCGTCCGCGCTTTGCCTAGACGGCCTCGGCGCCGGAGATGATCTCGATGAGTTCCCTGGTGATCTGCGCCTGACGCGTGCGGTTGTAGCGCATCGTCAGCTTGCCGATCATGTCGCCCGCGTTTCGCGTGGCGTTTTCCATCGCGGTCATGCGCGCGCCCTGCTCGCTCGCGTAATTCTCGAGCAGCGCGCGGAAAATCTGAATGCCCAGATTCTTGGGCAACAGCGCGGCGAGGATTTCCTCCTCGTCGGGCTCGTATTCGTAAACCGCGCGCGCCCCTTGCGCCGCGGCTTCCGCCGGCGCCGCGTCCGCCTTGAAGGGGATGAGCTGGTGGCGCGTGACGAACTGCGCCAAGGCCGATTTGAAGCGGTTGTAAATGATCGTGCAGACGTCGAACTCGCCCGCGGCGAACATCGAGATCACCTGGGAGGCGACACGGTCGGCCGCCGCGTAGGACAGGCGCGGCCGGTCCATTTCGGTGAACGAAGCGACGATCATCGGGCCAAACTGGCGGCGCAACAAGTCGCGCGCCTTGCGTCCGATCGTGACGAGCTTGACCGTCTTGCCCTCGGCGAGAAGCGCGCGGACCATGTTGCGCGTCTCGCGCACGATCGAGGCGTTGAAGCTGCCGCACAGGCCGCGATCGGCGGTCGCGACCACGATCAGATGGATCTGCGCCTTGCCCGTGCCCACCAGCATGGTCGGAGCGCCCGGACGGTCGCCGAAACTCGCGGCGAGCGCGCGCAACATGCGGTCCATGCGGTCGGCGTAGGGCCGTGCCGCCTCGGCCGCCTCCTGGGCGCGGCGAAGCTTCGCACCCGCGACCATCTTCATCGCCGCGGTGATCTTCTGCGTCGACCGCACGCTGCGGATACGCAGGCGAAGATCCTTGAGACTGGGCATCGGGGGACGCTAGGGATCGGCGTTCGTGGGGACGATCAGGAGAAGTTCTTGGTGAAGTCTTCGAGGAAGGCCTTGAGTTTCTTGTTGGTGTCGTCGGAGATCGCGCCCTCCTTGCGGATGGCGGCGAGGATGTCCGGGCCCTTGGCGCGGATAGCGTCGAGAAAGGCCGCGAGGTAGCGCGTCACCTGGCCGACCTCGATGCGGTCGAGATAGCCGTTCACGCCCGCGAAGACGGACGCCACCTGGTCCTCGACCGATAGCGGCTCGTATTGCTGCTGCTTCAACGCCTCGGTCAGGCGCGCGCCGCGCGCCAGGAGACGCTGGGTGGAGGCGTCGAGATCGGAGGCGAACTGCGCGAACGACGCCATCTCGCGGTACTGGGCGAGCTCGAGCTTGATGGTGCCGGCGACCTGCTTCATCGCTTTGGTCTGGGCGGCGGAGCCCACGCGGCTGACCGAGATGCCGACGTTCACCGCCGGACGGATGCCCTTGTAGAAAAGATCGGTCTCGAGAAAAATCTGGCCGTCGGTGATCGAAATGACGTTCGTCGGAATATAAGCCGACACGTCGCTGGCCTGGGTTTCGATGACCGGCAGGGCCGTCAGCGAGCCGCCGCCATTCTTGTCGCTCATCTTCGCCGCGCGCTCGAGCAGGCGCGAGTGCAAATAGAACACGTCGCCCGGATAAGCTTCGCGGCCCGGCGGGCGGCGCAGCAGCAGCGACATCTGGCGGTAGGCGACGGCCTGCTTGGAGAGGTCGTCGTAGAAGATCACCGCGTGCATGCCGTTGTCGCGGAAGAACTCGCCCATCGTGCAGCCGGTGTAGGGCGCGAGAAATTGGAGCGGCGCGGGTTCGGAGGCGGTCGAGGACACGATGATCGTGTAATCGAGCGCGCCGTTTTCCTCGAGCGTCTTGACGATGCGCGCGATCGACGAGCGCTTTTGCCCGATGGCGACGTAGATGCAATAGAGTTTCGTCTTTTCGTCGCCCGCCTCGTTGTAGCGCTTCTGGTTGATGATGGTGTCGAGGATGATCGCGGTCTTGCCTGTCTGGCGGTCGCCGATGATCAGCTCGCGCTGGCCGCGGCCGATGGGGATGAGGCTGTCGACCGCCTTCAAGCCGGTCTGCATCGGTTCGTGCACCGAGCGGCGCGGAATGATGCCCGGCGCCTTGACCTCGACGCGGCGGCGCTCGGACGACGCCACCGGACCCTTGCCGTCGATGGGCTGGCCAAGCGCGTCCACGACGCGGCCGAGCAGGCCCTTGCCCACCGGCACGTCCACGATGGTGCCCGTGCGCTTGACCGTATCGCCTTCCTTGATGTCGCGGTCGTCGCCGAAAATCACGACGCCGACATTGTCGGTTTCGAGATTGAGCGCCATGCCCCGGATGCCGCCGGGGAATTCGACCATCTCGCCCGCCTGCACCTTGTCCAGGCCATAGACGCGCGCCACGCCGTCGCCGACCGACAGCACCTGGCCGACCTCCGCGACATCGGCATCGACGCCGAAGTTTTCGATCTGACTCTTGAGGATGGCGGAGATTTCGGCAGCGCGGAGTTCCATCACGCGACCCCTTTCATGGCGAGTTGCAGGCGCTGCAGCTTGGTGCGCAGCGAGGAATCGAACATGCGCGAGCCCACCTTGACGACGAGCCCGCCGAGCATGCCCGGATCGATTTTTACGTCGATGGCGAGCTTGGCACCCGCGATCGGCCGCAAGGCCGCGCCCAAGGATTGCATCTGGGCGTCGTCGAGCGGCTGGGCGGAGCGCACTTCCACGGTCACTTCGCCCCGGCGCGCGGCCAAAAGCGCAAGAAACGCCCCAGCCACTCCGCCCAAGGCGGCGGCGCGGCCGTTCTTGACGACGATGCCGGCAAACCGGCGCACGAGATCGGACAGCCCCGCCTGCTCGACGACCGCCCCCACCGCCTTTGCTTGTTTTTCGCGGCCGAGCAGCGGGCTCGCGCACAAATAGCGTAAATCCGCGCTGCCATCGAGCATGGCCTGGAGCGTCTTCAGGTCCACGGCACAGGCATCGAGCTGGCCCTTCGGTTCGGCCAAGTCGTACAAGGCGCCCGCATAACGTGCGGCGACGGCGCTAAGACCGGGCGTCTCGGTTACCACGTGACGTGAGTCCCCTTTGAGCCCCGGCGACCCGCCGGGCGCGCCCGGCGAGAATCGGGCGTGGCATTGAATGGCTTCGCGGAAAGCGGCTTGGTCGCATGCGAAGGCGGGGCTACGTACCACAGCCCCCCAAGGCTGGCAAGGCGAAGCGGAATAGCCCTAAGTCATAGAAAACTATAGGGATCTACGTCCACCACGACGCGCACCCCGCCGGGGATCGCAACGCTGGCGAGCCAGGCGGCAAGGTGCTTCTGCAAGGGTGCCTCACGCGGCGCCTTGACGAGCAAGCGTCGGCGGTGCCGGCCGCGCAAAAGCGCGAAGGGCGCAGGTGCCGGGCCTAGCACCGCCAGGCCGTCCCCGCGCGGCGCGGCGCGGCCGAGCGCGCGCGCGACCGCGTCCACCGCGCGCTCGTCGGCGCCCGAAACGATCACCGCCGCGAGCCGGCCGAAGGGCGGCATGTGGTGGGCGCGACGCGCCTGGGCCTCGGCGGCGAAGAATTCATCGCGCCCGCCCGCGACCAGGGCCGCCATCACCGGGTGCTCGGGCATGTAGGTTTGCAGCATCACGCGCCCCGGTCGCGCCGCACGCCCCGCGCGCCCCGCCACCTGATGCAGCAATTGATAGGTGCGTTCGGCCGCGCGCAGATCGCCGCCCGCGAGGCCAAGATCGGCATCGACCACGCCGACCAGGGTCAGCCACGGAAAATGGTGGCCCTTGGCCATGATTTGCGTGCCGATCAAGAGATCGAGTTCGCGCGCCTGCACCCGGCGCACCAAGTCCTCGGCCGCGGACGGGCCGGCAATGGTGTCGGAGGCCATGATGGCAAAGCGCGCGCCGGGCAGAATGTGCGCAACCTCCTCGGCGATGCGCTCGACCCCCGGCCCGCACGCAACGAAGCTGTCCGCCGCCTGACAGGTTGGGCAGGCGTTGGGCGAGGGCGCCGAAAAGCCGCACTGATGGCACAACAATTGGCCGCGAAGACGGTGTTCGACGAGCCAAGCGGTGCAGCGCGGACATTGCAGGCGATGGCCGCAGGCGCGGCACAGGGTCAGCGGCGCATAGCCGCGGCGATTGAGGAACAGCATCGCCTGTTCGCCCGCTTCGAGATTGGCGGCCAGCGCCGCGCGCAAGGGGGGCGAGAGAAAGGACTTGCGCGGCGGCGGCTCGCGCCGCAAATCGATGGCGGTGATTTCCGGCAGGGCCGCGCCGCCATGCCGCTCGGGCAGGACCGCGCGGCGATAGCGGCCTTGTTCGGCATTGGCGAGGGTTTCGAGCGAGGGCGTCGCCGAGGCGAGAACCGCGGGCGCCTGGGCGAAACGCGCGCGCACCACGGCCATGTCCCGCGCGTGATAGACGACGCCGTCTTCCTGTTTGAACGACGAATCGTGTTCTTCATCGACGACCACGAGGCCCAGGCGCGGAAAGGGCAGGAACAGCGCGCTGCGCGCGCCGACGACGACGGCGGCCTCTCCCTCGGCGACCGCGCGCCACGCCTGACGGCGCTGGCCTTGGGTCAATTCGGAGTGCCAGCCGACGGGATCGGCGCCGAAGCGATCTCGAAAGCGCGCGTACCACTGCGCGGTCAGCGCGATCTCGGGCAGCAAGACCGCGGTTTGCAGGCCGCGGCGCAGCGCCTCGGCGATCGCCTCGAAATACACCTCGGTCTTGCCCGAACCCGTGACGCCGTCGAGCAGCGTGACCGAGAACGCGCGCGCCGCCACCGCCGCGACCAATTCGCCGGCCGCGCGCCCTTGCGCCTCGGACAGGACGACGCGCGCGTGATCGGCATCGGGCACGCCCGGCACGAGGCGCGGGGGCAGATGTACCGTTTCGATAAGGCCGGATTCCGCCATGGCCTTGACGACACCCGCGCCCACGCCCGCCTCGCGCGCGAGTTCGACGGGCAGGCGCGGCGGGCCGTCGGCGAGCGCCGCCAACA
>CAMAPP010000103.1 GCA_945860095.1 Rhizobium sp. Q54 | reverse complement strand
CGCGAAAGTCCGGGCGCCGGTTCTGCTCGGCTGGACGGTGGTCGAGGCGCGCGGCGACGACGAATTGCGCGAGGTCATCATGGCGCCCATCGACGGCGCGGGGAACATAGACCGCGCGGCGCAGCGCGCCTTCGCCGCCGACACTCTGGTGCTCGGCTATGGCCTCGTGCCGTCGGTCGAGCTCGCGCGCGCGATGGGCTGCGAGATGCGATGGGACGGAGCGCGCGGCGGCTGGCTGCCGGTGCGCGACGAAGAACTCGGCACCTCGCGTCCGGGCGTTCTGGCGGCGGGCGACGGCGCGGGCATCGGCGGGGTCGAGATGGCCCTGCTCGAGGGCACGCTCGCCGGCATCGTCGCCGCCGAGCGCACGGGACATCTCGATGGCCGCATCGCCGCGAGGAAAAAGCGCGCGGTCGCGGCCAAGATCGCGCGGCTCTCGCAGTTTCGCGCGGCGCTCGAACGGCTCTATGCGGGACCTCAATCCTGGCTCGGCCTTCTCACTCCCGAAACCATCGTCTGCCGCTGCGAGGAAGTCACTGCGGGCGAGCTGCGCGGCCGCGCGGCGGAGGGTTTTGAGTCCGCCTTCGCGCTCAAGGGTACGACACGCATCTCGATGGGGCGCTGCCAGGGGCGCAATTGCGCGCGCACGCTCGCCGCCCTCGTCGCCGAGGCGACCGGCCCGGACCCGGGCGAGGTCGCCATGCCGCGCGCGCGGCCGCCCGCGCGCCTCGTGACCATCGGCGATCTTCTGCACGAAGACCTACCGGCCTTCGAGCCGCCCAAGGACCCGCATTTGCCGCGCGGCGAAAGGGTCAACTGACCGGAGGGCCGCCATGACGACCGCCATGCGCAATTGGCGCGGCCGCATCGGCCTGGTCTCGCCAGACGACGCGGTAAACGACGACGAATACTGGCTTTACCCCCCGGACGGCGTGAATCTGTTCGTCACGCGCTACACCACGGCCAAGAGCCAAGACGATATCGGCCCCGACATGGTCGATGCCTACGGCGATCCCGGCGTCATCGCGCGCGCCGCGCGCACGCTCGCCATTACCCGCCCCTCGGCCGCCGTGTTCGCCTGCACCTCGTGCAGCTTCGTGCGCGGGCGGGGCCACGATCTGGTGCAGGCCGCGGCCATCGCCGAGGTCTGCGGCTGCCCCGCGACCACCGTTTCGACGGCCATGGTCGCGGCCCTGCGCGCGTTCGGCGCGCGCAAAATCGCGATGGCCGCGCCCTATCCCGACAGCGTGACGGCGAAGTTCGCCGCCTTTCTCGAGCAGCACGGCATCTCGGTCGCGCGCTGGAAGGGCCTCGGCATGACCACCGAATGGCAAATCGGCAATTCCCCGCCCTGGGTTTGGGCGGAGCTCGCGCGCGCGGTCGATCATCCCGAAGCCGAGGCCGTGGTGATCTCGTGCACCGGTATCCGCATGGCCGAGGTGCTAAGCGAGATCGAGGCCGATTTGGGCAAGCCCGTGATCGCCGCGCCGCAGGCCATGATCTGGCACCCGCTGCAACTGGCGCGCATCGATTCGACGAGGGCGGATCGCGGCCTGCTGTTCGCCCGGCACGGCGCGGCCTTCCGCGACCGCCCCGAGGACGTGCGCGTCGCGCCGCCCGGCTAGCCGAACGAGCCGGCGAAAATCGGATAGAGCGTGGCGACGAGGGCCGCAGCCATCGTCCAGTTGAACGCCCGCAGCACGGCGGGCTTTTCCAGCACGCTCCGCATTGCGGCGCCGGCCCCCGCCCAAATCGACACGCAGGGAAGGTTGACGATCGCGAACACCGCCGCGACGATCGCGACATTGACCATATAGCCGTCGCGCGGGGTGTAATTGGATAGAGCGCCCACGGCCATCACCCAGGCCTTGGGATTGACCCATTGGAAGGCCGAGGCTTCGAGAAAACTCATGGGCCTGCCCTTCGATGCGCCGCCCGCGCTCGGCGGGCCGGCATGCGCGATGCGCCAAGCCAGCCACAACAGATACCCGGCACCAAGAAAACGCAGCACGAGGTAAAGCCCGGGCACCGCCTCGAACGCGGCGTTCAAGCCGAACCCGACCGCGACCAGCATCGCCGCGAAGCCGATGGACACCCCAAGGGCGTGCGGCACGGTACGCCGGATGCCGAAATTCACGCCCGAGGCGAGCAGCATCATATTGTTCGGTCCAGGCGTGATCGACGAGACGACGGCGAAGATCACCAGGGCGACGAGAATATCCCCGGTCATGGGCCCGCGCGCGCGTTCAATGCCCGAACTTCCGAACCCCGAACTTTCGATCCCTGGACTTTCGATCCCCGGACTTCCGATCAGACCCCTTGCGGGGCTTCGGCGCCTTGCTGGCCGCCAATTCGGCCTTGGTCACGACGAGCGCATCGACCGCCACCGCGCCTTTGGCGCCGACGATCACCGGATTGACGTCGAGTTCGGCCAAGAGATCGCCGAGTTCGCTCGCCAAAACCGACAAGCGCGCCGCGATTTCAGCGAACGCGCGGACATCGGCGGGCGGGGCGCCGCGCATGCCGTCGAGCAGCTTGCGCGCCTTGAGCCGGTCGATATCGCGCCGCGCCGCGACCGCGTCGAAGGGCGGATGGGCCATCCGCCGGTCGCCCAGAAGCTCGATCAGGATGCCGCCCGCCCCGATCATCACGAGCGGGCCGAACTGCGCGTCCAAGACGACACCGAGCGCCATCTCGACGCCCTTGCCCGCCATGGCCGCGACGACGACGCGCGGCCCAAGGGATTTTCGCAATTCGGCATAGGCGCCCTTGACCGCCTTCGCGTCCTTGAGGCCGAGCTTCACCCCGCCCACATCGGATTTGTGCGCGATGCCGGGCATGGCGGTCTTGAGTGCGACCGGATAGCCGACCGCGCGCGCGGCCTTCAACGCCTCGTCCGCGCCCTCGACCACGCGCAGCTTCGGCACCGCGATGGCATAATCGGCAAGCAATCCAAGAGCTTCCGCCTCGTCGAGGCCGCGCGGCTCCGCCAAGCGCGCACGCCAGCGATCGCGGACCTTGGCGCCCGGCCCCTTGGGGGGACGGAGCGCCGGCCAAGACGCGCGGTCGCGTTCGGCCAGGAAATGGCGCACCGCGACAAGGCCGGTCTTCGTGCCCTCGATCAGGGGAATGCGATGGGCGGCGAGACGCTTGGCGGTCTCGACGTGCTTGGTCCACCCGAAATTGGTGACCACCGCGACGGGCTTATCGAAGCGGCGCTTGGCCTCGATGGCGACATCCGCCCAGCCTTCGCTGACGGCGGCGCCGTCGCGCATGCTGGAGAACACCGCCGCCACGGCCGTGTTCGGATCGGCCACCAGCGCGCAGAACGATTCGGTGAAAATGTGCATCCAGTTGTGCCCGGTGCCCCAGGCGTCGAGAGGATTGACCGGCTCCAGCCCCGGATCGAGCAGACCCGCAAGAGTCTTCGTGGTGCCGGGCGTCATCACCGGCAACGACACCTTGGCGTCGGAAGCAAGATCGATGAGCAATTCGCGTTCCGCGCCCGAATCGAGGATGGCGCAAAGCCCGCCCTTGCCCGGCTTGCGGTCCTGGGCGAACAGCGACAGCGAAGCGGCAAGTTCGTCGAGCGCCTCGACCCGGTGGACGCCAAAGCGATCGAAGATCGCCTCGTATGCCGCATCGTTGCCCGCGATCGCGCCCGAATGGCTGATGGCGAGGCGAATGCTTTCCGCCGTCCGGCCGATCTTCAGCGCGACCACCGGAATACCGCGCGCGTTCGCCTTGCGAAGCGAGGCGATGAAATTCCCAGGATCGCGCACGGTTTCGAGGATGAGGCCGATCGCGCGCGTGTTCGGCTGATCGAGCGCATAGTCCATGTAATCGGCGACCGAGGTCGCAATCTCGAGTCCCGCCGAGACGCAGAGATTGTAGCCCAGGCGCTCGTCGTTGAGCGTGAGCGAGGACCAGGACGATCCCGAATGGGACAGAAGCGCGATATGGCCCGGGCGACATTCATAGGGCGGCCAGCCGAAGGACATGAACAGGCCGATATCGAGATTGTAGAACCCCATGCAATTGCCGCCATTGACCGGCATGTCGGCCGCCTTGGCCATCGCGGCAAGGCGTTTGGCGAGCGGCGGATCGATATCGTCATCGAGATAGCCGCTGGAGAAGAACGCAGCCGCGCGCGCCTTGCAACGAATCGCGTCTGCCATGGCCTCCTCAAGCCGGTGATTGGCGACGCAGAACACCACGAGATCCGGCGCCTCGGGCAGGTCCGCGAGCGCCGGATAGCATTTGAGTCCTTCGATTTCCGGGTATTTGGGATTGATCGGATAGACGGAGCCCGAATAGCGCCCGCGCCGGATCATCCGCACGCAGGTATTGCCCACGGAATCGGGCGTGACCGACGCGCCGATCACCGCGATGGAGCGCGGCCGCAGGAGCGGCGTCAGACGGTGTTCGGACATGGCGTTCTCGTCCCCGCGCCTAGTCCTTGCCGCCGAAGCGCGATTCCCGCCATGCCAGCGCCGCCTTGAGGCCATCGCGCTTGGAGACTTCGCGGAACTTGATCCGGTCGGGGGTGTCGAGCGAGGTGATCTGAACGTCGATGTCGAGGGCGTGACGCAAGGCCTGCGTCATGCCCATCGCGTCGTAAGCGCGGTGGATCGCCTCCTTGGTCAGCATCACCGCCTCCTTGTCCATGACCGCGATCTCGCGCGCCATTTTCTTGGCTTCGTCGAGATGCGCGCCCGTCGGCACGACGCGGTTGATGAGGCCGATCTCCAGCGCACGCTTGGCCGGCACGCGGTCATTGCCGGTGAATAGCAATTCCTTGGCTTGCTTGGGCCCGGTCATCCACGGCATCAGCATGGCGACGATACCCGCGCCGAAGCGCAATTCCGGCTCGCCGAACAGCGCGTCCTCGCCCGCGATGGTGATGTCGCAGGCCAGCGCGACCTCGCACGCCCCCGCCAGGCAGTAGCCGTGCACGGCGGCGATGGTCGGCTTCGGCGAATGCCAGAAACCCATGATCATGTTAAAATCGACCTCGAGCACGGCGCGGTTTTCGAGCAGGGATTTCCGCTTCTCGCCGGCATCGCTTTCCTTGAGATCGAATCCGGCGCTGAACGCCCGTCCCGCGCCCGTCACCACCAGAACCCGCGCGTCGTCGTCCGCGTTGAAGCGCTTTTGCGCCGCGAGCAATTCCTCGACCATCTTGCCGTTGAAGGCGTTCAGCGATTTCGGCCGGTTCAGCGTCAAGACAGCCACGCCACGCTCGACTTCGTAGCCAATGGTCTCATAGGTCATCGCATCGCTCCTCATTGAAGGCCGCGCATCCTAGGTGCGCGCCGTCGGAAGGGTCAACGCGCCGCCGCACGCTTGACGATCATAAAGCTGAGTGATTGACTATAAATCGCAGTGCAATAATTCGTATTGCAATGCGATTTTTGCCGATGCGCTGGCAGCCGCCCCCATCGGAGGGCTAGGCTTCACGCTGGCCGACGAAAAAAAACGGGCGCGCGGCGCGACGCCGCCCACAAACGGACGGGAGCGGACCATGCAGCTTGGCATGTTCAACTTGATGCAGCAGCGCGAGGCGAACAAAACGCCGCGCGCGATTTACTCCGAGATGGTCGAGCAGGTTCAACTCGGCGAAAAACTCGGCTTCGACGTCGCGTGGTTCGCCGAACACCATTTCTCGAATTACTGCCTGGTCGCCTCGCCGATGACCATGTGCACCTACATGGCCGGGCGCACCTCGCGCATCAAGCTCGGTCCCGCCGTCATCGTCGCGCCGTTGTATGAGCCGATCCGCCTGCTTGAGGACATCGCGACCTGCGATCAGCTTTCCGACGGCCGGCTCGTGCTCGGTTTCGGCTCTGGCTATCAGGAATACGAGTTCCACAAGTTCAACATCGATCTTTCGACCGGCCGCGACCGCTTCCTCGAACTCATGGACATGACCGAGGCCTTCTACGCCAAACAGCCGATGAACCATAAGGGCAAGTTTTACAGCTGCCCCGAGACCTATTTCAGCGTGCGGCCCGTGCAGTCGAACCCCGATGTCTTCGTCGCGGGCTTGTTCAACGACCCCGTCACCCAGGAACGCGTCGCGCGCAACGGTTACGTGCCGATCACGACGACCGGCTGGATGAGCGTGGACGAGATCAAGCAGATTCGCGACAAGAGCGCCGCCGCCTACGCCAAGGTCGTCGGCAATCCCGACAACATGCCCTTCGCCGTGCAGCAATACGTCCATGTGACGGACAGCAAGGACGACGCGCTGTTCGCCGCCGACAATTGCCGCTATGTCCGGCGCATCGCCGCCGCCATGCGCGAAAAGTACGGCCGCCTGCGCGAAGGCGCCTTCCTCGAGGAAATCCCCGCGAAGGGCGAGCCGCCGCTCGAGGAAATCGCGCAGCGCTGCCTCATCGGCTCGGTGGACAAGATCGCCGAACAGCTCATCGCCGAAATCGAAGGGCTGCGCCTATCGCATCTGTCGTGCTTCTTCGCCTTCGGCTCGATGGACCACAAAAAGGTCATGCGCTCCATCGAACGCTTCAAGGGCGAAGTGGTGCCGAAGATCGAGAAGCATTTCGGCACCTCGATCGCCAATATCGGCGCGCCCATGAAGCGCCGCTTGGCCGCCGCGGCCGAATAGCCGCCGAAGACCCGGGATTGGTCCCGGAACGGACGACGCCGGCCCCTTGGGGCCGGCGTTTTTCGTTTGCGCCGGGCCCATCCTGCGGCCATCGTGAGCGGGTTCGCGCATAGCACGGTTCGCGCATAGGGGGAGAGACGGGCATGGCACACAAATCGCCTTTGGGCGGACGGCGCGTCGTCATCATCGGCGGCACTTCGGGCATCGGCCTCGCGACCGCCCGCCTGGCCCAGGAACTCGGCGCCCGCGTCGTGGTCGCGAGCCGCACCGCCGCGCGCGTCCGGGCCGCGACGGCCGTGCTCGGCCCCGAAGCGCAAGGGCTGCGCCTCGACGCCAAGCGCGAGGCGGACGTGCGGCGCTTCTTCGGCAAGCTTGGACGCTTCGATCACCTGGCGGTCCTGGTGCCGGGCGCCACCGACAAGGCCCAGCAGCGCCGTCTCGGCACGCTGGCCGCGACCGAAATCGCGGTCGCGCGCACGGTGCACGACGGCAAGTTCTGGTCCTCGGTGCTGTGCGCGAAATATGCCCTGCCGCACCTGACGCGCGCCGGCTCGATCACGTTCTGCTCGGGCGTCTCGCCGCGCAAGGCATTGCCGGGCTATTGGGCGCCGACGACCGCCATCGCCGCCCTGGAGGCGCTCGTGCGCGTGCTCGCCGTCGAGGCGGCGCCCGTTCGCATCAATTGCGTCGGGCCCGGCCTCATCGCCACGCCGATCATGGATACGATCAACGAAAGCCGTAAACGCGTCTGGCGGCGCATGCTGCAAAAGCAGGCCATCAAGCGCATGGGCACGCCCGAGGAGGCCGCCGAGGCCATGGTCTATTGCATGACCAACGGGTTCACGACCGGAACGCTGATCGAAATCGACGGCGGTTACAAATTAACCTGACGCACCGCGGGGCAAACGCCATGACGGAACACGATCTTTCGCGCTACGTCTCGGTCGTCGAAACGCGCGTCCACAGCCATTATCGCGACGACGTGGTGTCGCTCGGCACGATCGCCGAATTGTTCGGCATGGCGGGCGGCAAGCTCTCGTACATGCTCGACGGCGATGCCGGCCTGATGCGTCATTTCGAGAATTTTGAATTCCTCGCGCCGGTGCTCGACGGCGACTATCTACGCGTGACGGTTAGCCTTCTCGCGGTCGGCAACACCTCGCGCAAGCGCCTGTACGAGGCCCACGTCGTCGCCCGCACGGCCGGTATCGGTCCCAATCCGTCCTCGGGCGAGATCTTGGCCGAACCCATTCTCGCCGCGCGCGCCATCGGCTTCACCGTGACGCCTCTCGCCAATCAACGCCTCACCCCGCCCGCGCTCAAGGGCAAGCCCAAGACCGCCTGAGGCCGAATTGACCGCGAAAAAACCCAAGCCCGATCTGCGCCCGCTGTTCGCTCCGCGCGGGGTCGCGCTCGTCGGCGTGTCGGAGGACCAGTCGCGCTATGGCGGGCGGGTGCTGAAGTACTGCATCGATGGCGGCTATTCCGGCGACATCTATCCGGTCAATCCGAAATACCAATCGGCCTTCGGCTTGCGCTGCTATCCCGATTTGTCGGCGATCGTCGGCCCGGTGGACGTGGTCGTCGCGCTGGTCGGCGCGGAACGCCTGCCCGCCTTGTACGAGGCGGCGACGGGACGCGCGGCGGTGATGATCGTCGTGGGCGAACTCGTGCCCGCGAACGCGCCCGATTCGCCCGCGCGGCTCGATTGGTACCGCGCGCGCATCGCCGCGGGCGGCCCGCGGCTTGTCGGCCCCATGTGCATGGGCGCGATCAGCCCGCCCGCACGCCTGTCGATGAGCGGCTCTAGCACCCTGCCCTTGGGATTGCCGGCGGTGGGGCCGGTCGGCTTGGTTTCGCAATCGGGCGGCATCCTGTCTGGGGTCATCGACCGGTCGCGCGATTCGGGCGTCGGGTTTTCCGGCATGGTGTCGAGCGGCGGCGAGTTCGACCTCGACGTCTGCGATTTCATCGAGCACTACATCGCGGATTCGGCGACCCGCGCCATCGCCGCCTATGCCGAGGGCATCGACGATTACGAGCGCTTCTTCGCGCTTGCCGAGCGCGCGCGCGCGGCTGGAAAACCGCTCGTGCTGATGAAGCCCGGCTTTAGCGAGGCGGGGCAAAGCGCCGCCCTGTCGCACACCGGACGCGTGGCCGGCGATCGGGCGATTCAAGCCAGCGCCTTTCGACGGCACGGCGTGGTTCTTGCCACCGATATCGACGACCTGCACGCAACCGCCGCTCTGCTCGCGGGTCCGCGTTTCCCATGCGGCACGGGCGTGGGGGCCGCATCCTTGTCGGGCGGATACGCGGTCGTGCTCGGCGATGCGCTCAGCGATGCGGGCTTGCCGATGGCGCGTCTCGGCGAGGCGACCGAGGCGAAATTGCGCGAGGTGGTCGTGCAGGCGCGCCCCTCCAATCCCGCCGATATCGGCTCGCGGGTCAATCCGGGCAAGGAACTCGACGATCTGGTGAACGGCTTGTCGATCCTGCACGACGATCCGGCGGTCGGCGCGCTGTATTACGGGGAAATGGCCTTTCTCGGCATGGACCGCTCGGCCGAGCCGCTTTCTGCCTTTGCGCGGCGCGCGACCAAGCCGGTCATCGTCTGCTGGCAGGGCGGGCCCTATACCGCGCGCGTGCACGAAGGCCTGCGCGCGGGCGGCATGATCGCCTTCGATACGCCCTCAACCGCCATGCGCGCGCTGAAGGCGCTGCACGATTACGGCGCCATGGCCGAGGCCCGCCCGCCCCCGATTCCGGCGCGGAAATTCGGCGCCGAACGCCTGGCGCATTTTCCCGCAGGTCTGTTACCCGAGACGGAAGCCTATCGTCTTTTGGTTGATTACGCGGTGCCGGTCGCGCGCTGGGCCATCGCGTCCTCGGCGGCGGAGGCCGCGCGCATCGCCGAGGACTTCGGCTCGGCCATCGCCCTCAAGGGCCAGGCGGCGGGAACCGCGCACAAAACCGAACACGGTCTCGTGGCCCTCGGCCTTAAGGGCGGAGCCGAGGTTGAGGCCGCGGCCCGGGCGATGGGCGTGCGCGCGCCCGCGCCCGAGGCCTTTCTCGTTCAGGAAATGGCCGAACCCGGAATCGAAATGCTGGTCGGCATCGTCACGGACAGCCAGGTGGGCCCGGCACTCGCGCTCGGCTTCGGCGGCATCTATGCCGAGGCGATGGGACCGCCGGCCATCGAGTTCGCGCCGCTCGACCGCGCCCTGGCCGACGCCATGATCGCGCGCGCCGATGCCAAGGGCATCCTCGACGGCTATCGCACCGGACGCAAGCTCGCGCGCGCGGCGCTGGCGGAGCTGCTCGTGGCGCTCGGGCACCTCGCGCACGAACAGCGCGCGCGGATTCGCGAATTCGACCTCAATCCCGTGATCGTCGGCGCTTCCCGCGCGGTCGCGGTCGATGCCCTCGCGCGCCTTGGCTAGACCATGACCGCCATGGAATGGCCGGGGCGCGATTCACGTTTGGCCTTCCGGCCCTGATGCCAAACGAAACGGTCTTGCTCTAATACTCGCGCGCGGCATCGACGAGATTGTTCGGCACCCTGCCGTCGAGCAGGCGTCCGAGATTGGCGAAAAACAGATCGAGCGTCGCGGGCATGTAGTTTTCAAGATCGTCGGACGTGCAGTGCGGCGTCATGACGAGATTCTTCACGCCCCAGATCGGCGAATTTCCAGGCAAGGGCTCCTGGTCGAAGACGTCGAGAAAGGCGCCCGCGAGATGCCCCGCCTCGAGCGCGGAGGACAGCGCGTCGTAATCCACCGCCGCCGAGCGGCCGAAATTTATCAGCGAGGAACCCGGCTTCATGCGGGCGATTTCGGCGCGGCCGATCATGCGCCGCGTCGCCTGCGTGATCGGCACGGTGACGAAGACGAAATCCGCCTCGGGCAGGACCTTGTCGAGCTTGTCGGGCTTCACCATGCGGACAACGGCTGGGTGCTTGGCCCCCGTGCGGCGCACGCCGAGCACCTTCATGCCCATTTTTTTCGCGAGCTTCGCGGTCGCCCCGCCCATCTCGCCGACACCGACGATCAGCACCGTCTTGCCCGCAAGCGGTGGGGTAAAAATCTGCTCCCAGCGGCGTGCGCGTTGATTGGCGGCGATTTCGGGCATCCGGGTATTGAGCATCAGCAGGGCCATGAGCGCCGATTCGGCGGTCTTGAGCGCGTGAATGCCGCGATTGTTCGTGAGCTTCGCGCCCCGCGGCAGCCAATCGAGCGGCATCAGATGTTCCACCCCCGCTCCCGTGGCATGGCATAGCTTCAGGCGCACGGCGCGCGCGCGAATGGCGTCCTTGGGAAAGCGGAAGCCGAGAATCGCATCGACCCGTTCGATCATCGGCAGGATCTCGTCGAAATCGCGGCCGAGCGTGATGTCGCAACGCTTGGCGACCGCCTTGTTACGCTTGAGCGCGGCCTGAAAGCGCTCGGGCGTGATCTCGAAGGCCGGAGCGCGGCCGATTCCGCCATCCATGAAAACCTTGAGCTTGCCCTTGAGTCTTGCCATGACACTCCCTCCGCGTGCACGGTTGACCGCCTGCGGTCTGGACGGGACACTGCCCCCGTTCCGCCGCAATTCACATTCCCACGCATAAACCCTCGTGACGCGATTGACCAGGCATTCCGCCGCGCACACGTCGTGGCACGCCTTGGGGCCCAATACCCAAGGTGCCGTCTTCATGCTCGGCAATGCCGCCCTTCATGGGGCCATGGCCTATATCGTGCGCCGTATCGGCGACAGCTTGCCGATCGTCGAAATCATCTTCCTGCGTGGCGTGATCGTGGCCGCCACCATCGTGCCGCTGGCTCTTTGGTGCGGCGCATGGCGCACCCAACGCTTCGATCTGCATCTCGCGCGCGGCGCCGGCACCTTCATCGGCATGAGCTGCTTCTATTGGTCCTATGCCCATCTGCCGCTCGGCGAGGCGACGGCGCTCATGTTCACCATGCCGTTGTTCCTGATCCTACTTGCGCGCATCTTCATGAACGAGCTGGTCGGCTGGCGGCGCGCCGCGGCGACGGTCGTGGGCTTTCTCGGCGTGATCGCCGTCGTGAAGCCCGGCTTCGCCGAGTTTCGCCTCGGCCTGCTCGTGCCGCTTCTCATGGGCTTCACTGACGCCGTTACCGCGACCGTCATCAAGCGCCTCACGCGCACCGACCGCCTGCTGACGATCATGTTCTACATGAGCGTCGTGACCCTCGCGATTTCGCTTCTTCCCGCCTATTACGCCTGGGTCGAACCTTCGGGCGAGGTCCTCGTTCTGGTCGGTGCCATCGCGGTTCTGACGATGTTGACCCAGTCATGCTATGTCTCGGCCTTCCGGGTGGGCGACATGACCGCGGTTGCGCCGATCAATTACGTCCAAATACCCTTGATGGGCATGATCGGCTATCTGGCCTTCGCGGAATTGCCCGATATTTGGGCGGGGATAGGCGCCGCCGTCATCGTCGCGAGCACGCTCTATATCGGCCATAGAGAAGCGCGCCTGCGCCGCGCGGCCTCGGCGAAATCCTCATGACGACTCTCCTCGCATGACGTCCTGGCTCGCGCGCTGGCAGGCGCTGCCCGGGAACGTGCGCGGCATCGCCTATCTTCTGCTGACGGCGTTCCTTCTGTCGCTTGGGGCCTATTGCATTCGTGCCGCGGGCACCACGCTTGCACCCTACCAGATCATCCTGCTGCGCAATGTCTTCGCCTTGTCCGCCACTTTGCTGTTCTGTTTTCCGCGCGGCCGACCGAACGCGT
>CAMAPP010000102.1 GCA_945860095.1 Rhizobium sp. Q54 | reverse complement strand
GGCGAAAGCATTTCTCGGGCAAGGTTCCCGCGCCGAGCGCGCGCACGAATTCGTGATCGACATAGCGCGTCCACTCGGGCTCCGCCGCCGCGCGCAGGCGGCCGTAAAGTCCGCCCGCCCGTGCCAAGGCCGGAAAAGAGGCGCGCCTTGCCATGGCGTCAGGCCGTAAGCATGTTGCGCGTCAGCCGGGGCAAGGCCACGACAAGGCCATCCAGCGCCTCGGTCATCATGATCTGGCAACCGAGACGCGAGGTCTTGGTCACGCCGAGGGCCAAATCGAGCATGTCCTGTTCGTCGTCGCACTTGGGCGGCAGGGCCGCGATCCAGGACGCATCGACCACCACATGGCAAGTCGAGCACGCCATGGCGCCGTCGCAGGCGCCCTCGATGTCGAAACCCGCATCGCGGCCGATTTCCATGAGCGATTTTCCGGCCGGCGCGGAAACTTCGCGCCGCGCGCCGTTGGGCTCGATGAAAACGACTTTCGGCATGAAAAACTCTCCGCCCCGTCGGGCGGCGCCCGCATAAAACGTGGTTAAACGTGGAAGGACTCGCCGCAACCGCAGCGGCCCTTCTCGAGCGGGTTCCTGAAGACGAATCCCGACTGGAACTTGTCCTCGACGTAATCGACTTCCGTGCCGAGGACGAACATCACCGCCTTGGGGTCGATATAGATGCGCACGCCCTTGTCCTCGACGACCTCGTCGAGCGGCTGGGCCTGCCGGACATATTCCATCTTGTAGGACAGCCCCGAACAGCCCTTGGTCTCGACGCCGAGGCGCAAGAAGGATCCGTCGTGGTCGCACATGGCCATGAGCGCGCGCACCCGGTCGGCGGCGGCATCGGTCAAGGTCAGGGCCTTCGGACGCTCACGCACTTTGGCACTCCGTAGCGGTTGCGCGACACCATATAGGTGCGGCGGCGTCTAGATCAATCCAAGTTCCAGCTTGGCCGCCTCGGACATCCGGCTTTGATCCCAGGGCGGGTCCCAAACGACGTTGACCTTGGCGTCCATGACGCCGGGGGTGAGCTTTATGCGTTCCTCGACTTCGCCCGGCAATGTGCCCGCCACCGGGCAGGCCGGCGCGGTCAGGGTCATGTCCACCCAGACCCGGCCCTCGGCATCGACGCCGACCCTGTAAATGAGACCGAGATCGAAGATATTGACCGGTATTTCGGGGTCGTAACAGGTCTTGATGACCTCGATCACGCCCTGTTCGAGGTTCTCCATCCCCGACGCAACGCCCGCGCGCGCGATCGCCCAAACGGGATCGTCGGCTTCCTTGGGCTCCGGCGGCGGCACGGCATCGGCGTCGAGCATTTCCATTTGGCCTATCCCTATTCGGTCGAAATCGGTTGCGCCCGGCCTTCGAGCGCCGCCTGCAAGGTGTGCCACGCCAAGGTCGCGCACTTCACCCGCACCGGAAAATCGCGCACGCCCTCGAAGGCCGCGAGTTTATCCAAGCCCTCGTCGGGCAATTCGTCCTTGCCCGTCACCATGCGATGGAAGGCTTGGAAGATCGCCCGCGACTCGGCGACCGTCTTGCCCTTGATCATGTCGGTCATGAGCGAGGCGGATGCCACAGAAATGGCGCAGCCCCGGCCCTCGAAACCCACGTCCTCGACCCTGCCGTCGCGCAAGGTCACGAAAACGCTGATCGAATCCCCGCACAGGGGATTGTGGCCGTCGGCCGCATGGGTGGCGTCCGCCGGGCGGCGCATGTTCCGCGGCCGCTTGGAATGGTCGACGATGACTTCCTGGTAAAGATCCGACAACTCCGACATCAGGCGAAGAACCTCTGCACCTTGAGGACGGCGTCGTGCAGCCGATCGACGTCCGCCATCGTGTTGTAAACGCCGAACGAGGCGCGCACCGCGGCAACCAAGCCCAAGCGATCCATCAGAGGCTGGGCGCAATGGTGCCCGACGCGCACCGCGACCCCCTCGCGATCGAGAACCGTGCCGACATCGTGGGGGTGCACCTCGCCGATATTGAACGACAAGATCGCCGATTTCTCGGCCGCCGTGCCGACGAGACGCACGCTGTTGATTTCCGACAGCCTTCGCGTGGCGTAGTCGAGCAAGGCCGCCTCGTGGCGCTCGATGGCCTCGAGACCCAGGCCGCGCACGTAGTCGAGCGCGGCGCCGAGGCCGATCGTGCCCGCGATGTGCGGCGTGCCGGCCTCGAAGCGATAGGGTATTTCGGCGTACTCGGTCTTCTCGAACGTCACCCGGCGGATCATGCCGCCGCCACCCTGCCAGGGCGGCATGGCTTCGAGAATTTCGGCCTTGGCGTACACCGCGCCCGTACCCGAGGGGCCGTACATCTTGTGCCCAGTGACGACGTAGAAATCGCAATCGAGGTCCCGCACGTCCACCGCGAGGCGCGGCGCCGCCTGACAGCCATCGACCAGCACCTTGGCGCCCGCGCGGTGCGCGAGGCGTACGATCTCGCGCACGGGCGTAATCGTGCCGAGCACGTTCGAACAATGCGTAACGGCGACCAGCTTGGTCTTCGGCGACAGGAGCTTCTCGTACTCCCCGAGTAGGAAATTTCCCGCCTCGTCCATCGGCACGACCTTGATGACGACGCCCAGTCGATCGCGCAACATCTGCCAAGGCACGATGTTCGAATGGTGCTCGAAGGTGCTGAGAACGATTTCATCGCCGGCCTTGAGATGGCTCGCGCCCCAGCTTTGGGCGACGAGATTCATGCCCTCGGTGCCGTTGCGCACGAACACGATCTCGCGTGTCTCATTGGCGTTGAGGAAGGCGCGCATCTTCTCACGCACCGCCTCGAAGGCGTCGGTCGCCTTCTGGCTCAGATAATAGACGCCGCGATGGACATTGGCGTACTCGTTCTCGTAGCAGCGCGCGACCGCGTCGATCACGGCGCGCGGCTTCTGCGCGCTTGCCGCGCTGTCGAGAAAGATCAGTTTCTTGCCGTACACCGTGCGCGAGAGCAGTGGAAAATCGGCGCGCACGCGCGCGACGTCGTACGCGGCCGAGGCGGCGGGCGATTTGGCCATGGCCGTCATACCGCCAGCCTTTCGTCCGCCGCTTGCGCCAACCAGTCGGCCACCACCGAGGACAGCCGGGCACGCACGCCCTCGTCCTCGACCTCGTCCACGAGCGCCGCGACGAAACCCTCAACTAGCATGGCGCGGGCGCGTTCCAGGCCGATACCGCGCGCGCGCAGATAGAACAGCGCCTGTTCGTCGAGCGCGCCGGCCGTCGCGCCGTGACCGCATTTCACGTCGTCGGCGTGGATTTCGAGCTCGGGCTTGGCGGACGCCTCCGCGCGCTCGGACAGCAGCAAATGCTCGATGAGCTGATGGGCCGCCGTCTTTTGCGCCTGCGGGCGGACGACGATCCGGCCCTGGAAGACGCCGCGCGCCTCGCCGTCGAGCACGCCGCGATAATGTTCCTTGCTCGTGCACCCGGGCGCCGCATGGTCGATGACCGTGGTGTTATCGATGTGCTGCTTTTCGCGCGCGAGGGTAACCCCGAGAAGTCGGCACGACGCCCCCGGATCGGCGAGGGTCGCGTCGATTTCGTTGCGCGCTAGGCGCGCGCCGGAGTGCAGCACGAAGCTTTCGAACCGCGCGCCGCCGGCAAGGCGCGCATGGGTGCTCGCGGTATGGAAGGCGAGCGCGGCTTCGTCCTGCCACTTCACGTGGCGCAGGGTCGCGCCCCGGCCGAGCTCGAGTTCGGTCACGGCATTGGTCCAGGACGCGGACCGAGGCGCGCCGAAATAGGTTTCAACGACGGTCGCCGCGCTGCCCTCGCCCGCGACGACGAGATGGCGGAGATGAAACGCGGCGCCGGAGGCGGCGGCGAAGTGGATAAACTGGACGGGCCGATCGAGCCGCACGCCCGCGGGCAGAACCAGGACCGCGCCGTCGGCGGCGAAGGCGGCGTTGAGCGCGCGCATGGCGCGGGCTTCATCCTCGGCATCGAGCCGGTTCTCGACGAGGCTGGGCTCTCGCGCGCGCGCGTCGGCAAGACCGAGAAGGCGGACGCCCGCCGGCAGGCCCGAAAGATCGGAAAGCTCCGCGCGAAGCCGGCCGTCGGCGAACACCAGACGCGGCCCCGCGCCCAGGCGCGCGCCAAGCATCGAATCGTCCGCGGACGAAGCGGTCTTGGTGCCGTCGAACGGCGCCAGCGCCGCCTTCGAGAGCGCGTTCAAACCCGTATAGTGCCAGGCCTCGATGCGCTGGCTCGGCAGGCCGAGCGCCTCGAAGCGCCGCATGGCGCGCGCGCGCGCGCCGCCCGCCTCGCCGCCAAGCGCCGCAAAGCGCGCGAGATGTAGGGCCGCGGTATCGGTATCGGCCCCGGTCATGCCGCCCGCACATCCTTCGCGCCGAGCATGGCATAACCCTTCTGTTCGAGCTCCAACGCCAAATCCTTGCCGCCCGACACCGCGATCTTGCCTTGGGCCAGCACATGCACCCGGTCGGGCACGACATGGCCGAGCAGGCGCTGATAATGGGTGATCACCAGCATGGCGCGGTCGGGGCCGCGCAAGGCGTTGATGCCGTTCGAGACGACCTTGAGCGCGTCGATGTCGAGACCCGAATCGGTTTCGTCCAACACCGCGAGGCGCGGCTCGAGAATCGCCATCTGAACGATCTCGGCACGTTTCTTTTCGCCGCCGGAAAACCCGACATTGACCGCGCGCTTCAGCAAGTCCTCGCTCATGTCGAGCAGCTTGAGCTTCTGGCGCATGAACTTGAGGAACTCGACCGCGTCGAGCTCCGCCTGGCCGCGATGCCGGCGCACCTCGTTGACCGCCGCCTTGAGGAAGGACAGTCCGGAGACGCCGGGGATTTCGACCGGGTACTGAAAGCCGAGAAACACGCCCTCGCGCGCGCGCTCCTCCGGCGCCATCGCCACCAGATCCTTGCCGTCGTAAACGATCTCGCCCTTGGTCACGACATAGCCCTCGCGGCCCGCGAGCACGTAGGCCAAGGTGGATTTGCCCGAGCCGTTCGGCCCCATGACCGCGTGCACTTCGCCCACGGCGACCGAAAGATCGATCCCATGCAGGATTTCCTTGCCGCCGACTTCGGCGTGGAGATTGCGGATTTCAAGCATCGGCGCGCGTTTCCTTCGTGTGGCGTGTGGCGTGAACCGTGTGGACGGTGCGATTTTCGGGTCTAGCCGACGCTACCTTCGAGGCTCACGCTGAGAAGCTTGCGCGCCTCGACCGCGAACTCCATGGGTAGTTCCTTGAACACTTCCTTGCAGAAGCCGTTGACGATCATCGACACGGCGTCCTCGGCCGAGAGTCCGCGCTGGCGGCAATAGAAAAGCTGGTCCTCGCCGATCTTCGACGTCGTAGCTTCGTGCTCGACCTTGGCCGTGCGGTTCTTGACCTCGATATAGGGCACGGTGTGCGCGCCGCAGAGATCGCCGATCAGCAGCGAATCGCACTGAGTGTGATTGCGCGCGCCCTCGGCCTTCGGCGACACGCGCACGAGGCCACGATAGGTGTTCTGCCCGTGACCGGCGGAGATGCCCTTGGAAACGATGGTCGAGCGCGTGTTCTTCCCGATATGGATCATCTTCGTGCCGGTATCGGCCTGCTGGTAATTGTTGGTGACCGCGACCGAATAGAACTCGCCGACCGAGTTGTCGCCCTGGAGGATGCAGCTCGGATATTTCCACGTGATGGCCGAGCCGGTTTCGACCTGGGTCCAGGAAATCTTCGAGTTGACCCCGCGGCAGGCGCCGCGCTTGGTCACGAAATTGTAAATCCCGCCCTTGCCCTGGGCGTCGCCTGGATACCAGTTCTGCACGGTCGAGTACTTGATCTGCGCGTCGTCGAGGGCGACCAATTCGACGACCGCGGCGTGCAGCTGGTTTTCGTCGCGCATGGGCGCGGTGCAGCCTTCGAGATAGCTCACATGGCTGCCCTTGTCGGCAATGATGAGCGTGCGCTCGAACTGACCGGTCTCGGCGGCATTGATGCGGAAATAGGTCGACAACTCCATCGGACAGCGCACGCCCTTGGGCACAAAGACGAACGAGCCGTCGCTGAACACGGCCGAATTGAGCGCGGCGTAGAAATTGTCGGCCGCCGGCACGACCGAGCCGAGATAGGTTCTGATCAGCTCGGGATGTTCGCGCACCGCCTCGGAGAACGAGCAGAAGATTATGCCCATTTCCTTGAGCTTGCCCTTGTAGGTGGTGGCCACGGACACGCTGTCGAACACGGCATCGACGGCGATGCCCTGAAGACGCTCCTGCTCGCGCAAGGGAATTCCGAGCTTGGCGTAGGTCTTGAGCAATTCGGGATCGACCTCGTCGAGGCTGTTGGGCGCGTTCTTCTGCTTGGGCGCCGAGTAGTAATAGGCGTTCTGGAAATCGATCGCCGGAAAGCGCACGCGCGCCCAGCTCGGCTCGGCCTCGGGCAGCATCCGGTCGCGCCAATGGCGAAACGCCTTGAGACGCCATTCGAGAAGCCAGGCGGGCTCGTCTTTCTTCTTCGAGATGAAGCGGACGGTATCCTCGTCGAGCCCCTTGGGCGCGCGCTCGGATTCGATGTCCGTCACGAAACCGTGCTTGTAGGTCTTCGTGAGTTCCTGGACCGTCTCGACCGATGTGGACATTGCCCGGCTCCCGTTGAATTAGGCGGCCACGCGCGCGCGGACGCGCGCGTGCAGCTTGAACCATGAGGCGGTGAAGGCCGCGACATCGGCCGCCGTATTGTGCCAGCCCAGACTTACGCGAATGGCGGCGCGCGCGAGAGAAGCGGGCGCGCCCATCGCGGCGAGGACGTGGGACGGCTCGACCTTGCCCGAGGAGCAAGCGGCCCCCGCCGAAACCGCGATGCCGTCGAGATCGAAGGCCATGACCTGAACGTCCGCGTCCATGCCCGCCATGGCGATGCACGACGTATTCGGCAAACGGACCGTGCCGGCGCCCAGGATGGCCGCGCCAGTTGCCGCCGCCAAAAGCTGCGATTCCATCCCGTCGCGCAGCGCGCCCAGGCGCGCCGCCTCGACGGCGAAATCCGCCGCGAGCGACGCCGCCACGCCGAAGCCCGCGATGGCCGCGACGTTCTCGGTGCCTGCGCGGCGCTTACTTTCCTGGCCGCCGCCGCGCAGGAGCGGCGCGAGTTCCATGTCGTTGGCCAGAACCAAGGCACCGGCGCCCTTGGGCCCGCCCATCTTGTGCGCCGAGAGGGTGAGAAGATCGGCGCCGAGGGTGCGCGCATCGACGGCGATGCGGCCGACGGCTTGCGCCGCATCGCAATGCAAGAGCGCGCCGCGCGCATGCGCGATCTCGGCGGCGCGCGCCACCGGCTGAACGGCGCCTGTTTCGTTGTTCGCAAGCATCAGGGACACCAGGGCCGGCGCCGATTCGGCCGCCAGAAGCCGGTCGAGGGCGGCGAGATCGACGATGCCCTCGCGGTCGACCGGAATGCGCACGATGTCCTCGCGCGCGCCCAGAACCGAGGGGTGTTCGACGGCGCTCGCCAAGATCCGCGCGCGGCCGGTCGCGGCGAGCGCCAGATTGTTCGCCTCCGTACCGCCCGAGGCGAACACGACGCGCGAAGGCGAGGCGCCGACCATCGAGGCGACGGCGTCGCGCGCTTCGTCGACCGCGCGCCTTGCGGCGCGGCCCGGTGCGTGAACGGAAGACGGGTTGCCTATGAGGCCGAGTGCGCGCGCGACCGCTTCCGAAACCTGCGGACGCATGGGCGTGCTGGCATTGCAATCGATGTAGATCACGGCGGGGCCTGCTACTCCGCCGCCGCGACGGCCCGCGGCGCCGGTTCGGCCGCGCGCCCCCCGGCCGCTTGATCCCAAAGGTCGCGACCACGCCCGCCGAGGACGCGGCGCTGGCAGACATCCTCGAGCGTCACCGAATTGAGAAAAACATGTATGTGATTGCCCAATTCTTCCCACAGATCGTGGGTCTGGCAGCGCGAGCCCGTGCTGGTGCAGCCGCGCGGCGAGCCGAGCTTGCAGCGCGTCGCCTGCAGCGGCTCGTCGACGGCCAGGATGATGTCGGCGATGCGGGTTTGGTTCGCGGCATGGGCGAGCTTGTAGCCGCCGCCGGGTCCGCGCACGCTCGACACCAGGCCGCTGCGGCGCAGGCGCGCAAAGAGCTGTTCGAGATAGGACAGCGAGATTTCCTGCCGCGTCGCAATCTCGGCGAGGGAGATGGGCCGTCCGGCACCCCTTCCGGCCAGATCGACCATCGCCATCACCGCGTAACGTCCCTTGGTGCTCAACCTCACGGTCATGCTCCTCTAGCAAGGCGCCGCGAAAGCGCGGCGCCGCCCATTCACCACACGCGCCGCTGGGGCTCGGCGCGCGGCGTGCGTGCCGTCGCGTCCCCGGCCGCGCGCTCGAACTCCGCCAAGCGGGCCTCGAGCAATTCGACTTGTCCCCGGAGCTGTTCGATCGCCGCCGCCACCGGATCGCCGCCGTCCGTCGTGCCGTAGGCCAAGAAGCGATCCTGCGCGCGCAGCCCCGTTGCCGCGAGCGGGCGCGCGGGAATGCCGATGACGACCGCGCCGGGTGCCACATCCTGCACGACCACGGCGTTCGCGCCCACGCGTGCGCCGCGCCCGACCGTAATCGGGCCCAGAACCTGGGCGCCCGCGCCGACGATGACGCCGTCGGCCAAGGTTGGATGGCGCTTCATGTTCACCTGGGATGACGCGTCGATCGCGGGCGCGATGCCGCCCAGGGTCACGCCGTGATAGAGGGTCACGTCGTCGCCGATGGCGGCGGTTTCGCCGATCACCACGCCCATGCCGTGATCGATGAACAACCGGCGGCCGATATTGGCGCCTGGATGAATCTCGATCCCCGTGAACCATCGCGCAAGGTGCGCCACCAAGCGCCCGAACAGCTTGAGCTTCGCCGCCCACAGAAAATGGCTGATCCGGTGCAGCAAGACCGCGTGAAGCCCCGGATAACAAAGGACAACTTCGAGGCGCGAGCGCGCCGCCGGATCGCGGGCGATCACCGAATCGATGTGAGTCAAAAAGGCCTTGAAGATCATTGGTTTGCGTTCAATATTATCGTTATGTGACGGGCCCGCCGGAACCACCCCGGCCAGCCCTCAAGCCGCATATAGTTTGTCCTACCGCCAAGGTCAAGTAATCGCGCGATTATCCACCTGTAAGCGCTTAATTTATTGAAATAAAAGCGTTTTCTATTTTCTTTAAAGCCGAGCTTGGTTTGGGGTATAACCCCGATCCAGCCGCCATCGGAGGTATTTTCCGCCCATGCCCGAGGTCATCATCAACGGTCCAGAAGGACGGTTGGAAGGCCGCTATATTGCCGGCAAGGGGCCCAGTGCGCCCATAGCCCTCATGCTGCACCCCCACCCCGAGCATGGCGGCACGATGAACAACAAGATCGTTTATACGCTGTACCAATCCTTCGCGCGCCGCGGCTTTGCCACCTTGCGCTTCAATTTCCGCGGCGTGGGCCGGTCACAGGGATCGTTCGCGCGCGGCGAGGGCGAGTTGTCGGACGCCGCCTCCGCGCTCGACTGGATGCAATCGATCAATCCCAATGCCTCGGCGTGCTGGATCGCCGGATTTTCCTTCGGCGCTTGGATCGGCATGCAGCTCTTGATGCGCCGGCCCGAGATCACATCCTTCATCTCCGTCGCGCCGCCCGCGAACGTTTACGATTTCGCCTTTCTCGCGCCCTGCCCGGCCTCGGGGCTCATCGTGCACGGCGACCAGGATCAGATCGTGCCGCAGGAATCGGTCAAGAAGCTGGTGGACCGGCTGTCCAATCAGCGCGGCATCGCCATCGACTACCGGATTATCAAGAAGGCCGACCATTTCTTCAGCGAGCATATCGAGACGCTCACCGGGCATATCGACGATTATCTCGTCAAGGCGATGGGCAAGCGCCTCGCCGTCGCGTCCTAGCTCGTTCGCGGCGGATAGCCCGGAGCCGCCTTGAACAGCCGCCCGCCGGTCAGGGCCCTCGGCGCGCGGGTGGTCGAGGGAAAGCTGATCGGCAAGCCGTAAAGGCTGCGCACGGCCAGGGCGGCGAAGGCCTGGGCCTCGAGCGCGTCGCCGTTCCATTCCGCCGCCTCGACCGGCTCCACGGGCGCGTCCAGCCGGCGGCGCAACTCCGACATGAGCGCCGGGTTGTGCCGGCCGCCGCCGGCGATCAGCCAACGCACCGGCGGGGCGGGGAAGAATCGCTGCGCCGCCGCCGCCGCCGCCGCGCTGAAGGCGATCAGGGTCGCCGCCCCGTCGGCCGCCGACAGCGCCGCGACCGGCGCCATGTCGAACGCATCGCGGTCGAGCGATTTCGGCGGCGGGCGCGAAAAATAAGGCTGGGCCAGAAAGCCCTCGACGATGGCGTCGTGCGCGCGCCCGCTGCGCGCGAGCGCGCCGTCGGTATCGACCGGCCGCCCGGTATGGCGGCGCGCCCAGTCGTCCGACAAGGCATTGCCCGGCCCGGTGTCGAACGCCAGAAGCGGCGGCGTGCCGCCATCGCCGTCGCCCACGCCGATCCACGTCACATTGGCAACGCCGCCGACATTGAGAATGGCGATCGGCCGGTCGAGCGCGCGCGCGAGCGCCGCGTGGAACACCGGCACCAGCGGCGCACCCTCCCCGCCCGCCGCCACGTCCGCCGAGCGGAAATCGCACACCACGTCTATGCCGGTTGCCGCCGCAAGGCGCGCGCCGTCGCCTATTTGCCAGGTACGCCGCGCTTGCGGCGCGTGAAGGATCGTGTGGCCGTGAAAGCCGATGACATCGACCGAGGACGCGCGCCGCCCCGCGCCGTCGAGCAGGCCGCGCACGGCGCCTGCATGCAAATCGGTGAGTTCACGCTCGACCGCCGCCACTTCGCCCTTGCCGCCGAGAACCGAGCTTAGACGCGCGCGGAAATCCTCGGCATAGGGGGTGGTCGCGAACGGCCCCCATTCGCGCACGCTCGCGCCATCGGTCAGGACCAAGGCGGCGTCGATGCCGTCCATCGAAGTGCCGCTCATCAGGCCGAGCGACCACAGCGCCGCCATTGGATCGTTCCCCGCCGCCCGATTGCACGCCGCCGCGCCCCGCGCCGCCACATCGTGCCGTGCCAGTCTCCGGCCCGGATGACGGCGCAACGGCACTATGTTAGGGGATTGTCGACAATGATATCGCGTAGCGCAAGATTGCGGCCATGACCGAGCCCTTATCGACAGAACCCAGATCCGATTTTCTCCGCGAGGCGCACGCGCGCGGCTTGGTCCATCAGTGCACCGATCAGGCGGCGCTCGATAGCCGAGCCGCCGCGGGGCGGGTGATCGGCTATATCGGCTTCGACTGCACCGCGGCCAGCCTCCATGTCGGTTCGCTGGTTTCGATCATGATTCTGCGTCTCCTCCAGCGCACCGGCCACAAGCCGATCGTGCTGCTCGGCGGCGGGACGACCAAGGTCGGCGACCCCTCGGGCAAGGACGAGGCGCGCAAGCTGCTGACCGATGCCGACATCGCGCAAAACCTAGCGGGCATCAAGCGCGTCTTCGCCAAGTTCCTGACCTTCGGCGACGGCCCGACGGACGCCCTCATGGTCAACAACGCCGATTGGCTGGACCGGCTGGAATACATCCCCTTTCTCCGGGATTTCGGCCGGCATTTCTCGGTCAACCGCATGTTGTCGATGGACAGCGTCCGCCTGCGGCTCGATCGCGAACAGCCCCTGTCCTTCCTCGAATTCAACTACATGGTCCTGCAGGCCTACGACTTCGTCGAACTCGCGCGCCGCCACGGCTGCGTATTGCAGATGGGCGGCTCGGACCAGTGGGGCAATATCGTCGCGGGCGTCGAGCTCGGTCGGCGCGCGGACGACCGCGCGCTGTACGGCCTGACGACGCCGCTGCTGACGACGGGTTCGGGGGCGAAGATGGGCAAGACCGCGCAAGGCGCGGTGTGGCTCAACGACGACCTGCTGTCGCCCTACGAGTATTGGCATTACTGGCGCAACACCGAGGACGCGGATGTCGGACGCTTTCTGCGGCTGTTCACCGATTTGCCGCTCGGTGAAATCGCGCGTCTCGAGCGCCTCGGCGGCGCGGAGGTCAACGAGGCGAAGAAAGTCCTCGCCCGGGAAACCACGCGCTTCGTCCACGGCGCGGCGGCGGCCGAGGACGCGGGCGAAACCGCACGGCGAACCTTCGAGGATGGCGGCGCGGGCGACGGCCTGCCGTCCGTCGCCGTCGCGCGCGGCGAACTCGAGGCCGGCATCGCGGCGTTCGATCTCTTTGCCCGCACGCCTCTTGCCGCCTCGCGCGGGGAGGCGCGCCGTCTCATTCGCGCGGGCGGGGCGCGCGTGAACGACGTGGCGCTGACCGACGAGGCGCGCGGAATCGCCCTCGCCGATCTTAACTCCGAGGGCGCGATCAAGCTGTCGGCGGGCA
>CAMAPP010000101.1 GCA_945860095.1 Rhizobium sp. Q54 | reverse complement strand
CTCGAGATCGCCTGGGAGCCCGGCCAGCTATCGGCGCTCGATGCCGTCATGATCTCGACGGCGAAGGATGTCGGCAATGTCACGGTTAGGCGGCGCACCAAGGAGGGTTACCGCGACGAGGCGCATACGATCGGCTTCGCCTTCGCCTTTCACGCCTTTCATCCAGGGGCTATCATCGCCGTTCGTTAGTGCGCACCGCGGCGATACGGCCGCGGAACAGACAGGGAGGATAACATGGCCTTCAATGTCCGCTTGATGCTCAACGAAATCACGCCGCTGCGCCGCATCCAGGTGCGCTATCCCAAGAGCCGCATCAGCGTCAACAATATTTATGCCCGGACCGACAATAACGGCCGCGTGCGCATCGATCGCGACGACGACCCGCGCGGCGTCGAGGTCGAGGTTTATGCCAACAATCCCGTCGTGGGGGCGGTTTCGGGCGCGCTCAACGCCCAGGTCAGCGTCATGACGCGCCTACACGCGGGCGAGGAAATGATCGTGCCCCGCAGGGCCAAGGACCGCGACAATTTCCGCATGGTCGAGGTCGCGCGCGACATCTACAACCGCACCTGCCGTCATTTCAGCCCGTTCATGGCCGAGTTTCCCTTCCCCACGGTGGGCGAGAACCTGACGCGGCAGATCCGCATCAAGCTCGACAGCCCGTCCTCGACGTCCTTCACCGATCCGCACGCGCCGCAATTCGACTATCCCCTCATTCACATCAAGGAGAACCAAGTTCGACTGGCGGACGGCACGCTCGACCTCGACGGACAGTTGCGCCGGCATATCTCGTCCGAATTGGCGCATGCGCTGCATTTCGGCACGATGAACGGCGCCAAGCGGCGTGCCGTCCGGTTGCGCTATCTGGCGACGTTGATCTCGTCGGGGGTATTGGACGGCTTCGATTTTTCCTGGTCCGACGGCGATCCCGATGCGCGCCTCATGGCCTTCGTCGAGGCGTTCGATCTGTTCGTCGATCACTTCGACCAGACGCTCGCGGTCGGAACGAACTACAATGTCCGGCGCGCGAACTTCAATGCCGACGAGATCGCCTCGATCGTGACCGCGACCGGTACCGCAACGGGCCCGCGCACTCCTGGCGCCGTGTGCCTCGCGCTCTTTCGCGATTATGCGGGGGCGCCCGGCGTCGGACTCAAGACCGCGGTCACGCATTACGTGACCTCGGGTTCTCTCACATTTCCCGATTTCCGGCGCTGGGTGAGGCGCAATTTCGGCGAGGCTTCGGCTGAATTCGCGGCCATCGACGCCGCCGCGACCGCCGGCGGAATGTAGCGGACGGGCCCGCCCCGCGCGGGCAGCATCCGGTCCGGATTTCGTCCGTCAGGGCCGGCGGGGCGGTCGCGCGCGGCGATTTTCTTGTTTGGCGTGGACGTTGGCGATAGAATCGGCCTCCCGCGACAGCCCGAGAATGCCATGCCACGCGACCCTGAAGTCGAGCTCGTACCGTCGGTTTGCCCTCACGATTGCCCGAGCACCTGCGCGCTCGAGGTCGAGCGCCTGGACGGCGGGCGCATCGGACGCGTCCACGGCTCCAAGCGCAACAGCTACACCGCGGGCGTGATCTGCGCCAAGGTCGCGCGCTATGCCGAGCGCGTGCATCATCCCGACCGCTTGCGCACGCCCTTGCGGCGCGTGGGACCGAAGGGCGTCGGGCTGTCGTCTTTCGAGCCCATGGGCTGGGACGAGGCGCTCGACATCGTCGCGGGCAAGCTCGCCGCGGTCGCGGCCAGGCACGGCAGCGAGGCGGTGCTGCCGTATTACTACGCCGGCACCATGGGTTACGTACAGCGCGACGGCATCGAACGGCTGCGCCACGTCATGCGCTACAGCCGCCAGTTCAACACCATCTGCGTGGCGCTCGCGGACAATGGCTGGGTCGCGGGCGTCGGCGCCAAGCGCGGCGTGGACGCGCGCGAGATGGCGAGCTCGGACCTGATCGTGGTCTGGGGCGGAAACCCCGTCTCGACCCAAGTCAATGTCATGACCCATCTGGCGCGCGCGCGGAAGGAACGCGGCGCGAAGCTCGTGGTCATCGATCCCTACCGGACGGGCAGCGCCGAGCAGGCCGATATTCATCTTGCGGTGCGCCCGGGTACGGACGGCGCTCTCGCCTGCGCCGTCATGCATGTCCTGTTCAAGGAAGGCCATGCCGACCGCGATTATCTCGCGCGCCTGACGGACGCCTCGCCCGCGCTCGAGGCGCATCTGGCTTCGCGCACGCCCGAATGGGCGGCGGCGATCACCGGCTTGACGGTCGAGGAGATCGTGTCGTTCGCGCGCCTCTACGGCCAAACCAAGCGCAGCTATATCCGCGTGGGCTACGGCTTCTCGCGCACGCGCAACGGTTCGGCGCAGATTCACGCCGTGTCTTGCTTGCCCGCGGTCACCGGGGCGTGGCAATACGAGGGCGGCGGCGCGCTCTACGGCCAGTCGGGGCTTTACAAGCTCGACCGCACGACGATCCAGGGCTTGGACGCGCTCGATCGCTCGGTGCGGGTGATCGATCAGTCGCGCCTCGGGCCGGCACTGGTGGGCGACCCGCGCGATTTGGCCGGCGGGCCACCGATCCATGCGCTATTCATCCAGAACACCAATCCGGTTGCGGTCTGCCCGGAATCGGCCAAGGTCCGGGCGGGTTTCCTGCGCGAGGATTTGTTCGTGGCCGTGCACGAGCAGTTCATGACCGATACCGCCGCCATGGCCGATATCGTGCTGCCCGCGACCACGTTCCTGGAGCACGACGATTTCTACACCGCGAGCGGCCATACCTATCTTCAGGTGGCGAAGAAGGTGATCGCGCCCCACGGCGAATCGCGCTCGAACCACGAGGTGATATGCGCCCTGGCGGCGCGCCTCGGCGCCAAGCACCCCGGCTTCGAGATGACGCCGTGGCAGCTTATCGACGACATGCTCGCGCGCTCGAACTTGCCCGATGCCGAAACCTTCCACCAAAAGGGCGGCATCGACATGGCGCCGCCTTTCGAGACGGCGCATTTTCTCGACGGCTTTGGCCATAAAGACCGGAGATTCCATTTTGCGCCCGATTGGAAGGCCGTCGGCAATGATTGCGCGAACATGCCGAAATTCCCGGATCACATGGCCACGAACGAGGAAGCGACCCCGGACAAACCCTTCCGCTTGGTCGCTGCGCCCGCGCGCAGCTATCTCAATACGAGCTTTACCGAAACGCCGGGTTCGCTAAAGCGCGAGAAGCGCCCGACGATCCTCGTCCATCCGCGCGATCTCGGCCAATTGGGCGTGGCGCCGGGCGCGCTCGTGAGAGTGGGCAACGATCGCGGCCAGATCGCGCTGCACGCCGAGGCGCGCGAGGGCCAGCAGCCGGGCGTGGTGGTGATCGAGAGCATTTGGCCGAACACCGCCTTCGTCGAAGGCATCGGGGTGAACGTCCTCACCAGCGCCGATCCGGGCTATCCCGGCGGCGGCGCGGTGTTCCACGACACCGCCGTTTGGCTGCGCCCGGCGTGACGCCCGCCAGCGTTCCGGAAATTGCTTCAGGCGATTCCAGCGTAACCACGACAATGACGCTGACGGCCCGGCCGCGCGCGCGGATCGTCGTGGTCGGCAACGAAAAGGGCGGCTCGGGCAAATCCACGATCGCCATGCATCTGGCGGTGGCGCTTCTGCGCGGCGGCGCCAGGGTCGCCACCTTCGATCTCGACGCGCGTCAGGGCACGTTGTCGCGCTTTATCGACAATCGTCGCCGCACGGCCGCCGCGATGAAGGAACCCTTGCCGCTGCCCGATCATTTGGTGATCGCGCGCAGCGCGGCGACCGATTTGGAACTCGCGGAGATGGACGAGCGCGGGCGCTTCGCGGCGGCGCTCGATGCGGTTTCGGCCGAGCACGATTTCATCGTCATCGACACGCCGGGAAGCGACACCTTTTTGTCGCAACTCGCCCATTCCCACGCCGATGTCATCGTGACGCCCATGAACGACAGCTTCGTCGATCTCGACGTGCTCGCCCAGTTCGACGGCGAAGGCCTCAAGGTCGTGCGCCCCAGCCACTATGCCGTTCTGGTGTGGGAGCAGAAGAAGCAACGCGCCAAGCGCGAGCGGCGCGCGATCGATTGGATCGTGCTGCGCAACCGGTTGTCGCATCTCGATGCGCGCAACAAGCGCCTCATGGGCGAGGCGCTGGGCAAATTGTCGCGCCGGCTGGGCTTTCGCCTCGTCGGCGGCTTCAGCGAGCGGGTCATCTTTCGCGAGCTTTTTCTCAAGGGCCTGACCCTGCTCGATCTGCGCGATTCCGAGACGGGGGTCGCGCTCAGCCTATCGCACATTGCCGCGCGAGCGGAACTCGTGCAGCTTCTCGCCGCCATGGGCTTGACGGCGGAGCCGAATCCGGATGCTCGGACGGCCTAGCGCCATGGCGAGCGGCAAGGTTCCGGCGAAAGGCGGCGCGGCGGTCGAGCGCTTTCTCGCGAAACTCAAGGCCACGCCCGCACGCGGCGCGTCCCCGGGAAAGCCCGGGCGGCTTCTTTTCGCCATGGATGCGACGGCGAGCCGCAAGCCGAGTTGGGACCAGGCCTGCCAAATCCAGGGCGAGATGTTTCTGGTCACCCAGGATTTGGGCGGGCTCGAGGTTCAGCTTTGCTATTACCGGGGGTTTTTTGAATTCGAGGCGACCCGGTGGCTGGCGAGCTCGGCGGAGCTGGTGCGCCGCATGGCGGGGGTCGATTGCCGAGGCGGCCAGACCCAGATCGGCCGCGCACTGCGCCACGCGGTGGACGAGAGCAAGGCCGGACGGGTCGATGCCTTCGTCTTCGTCGGCGACAGCTTCGAGGAGGAGCTCGACACGGTATGCCGGATCGCGGGCGAAATGGGGCTGCTGGGCCTGCCGGCGTTCATGTTTCACGAGGGCGCGGATCAGGCGGCCGAACGCGCCTTTCGCGAGATCGCGCGGCTTTCGGGTGGGGCATATTGCGCGTTCGATGCGGCGAGCGCGGGGCAATTGCGGGAATTGCTTTCGGCCGTCGCGGTCTATGCGGCGGGGGGGCGTGCGGCGCTCGAGGATTACGGGCGCAAGACCGGCGGGCTTGCGCGCCGCCTGAGCCATCGGCGATCCTGATCGGGTCATGCAAATCCTCCTGCTGGGCTTGGCCTTGGCGCTCGGCTTGGCGTTGTTGGTGCGGTGGTTCGCTGGCGCCGATCCGGCGCGCGTCGCCCGGGCGTTGCGTGTTTTCGCCGTCGCCGCGGCGGTCTTGCTGCTTGCCTTCGTGGTGCTGAGCGGCCGTTGGGGCCTTGTTCCACTTCTGTTTTTCGTCGGCTTGCCTTGGCTCAATCGCCTGCGTGCCGCCAGACGCGCCGCGCGGACACGCCAGGGGCCCATCCCAGGCAAAACGTCCGAGGTTGAAACACGGTTTCTGCGGCTCACCCTCGATCACGATACGGGCGCGCTTGATGGCGAGGTGCGCGCGGGCAGCCTCGCCGGCCGCCTTCTTGCCGACCTTGCCCTCGACGAGCTCCGTGCCTTGCTGGCCGAGGCGGCGGACGACGGCGAATCGGTGCGCCTGATCGAGGCCTATCTCGACCGCGAGCATTTTGGCTGGCGCGAGGGCGCGCCCACGGGCGCGGGCGGCGATATGGGACGCGAGGAGGCGTACCGCGTGCTCGGCCTGGAGCCTGGCGCTTCCGAGCCCGAGATTCGGGAGGCGCACCGCAAGCTCATGGCTCGCATGCATCCCGATCGCGGCGGCTCGGACTATCTCGCGGCCAAGATCAACCGGGCCAAGGACGTCCTGTTGGGCGGCTAGGGCTTGTCCCGCGGCTCCGATTGCGCGGCCCGCCCGCGCCGTGGCAGAAGAAGGCCCCACCCCAGGACGGATCCCCGATGACTCGACGCGTTCGCAAGGCGATTTTCCCGGTCGGCGGTCTGGGCACGCGCTTCCTTCCGGCCACCAAGGCCATGCCCAAGGAAATGCTGCCGGTCGTGGACAAGCCGCTCATCCAATACGCGGTCGAGGAGGCGCGCGCGGCCGGCATCGAGGAATTCATCTTCGTCACCGGCCGGGGCAAATCGGCGATCGAGGATCATTTCGATTTCAGCTACGAGCTCGACCGCGTGCTGTCCGAGCGCGGGCGCACGGCCGATCTCGCGGCAATCAAGGCCATGCTGCTGCGCCCCGGACAGGTCGCCTATATCCGCCAGCAGGAGCCGCTCGGACTTGGCCATGCCGTGTGGTGTGCGCGCAATCTGGTGGACGACGAGCCGATCGCGGTGCTTCTGGCCGACGATCTAATCCTCGCCCAAACGCCGTGCTTGAAGCAGATGCTCGACGCCTATACGGGCGGCAATCTGGTGGCGGCCATGGAAGTGCCGCGCGAGCAGGTCTCGCGCTACGGCGTGCTCGACATCGGCGCCGAAAGCGGCCAGCGCGTCGAGATCAAGGGCATCGTCGAGAAGCCCACGCCCGAGGCGGCGCCGTCCAATCTCTGCGTCATCGGCCGCTACGTGCTCGACCCCGGCATATTCGACGAGCTTGGCCGGCTGGATCGGGGCGCCGGCGGCGAGGTGCAACTGACAGATGCGCTCGCGCGCATGATCGGCCGGGTGCCGTTCCATGCCCACCGCTTCGAGGGCCGGCGCTTCGATTGCGGCGACAAGGTGGGTTTCTTCGAGGCCAACCTCGCCTTCGCCCTCGAACGCGAGGACTTGGGTGCTGCCTGTCGCGCCGTGCTGGGCCGCTATGCCAAAGTCGGCGCTTCTCGCTCGAAGGGCTGATTCGCCATGCGCATCGTGATGATCGGGGCCGGGTATGTCGGCCTGGTTTCCGGTACCTGTTTTTCCGAATTCGGCCACGACGTGGCGTGCGTTGAAAAGGACAAAACTCGTCTCGCTCGCCTGAAGAACGGCGAAGTCCCGATCTACGAGCCGGGCCTCGGCGCGCTGATGGCCGGCAACATGAAGGCAGGTCGCCTGACCTTCACCGACGATCTGAAGGCCGCCGTTGCGGGCGCCGAGGCGATCTTTATTGCCGTCGGCACGCCGAGCCGGCGCGGCGACGGCCACGCCGACATGACTTATGTCTTCGCCGCCGCGCGCGAGATCGCCGCGGTTTTGTCCGACCACGCGGTCATTGTCACCAAATCGACCGTCCCCGTCGGCACGGGGCGCGAGATCGCCCGCATCGTGCGCGCGGCGCGCCCGGGCCTCGAGTTCGACGTCGCGTCCAATCCCGAATTCCTGCGCGAGGGCTCGGCCATCGGCGATTTCATGCGCCCGGACCGCGTCGTCATCGGCGTTGAATCCGAGCGCGCGCGCGAAGTCATGCGCCGGGTGTACCGGCCGCTCTATCTCATCGAGCGGCCGATCCTGTTCACCTCGTTCGAGACGGCCGAACTCATCAAATATGCCGCCAATGCATTTCTTGCGGCCAAGATCACATTCATCAACGAAATCGCCGACCTGTGCGAAAAGGTCGGCGCCGACGTGCACGATGTCGCGCGCGGCATGGGGCTCGACGGCCGCATCGGCGCGAAATTCCTGCACGCGGGCCCCGGCTATGGCGGTTCGTGCTTTCCCAAGGACACGCTTGCGCTCGCGCGCACGGCGGCCGAGGCGGGCGCGCCGCTGCGCATCGTCGAAGCCGTGGTGGCGGTCAACGACGTGCGCAAGCGGCGCATGGCCGACAAGGTGATCGAGGCTTGCGGCGGCTCGGTCGCGGGCGCGACCGTCGCGGTCCTGGGTCTGACCTTCAAGCCCAATACCGACGACATGCGCGAGGCGCCCGCCCTGACCATCATTCCCGCGCTGCAGGATGCGGGCGCCGCGATCCGCGCCTTCGATCCGGCGGGCATGGGCGAGGCGACGGCACTGCTCAAGGACGTTGCATGGTGTTCGGACGCCTACGACGCGTTGAGCGGTGCCGATGCGCTGGTCATCGTCACCGAATGGAACGAGTTTCGCGCCCTCGATCTGGCGCGCGTGAAAGCGCTCATGCGCCGGCCGATCTTCGTCGATCTGCGCAATATCTACAGCCCCGTGGAGGTCGCCGAGGCAGGTTTCACCTACCGGTCGGTCGGCCGGCCCAATCCCGGTTGAGAACGCGTCGAGGTCTTGGGGCATGGGTCATCGTTTCCATCCAAGCGTGCTGCGCGAGTACGACGTGCGCGGCATCGTCGGCGAAACGCTTTCGCCGGCGGACGCGCGCGCCCTGGGCAGGGCCTTCGGCACCGTGCTCGCGCGCGGCGGCGGCCGTGTGGCGGCGGTCGGATATGACGGCCGCGAGAGCTCGCCCGCTTTCGAGGCGGAAGTGGTCGAGGGTTTGCGCGCCGCGGGCATCGATGTCGAGCGCGTCGGTCTCGGGCCGACGCCGCTGCTGTATTTCGCGGTCGCGCATCGCAAGCTCGATGGCGGGGTGATGGTAACGGGTTCGCACAACCCGCCCGCGTACAACGGCTTCAAGATGATGCGCCGGGCCGCTGGGTTTTACGGGCCGGACATCAAGGCGCTCGGCGCCATGGCGGAGGCGGGGGATTTCGCCTCGGGCCAGGGCCAGGTGCGCGAGGTCGCCCTGTTTGACAGCTATATCGAGCGGATTGCGCGCGATTACGGGAATGCGCGCGGCCTCCATGTCGTATGGGACGCAGGCAATGGTTCGGCGGGCCCCGCCATGGCGGCGCTCGCCAAGCGTCTGCCGGGCCGCCATACGTTGCTTTTCGCCGATATCGATTCGCGCTTCCCCCATCACCATCCCGATCCCACGGAGCCGAAGAATCTGGCCGATTTGCGGGCGGCGGTGGCGGGCGAGGGGGCGGATATCGGCATCGCGTTCGACGGCGACGGCGATCGCATCGGCGTGGTCGATGGCGGGGGCCGCATCCTGTGGGGCGATCAGATCATGATGCTGCTCGCGCGCGAAGTGCTGGCGGCCCGGCCGGGTTCGACCATCATCGCCGATGTGAAGGCGAGCCAAGCCCTGTTCGACGAGATCGCGCGCCTGGGCGGCGTGCCGCTCATGTGGAAAACAGGCCACTCGCTCATCAAGGCCAAGATGGCCGAGACCGGCGCGCCGCTTGCGGGCGAGATGAGCGGCCATCTGTTCTTCGCCGACCGCTATTACGGCTTCGACGACGCGCTTTATGCCGCCGTTCGCCTATTGGCGGCGATCGCTAATTCGGGGCAAAGCCTTGCTGAGTTGCGCGACTCCTTGCCCGAGGTGGTGAACACCCCGGAACTCCGCTTTCCATGCGCGGATGAGCGCAAATTCGCGGTCATCGAGGAGGTGCGCGCACGTCTCGCGGCCGCAGGGGCCCGGGTGATTGCGGTCGATGGCGTGCGCGTCAACACTTCGGACGGCTGGTGGCTGCTGCGCGCGTCCAATACCCAGGACGTCTTGGTCGCGCGTTGCGAGGCGCGGGACGAGGCGGGATTGGCGCGGCTCAAGTCGGCGCTGTCGGCCGCGGTGCGCGCAAGCGGCCTTGAGCCGCCCGCGATCTGACGCGCATCGGGCAGAGAGCGGTCCCGGCCGATGGCACGGTTTTTCTTCTACGGCACGCTGCTTGATGAAGATGTGCGCCGCGCCACTCTCGGCCGTGAGCCGGCCCCGGCCGATATCGTGGCGGTACGCCTGGCGGGCCACCGCGTTGCGCGTGCCGTGGGGCGGGCCTATCCCGTGCTCGCGCCCGAGGCGGGGTCGGTCGCAGCGGGCGTGATGGTTTGCGGTATCCGGGAGGGCGAGGCGGCGCGGCTCTTCCATTACGAAGACAGCGGCTACGACGCGGTCGAGCTTCCGGTCGTCGATGGACGCGGACGCACCCGCCTGGCCTGGGTGTTCATGCCCGGACGAAGCTTGGCCGCAATGGCCGATAGCTGGTCGTTCGCCGAATGGCAGGCACATCACAAGGCGTGCGTGCTGCCTGGGATCGTCGAATGGATGGCGGGTTACGCGGGGCCCGCCGACGAGCCGAGGTTCCTCGCCTGGCGCGGCCGGCACCGTCCGGGTGGGACGTAGGTTTCGTGATAAGCGGCCCGGCTTAACGAGCCAATCCGGTTACTGGCTGAAGGCGGCGGCCAGTTCCTGCGGCGGCATGGCCATCGCCGTGCACTCGAACTGATGCTTTTCGATCAGGACGCGGCAGGCTTCCTCGGCTTCTTCCTTGCCGAGGCCCACAAGGCGCGCGCGGTAGAGCATGTTCTTGTTTGTCTCGATCGGTTGAACGACGACGGATGCTTGCATGAGGTGTTCGGGCATCGCGCGCGCGGCGCGCGCGGCCGTGAGTTGCGCCTGAACGAAGCGCTGGAACGCGCCGACCTGAATGGCCCAGCCGCCCATGCCCGAGAGGATCAGCGAGCCGCCAGCCGGGCGTTTGTTGCCGACATCGCCTTGGGCTTCGGCGTGGAACCCCGCGGCCTCGGCCAATTTGACGCGCGAAGGTTTCACGGACTTGCCGCCCGCATAGGCCATGCGTGCCTGCGCAAGAGTGGCGCGCGCTTGACGCGTCTTGGGCCCCGGCGCGGTTGCGAACATTGTGCCGTCGAAGCTGCGGTCGAGCAGGGATGCCATGTAGGAATCGCGCGCGTGACCCGATTCGCCGCCAAGCACGACGGCGAACAGCCGCCGACCGCCGCGTTCCGCGGACGCGGCTAAATTGAAGCCCGAATCGCGGATGAAGCCGGTCTTGATGCCGTCCACGCCGTCGTAGCGGCCCAGAAGCTTGTTGTGGTTGCCATGGACGGCGCCGCGAAACTCGAAGGATTGGCGCGAGAAATAGGCGTAGCGGTCGGGATGATCGGTGTAGAGCGCCACCGACAACGCGAGTAGGTCTCGGGCCGTCGTGTATTGCTCGCGATTGGGCAGGCCCGAGGCGTTCTGGAACACGGTGTTTTCCATGCCCAGCTCGCGCGCCTTGCGCGTCATCATGCGGGCGAAATTGGCCTCCGTGCCGCCGATCGCCTCGGCGAGGACGACCGAGGCATCGTTCGCCGATTTGATCGCCAGCGCGAGGATCGCCTCCTCGACTAGGAGCGAATCACCGGGTTCGAGATAGAGCTTGGAGGGGGTCTGGGCCGCCGCATGGGCGGAAACCGGAATGCGCGCGCCGAGCACGAGCTTCCTTGCCTTGAGCGCATCGAAGGTCAGATACAGCGTCATCATCTTGGTGAGCGACGCCGGATAGGCTCGGAGATCCGGGTTCACCGCGTGGATGATCTCGCCGCGCGTGGCGTCGAGCACGATGGACGCTTGCTTGGGTGCGAATGCGGCGGCCGGAGGCTTGGTGGGCCGGGGGGCGGCATCGGCCGCCCGCGCGCCGAATCCGGCCGCCAGGACAAGAACGGACATGGCTAAAAGGGCGTGATTTGGTCGATGGCGCCTGATCATGCCGCGATCACTCTCGGTAGTTTCTCGGTAGTTTGTTGAAAAATAAAGACTTTCAACGAATTTCCGGGTGTCCGCTGCGCTCCGAGCCGCCACGCGCCAAAAAACCCATTGGAATCAGCGAGATTCTAAATAAATGGCGACTCTCTGTCCAATTTTTTCTTTCATCCGTCGAGGGCCGCTTGCGATCGCGTTCCTGTCGAGACAGGTGAAAATTCGTCCAAAGCCGTCATGGATTGTTCCTGAATGTGCAACGCAGCATTATTAATAACATATAAATCCTATAATTGACAATGTGTTATAAGGATAGTACAGTATTTAATACTGCAATGCACAATAAACTGTATCGTCAGTCGAGCGGGTTCTTAAGGAGCGCAGCCGTTGAAGGATAGAAAGATCAAGCCGCCTAAAAAGGCCACCTCCGCCACACCCCTCAAAACCGGGGTGGAGGGCAAGCACGGCAAGATCCGGCTCGGCAGTTCCGGCCCTAGCCCCAGCCCCAGCCCCAGCCCCAGCCCCAGCATCGTGCGCGGCTCCTTGGCGGCCGACGAATCGCCGTCCCGTGCCACGCCACCCCCCGCGAACAAGGAGCGACCGAACATGACCAAAAACCATTCCGAGACCGCCACCCAGGGCGCCATGAAAGGCCTCGAGGACATGAGTGGCTTCGGTAAGGCGAACATCGAAGCCGCCATGGCGGCGAGCCAGACTCTTGTGAAAGGTATTGAGCAGATGAACCGGGCGTGGTCGGAATTCACCATGCGTCTCGTCGAGGCTCACATGAATTCGGTTCAGGCGCTGTTCGGCTGCAAAAACCTCAAGGACGTCGTCGAACTCCAGGCCGATTTCGCCAAGAAGCAGCTGGAAGCGGCGATGGTCGAAAGTTCCAAGCTGTCCGAGCTCACCTTGAAGGTCGCCAACGAGGCGATTCAGCCCTTGTCGGTGCGCGTGTCCGAAGCCATGAATACGGCCGTAAAGGCCGCCTAAGGCCGCATCGAAGTCCGGCCCGGCGCCTCGCGGCCGGGCCTCGTCGACTCCCAAAGCCCGGCGGATATTTCGCCGGGCTTTGTTTTGGCCATTGGTGTTTGACGGTCGAACATGGCGCGAGGGGGCCGATTTGGCGTCTCCACCTGTCACAACTCCAGTATCCCTCCCGACGGGGCCGTTGCGCGCCTTGGAAG
>CAMAPP010000100.1 GCA_945860095.1 Rhizobium sp. Q54 | reverse complement strand
CTCGACGATCTTCTGCAGGCTCTTGATGACCGATTCCTCGAGGTCCGCGGGCTCGACCGTGCCCTCGGCGATTTCGCGCAGCGCGATGACCGGGTTCTTGTCGTTGTCGCGCTCAAGCGTCAGCGCTCCGCCGGCGGCGATGTTGCGCGCGCGCTGGCCGGAAAAGATGACCAGGTCGAAACGATTCGTGACCTTGAGGATGCAGTCTTCGACGGTTACGCGCGCCATGAGGGATGCCTCGTCCTATGAGTCTTGAATATCAATCAAGTCTTGAATATCAACGGGATGATGGGTCGCGGGCCCACTCGTGCGACCGCCGAACCCATTGAAAGCCCAACATATTCACTTCCCGCGCTGGCTGCAAGGGCGCCGATCGCGCCTAAAGCGGCCTCGCCGCAAGGCCGCCCCCAAGACCGTCAAGCAAGACCCGCGCGCCCAGGCCCAGCGCGGGGTGGCGCCATTGGGGCGCGATTTCGGCCAGGGGCGCGAGAACGAAGGCGCGCTCGTGCATGCGCGGATGGGGTAGGACCGGGGGGCCGGCCGAAATTCGCCCGTCATAATCGAGTAGATCGAGATCGAGGCTCCGCGCGGCATTTGCCGCGCCCCGCACCCGCCCGCCCTCGGTCTCGATGCGCTGCAGGAGCGCGAGAAGGCTTGCGGGGTCGAGCGTCGTATCCAGCGCCGCGACGGCGTTCACAAACCACGGCTGATCGGACGGCGGAACGGGCGCGCTTTCGTAATCGCGCGATCGGGCGCGCACGCGCACGCCCAATTCGTCGAGCCGCGCGAGGGCGCACGCGAGTGCCGCCGACGGCTTGCCCCAGGGTCCGGGCAAATTGGCGCCGAGGCCGATGAGGATCATGGCTGCACTTGCCAGGTGACGCCAAGCTGGCAAGACTGTGCCCATTCGGCCACCCCGAGATTCATGCGGACATTTCCGGCAAACCGCACGTGGGACGGCACCGAGTCATTGTCGGACGGCCGCGCCTCGTCCCCCCGTGGACGGCGCGGCGATATCGAGGAGCGCATTGCCATGATCTTTTATCCCCAGGAACGCACGGCCCTATTCATCGACGGCGCGAATTTGTACGCCGCCGCCCGGGCACTGGCCTTCGACATCGACTACAAGAAACTTCTGCAATTGTTCGAGAAGCGCGGCCGCCTGGTGCGCGCCCTTTATTACACCGCCATCATCGAGGATCAGGAATACTCCCCCCTGCGCCCGCTCGTCGACTGGCTCGATTACAACGGCTATTCCGTCGTCACCAAACCGGCCAAGGAATACACCGACGCCCAGGGGCGACGGAAGATCAAGGGCAACATGGATATCGAAATCGCCATCGACATGATGGAGATGGCCGAACGCCTCGATCACGTCATGCTGTTTTCCGGCGACGGCGATTTTCGCCGCCTGATCGAGGCCGTCCAGCGCAAGGGCGCGCGCGTGACCGTGATCAGCACCGTCCGCTCGCAGCCGCCGATGATCGCCGACGAGTTGCGCCGCCAGGCCGACAATTTCATCGAACTTCAGGATTTGGCGGTCGATATTCAACGCCCGCCGCGGCCCCAGCAGCTCGGCGAAATCGCGCTTCAAGCCTGAGCCGCAAGGCCGCGCGGTTAAAGCCTTCCCCTGGCACGACCAAAGCCTTCCCCTGGCGCGACCATGACGGCGAGGCAAAACCATCGGCAGGACGTAGGCGCCGAGCCCGCGGCCGAATGCGCGCGCTGCCCTCGCCTCGCCGCGTTTCGCGCCCAAAACCGGGCCGCACGGCCCGATTGGCACAATTCGCCCGTGCCCGCTTTCGGCGGGCTCGATGCCCGCCTTCTCATCGTCGGCCTCGCGCCCGGCTTGAAGGGCGCCAACCGCACCGCCCGCCCCTTCACGGGCGACCACGCGGGTAAACTCCTGTACCCCGCGCTGCGGCGCGCCGGCCTCGCGCGCGGCTCCTATGCCGAGCGCGCCGATGACGGCCTCGCTTTGCATCGCTGCCGGGTGACCAACGCGGTGCGCTGCGTGCCGCCCGCGAACAAGCCCTTGCCGGAGGAATTTCTCCGGTGCCGGCCGTTTCTCGCGACCGAGATCGCGGCGATGGCGCGTTTGCGCGCCATCCTGGCGCTCGGCGCGGGCGCGCACGCCCAACTCCTCGCCGTCTTCGGCCTAGGGCCCAAGCGTCTGTGGCCCTTCGCCCACGGCGCGGTTCACGAATTGCCCAACGGCCTCGCGATGATCGACAGCTATCACTGCTCGCGCCTGAACACGAACACCGGACGGCTTACGACCGCGATGTTCGATGCGGTCGTCGGCGAGGCGCGCCGCCGGGCCGGGATTTGAACGCGCGCGACTATTCGCGACCGCGTCCGCGCAGCAGGCGCTGTTTCTGCCGGTTCCAGTCGCGCGCCTTGATAGTCTCGCGCTTGTCGTGCTGTTTTTTGCCCGTGGCGATCGCCAATTCGACCTTGGCGCGGCCGCGTTCGTTGAAATAGATCGACAGGGGCACGAGCGTCACCCCTTTGCGCGCGACCGCGCCCGTGAGGCGGAGCACCTCGCGCCGGTGCAGCAGCAGCTTTCGCGGCCGGCGCGGCTCGTGATTGAAGCGCGCCGCGGGGCCGTATCCCGGTATATAGGCGTTGAACAGGAAGAGTTCGCCGCCCTTCTCGCCCGCATAGGATTCGACGATATTGCCGCGCCCCTCGCGCAGCGCCTTGACCTCGGTGCCGGCGAGCACGATCCCCGCCTCGACCCGCTCGTCGATGAAGTACTCGTGGCGGGCCTTGCGGTTTTGGGCGGCGGCGCGCGGCTCGCTCACTCCGCTGCGCGCTGGCCTTGCGCGCCGAGTAGGCCCGCGCCCGCGAGCGCCTCGCGCATGCGCGTCTTGGTCGCTTCGCCCGGCTCGACGAGCGGCAGGCGCACCTCGCCCGCGCACAGGCCCAAGAGACTCGCCGCGTACTTGACCGGCCCTGGGCTGGTCTCGGCGAACAGCGCGAGCGACACCGGCATCAGCCGGTCGCGAATCTGGTCGAACGCGGCCATGTCGCCCCGCCACCACGCCTCGAACATCTGGACGTTCAGCTTTGGCGCGATATTGGTGCAAACCGAGATGATGCCGTGGCCGCCTTGGCCGAGGAAGCCGCCGATGGTCGGATCCTCGCCCGACAGCAAGCAGAACTCGGGGCCGCAGGCCAGGCGCGTCGTGACCGGGCGCGTCAGATCGTTGGTCGCATCCTTCACGCCGACGATGCGCGGCAATTTCGCAAGCCGCACCATCGTCTCCAGTCCCATGTCCACGGCCGACCGGCCGGGGATGTTGTAGATCAGCAGGGGAATCTCGGTCGCGTCGTGAATCGCCTTGAAGTGCTGGTACAGGCCTTCCTGGGTCGGCTTGTTGTAGTAGGGCATGACCTGGAGCGAGGCGGTGGCGCCCGCCTTCTGGGCGTGAAGCGTCAGCCGGATCGCCTCGTCGGTCGAATTCGAACCCGTGCCCGCGATGACCGGAACCTTGCCCGCCGCGACCTCGATGCACAGTTCGATGACGCGGTCGTGCTCGGGATGGCTGAGGGTTGGCGATTCCCCCGTGGTGCCGCACGGCACGACGCCGTGAATGCCCTGTTCGATTTGCCACTGCACGAAGCGCTGGAACGCCTTGTCATCGACCTTCCCGCCCTTCATGGGGGTGATGAGCGCGGTGTAGCAACCCTTGAACATGGCATCCTCGTGCGGCTGAACCGCCAGAAAATCCGGCGCCCCGCAACGATAGTCCCAGTCCCGCCGAGCGGCAAGCCGGGCCGACATCGCGCTTTAATCTCGGCGCACATCGCATGGGTCCGAAATTGCAACCACCCCGCGGCCCCGCCGTGCGTCTGGCCCAATCGCGCGCGTGCGACTACAATCTGCGCGCGCTTTGGCGATCGGAGGGGCGTGTCGATGGGTTGGACCGTGGCGAGGGGGCTCGCGATCTTGGCGCTGGCCTGCCTTACCGTGGCACAGGCCCGCGCCGCCGTGCTCAGCGCCGATCAATCGGCCGCCTACAAGGCAGCCCTTGCCGCCGCCGACAAGGGCGATTGGAGTGCGGCGCGCGCCCGCGCCGCCCAAGCGCGCCATCCCCTCGCCGACAAGCTCATCCGCTGGCACGAATACAAGAGCCCGAGTTCGGGCGCGTTGTTCGAGGAAATCACGCGCTTCATCGCCGCCAATCCGAATTGGCCGAGCCCCAAGACCCTGCGCCAGCGCGCCGAGGAAACCATCGGCCCCGGCGTTTCGGACGACGCGGTGCTCGCCTGGTTCGCCGATAGTCCACCGCGCACGCCCGAAGGCGCACAATACCACGCCGAAGCCCTGCTGCGTGCCGGGCAGGAACAGCGCGCCGACGCGACCATCCGCCAAGCCTGGGTGAATTTCGCCTTTCCGGGCAACAAGGATGCAGAACTGCTCAAGGCCCATGGCCCGCGGCTCCGGCCCGAGGACCATTGGGCGCGCCTCGATCGCCTGATTTGGGACGGTCAGGACGACGCCGCGCGCGTACAGATGGACCGCGTCGACGGTCCCGCAAGGGCGCTCGCCGAGGCGCGCTTGCGCCTGCGCCGCCAGGACCGGGGCGCCGAACGCTTCTTGGCGCTGGTGCCCGAGGCCTTGCGCGGCGATCCAGGGCTGCTTTACGAGCAGGTGCGCGCGCTGCGCCAAGCCGGCCAAGACGAGTCCGCTCGCGCGCTGCTGCTGCAATCGCCCGCGGATCTGGTCCGTCCCGATCTTTGGTGGAGCGAGCGCGCGATTCAGGCACGCCGCGCTCTGGCCGCGGGCCTGATTTCGGACGCCTACAAGATTGCCGCCATGCATTCCGCCGCGAACGGCGCGGCCTTTGCCGAGGGCGAATGGCTCGCCGGCTGGATTGCCTTGCGTTTCCTGAACGAGCCAGCCCTCGCGCGCCGCCATTTCGAAACCATGGGCCAACGCGTGCAAACCAAGGTCAGCCGCGCCCGCGCCCATTACTGGCTGGGGCGTGCCGTCGAGGCCGACGGCAATATCGAGGCCGCGCGCCTGGCCTATCAGGATGCCGCGCGCCACCCGCTGTTCTATTACGGCCAGCTGGCGACGGTGCGCGCCGGCGAAATCAAGGTCCGGCTCGTTGACCCCGTGCCCGGCATCCAGGACGAAGCGGCCTTCGAGAAGAGCGAATTGGTGCGCGTCGTGCGCGTCGCGGCGGAACTCGGCCGCAAGGATCTGGTCGATGCCTTCCTCGACCGGCTCGACGAGACCGCGGGCACGGCGGTCGAACAGGCGCTCGTCATCGCGCTGGCCCACGAGGTCGCCCGTCCCGACGCGGCGGTCAAGCTCGCGCGCCGTGCCAAGCGCGACGACGCCACCTTCCTGTCGCTCGGCTATCCCGTGATCGCGGTGCCGGGCGGACCGGGGCCGGAAATGGCGCTCGTGCTCGCCATGATCCGGCAGGAAAGCGCCTTCAACCAGATGGCTGTGAGCCATGCGGGCGCGCGCGGCTTGCTGCAACTCATGCCGGCGACGGCCAAGAACGTCGCGCAGCGGTTGAATCTGAAGTTCAGCCCAAAAAAATTGACCGACGATCCGTATTTCAACCTTACCCTGGGCAGACACTATCTCGATCAGCAGCTCGGCGATTTTGGCGGCTCCTATATTCTCGCCGCCGCAGCCTACAATGCAGGCCCCAGTCGCGTGCGCCAGTGGCTGAGGGCGAACGGCGATCCGCGCACCGGTGAAATCGACGCCATCGACTGGGTGGAGCTGATCCCGTTCAACGAAACGCGCGATTACGTCCAGCGCGTGATCGAGGGCGTTCAGGCCTATCGCTGGCGCCTGGGCGACAGCCAACGCCTGGCGCTTATTGAATACGATTTGCGGCGCGGGCGCGGCAATCCACCGCCCCAAGCCCAGTGCCCCCTCGGCGGCACGTCTTGCTGACGCCGCGCCTGGCAGGGATACGCGCCTGCGTTTTCGACGCTTACGGCACGTTGTTCGACTTCACCGCCGCCGCCGCGCGCTGCCGCGATGTGCTCGGCGGCAAGGACGCCGAGCTCTCGGCGCGGTGGCGCGTCCGGCAACTGCAATACACTTGGCTGCGCAGCCTGATGGGCCGGCACGAGGATTTCTGGATCGTCACCAGCGAAGCGCTAACGGTCACGCTGGCCGAACTCGGCCTCGCGGACGGCACCCTCCATGCCCGTCTCATGGAATGTTACCGACGCCTCGACGCCTATCCCGAGGTGACGGGCGTGCTGAAGGCGCTCAAGGAAGCCGGCCTGAAGCGCGCCATTCTTTCGAACGGCGCGCCCGCCATGCTCGCCGACGCGGTCGCCAATGCCGGACTCGCACCCGTGCTCGATCATGTCCTATCGGTCGAGGACGCGGGCGTCTTCAAGCCCCATCCCTCCGTGTATGCGCTCGCCGAGGCACGCATGGGCGCACGCCCGGCCGAAATATGTTTTTTGTCGTCCAATGGCTGGGACGCCCACGGCGCGGCCGTTTTCGGATTTCGCGCGGTATGGGTGAACCGCGCGGGCCAGACACGCGAAATGCTGCCCGGCACGCTCGCGGCGGAAATCCGCGACCTGACCGAACTCCCCGCCCTTCTCGACATCGCCGGCGCATGACCGAATACCGCGAATTGCGATTTTCGGCGCAAGACGGCCTCGCGCTCTATTGCCGCGAATACGGCGAGCGCGCCTCGCGCCGCATGCCGGTCGTTTGCCTCGCGGGATTGACGCGCAATTCCAAGGATTTTCACGCCCTGGCCTCGCGCCTTGGGCGCGATCGGCGCGTGCTGTGCCCGGATTATCGCGGCCGCGGGCGGTCGCAGTACGATGCCGATTGGCGCAATTACCAGCCCCGCGCCTATCTCGACGACCTCCGCCACCTGACGACGCTCGCCCAAGTGCCGCGCGCGGTCTTCATCGGCACCTCGATGGGCGGCTTGCTTTCGGCGGCCATGGCGATCGTGTCGCCCGCGTCGGTTGCTGGCGTCGTGATGAACGATTGCGGACCCGATCTCGATCCCTCGGGCCTCGCGCGCATCTTCGCCTATATCGGATGCGACCGGGTGCAGCGGAACTGGCTGGAAGCCGCCGAGGAGTTGCGCGCCATGTTCCCCGATCTGCCCTTGAGCGGCGACGAAGCCTGGCTCGACATGGCCCGGTCCACGTTTCGCGAGGGCGAGGACGGCAGGCTGCACTTCGATTGGGACGTGAATCTGGCCCGCCCGCTCGTTTCGGGCACGGCGGCAATACCCGATCTATGGACCATCTTCCGCGGGCTGGCGAAGATTCCGACGGTAGCCGTGCGCGGCGCGCGCTCCGACGTGCTTTCCGCCGCGACGTTTGCGCGCATGGCGGCCACCAATCGCGATCTCGCGGCGATCGTCGTGCCGGGCGTCGGGCACGCGCCGAGCCTATCGGAGCCACCCGCGCGCGCCGCGATCGACGCCTTGCTCGCAGGTCTCGAGCCCTAAATCATGCCCTGATCATGACGATTTCGGCCGGAGGCAGTGGGTCAGTTTAAAAATCGCGACCCTCATGCAGTTTCGCCGTACATAGCGGAATATACTGCTGGCGCGAATCGGGGAGGACGCCAGACCGCCCCACAATATCTTGAGGACCACTACCGCCGTGAGGCGAGACCGTCCAAATTTAGGCAAGGGCCGGAGGGCCGCGTTTCGTAACGCGGAGGCGATTCACGCCCAACGCTTTATGATGGGGCTTATAGCAGAGAGCGACTCAACCGGCCCCGCGCTAGGCGATTTTTACGGCGGCCACTTTCGGCGGCGATGAAACGACGGCGTTGGCGTTGATGCGCGCGCCCTCGGCAGGCTTTGCCGCCCCGTCCAGCCGCTCCACCTGGCCCTCGAATCGCGCACCCGCCTCGATCGACAGGCTTTCGTGCGCGATATCGCCCTTCACGCGCGCGGTCCGGGCGAGCGACACGTTTTTCGCCCGCATCCGGCCGGTCACGGCACCGCTGATGCTGATCGAATCCGCCACCACCTCGCCGATGATCGCCCCCGTGGGGCCGATGGTCGCGGTTTGGGCGCGGACATCGCCCTCGACGGTACCGTCGATTTGCACGTCGCCCTGGCTCGAAAATTGCCCGACGATCCGCACGTCCGCGGCGATGATCGAGGGCATCTGCCCGCCCGATCCGGACCGCACGCCGTTTTTTTCACCTCTTGCGAACATTCTGCCCCGCCTTGACGAAGCGCATCGGATCGCGCGGTTCGCCTCTCACGTGAATCTCGTAATGCAGATGAGCGCCCGTCGAGCGGCCGGTGCTGCCCATCTCGCCCAATTCGTCGCCCGCCCTCATGCTTTGTCCGGTGCGCACGAGCGTGCGCTTCAAGTGCCCGTAGCGCGTGCGCACGCCGATGCCGTGATCGATTTCGACCGTCTTGCCGTAGCGGTCCTTCCAGCCGACGAACGCCACGCGCCCCGCAGCGGTCGCGAGAACGGGCGAGCCCACGGGCCCCGAAAGATCGGCGCCGTAATGCATGGCCGGCTTGCCGATGAACGGATCGCTACGCGGCCCGAAGCCGCTGACGAGGTAATAATCGCGCATGGGCGCCGCCAAGGGCACGAACTTCACGACCTGCTGCAAGCCTTCCCATCGTGCCAATTGCTCGTCCGTCCGGCGCTTGCGGGTCTCGACGAGACCGCGCGCCGCATCGCCGCCAAGAGCGATGTACGGACCGCCTCGACCCGCGCCCTCGCCCATGAGGTCCGAAAGCAATTTCTCGACATCCAACCCCGCGATGCGAATCGTGCGCTCGGCCTGCTCCATCTGCACGACGGTGGTATCGGCCAGGCGCTGAAGGATGTCGCGCTCCTTCGCCTGCATGGCGGCAAGGCGAGTCTCGATATCGGCGAGCCGGGCGCCCGCCCGCGCGCCGTCCACCGGCGGCGGCTGGGGCGCGCCATCGACTTGCAGCGCGGACACGCTCGGCTTGAACCGGTGGCCCCGCCCCTCGATGGTCTTGAGCGCGCCTTCCATCTCCTGCAGGTCGTTGGATACCGCACGCTGCAAGCTCGCCAGGCGTTCGCTTTCGGGGCCCGATCCCGAGAGCCGGCGCTTGACCATTTCGAGTTCATCCTGAAGCAAACGGCTGTGCTCGATCAGATTCGCCAGACCCGCGATGTCGTCGTCGACGCCGCGCGTAACGGAGGCGAAGGTTTCCTTGTAACCGTCGATCGAGCTGAGCAGGAAACGGTGCGAGGCCTGCGATTCATTGAGCGCGGTATGGACTTCGCTCAGCCGGCGATCGTAAACGAGCAGCCCGGCCACTCCGACTATCAGGCCCGCAAGCACGAAGAATCCGGCTGCGGCCGCAACCAGTTGGCGGCGCGAGGAGAGGCTGACATAGCGCACCTGACCGCGCTCCCGGATCAGGATCTGCCGCGGCGGAGGCGCCAATCGGCCAAGGGCGCGCGCGGCGCTAAACTGTCTGCGAATCTTGTGCTCGGATCGCTTCACCAATGCTCCCCGTCAACCAGCCATCCATTAGGCCGGGACCGCTGGACGCGCGCGCCGCATTTGGGCAGCGCCCTAGTTTATATCTTCCCTGCTCGGGGCCGGAATTGGCACGCAGCAAAAACCGCGCACCCGACCCGTCTCGGCCCCATGGTCTCTATGCCCACTGGGAGGCTAGCCGCGCCTGCCAAGCATTGCAAACGCGACCCCGACACCCCCAAGCCAGATATCTCCTGAATATCCCCCAGATATCTCGTGAATATCCCGGTGTATATCGATGGCACCGACCATGGTCGCCGATAACCAAGGTGGCCAATGAGCTCCACGCGCCTTCACGCTAGGGCGCTGCGAGTCATCGTGGCGGCCCCTGGCCGTTCGACGCCAAGATCATGATTAACAAGCGGAACTTTGAAGCCTTTCCGACCCAATCCGCCGATCGGCGCAATTGCGTTAATGGATCACGATCGCCCCCGATTGCGCCCCTGGGACACGCGGCCCGCCCGACCGAGTGGACGGTTTAACGCCACTGTCATAAGAATTTCGCATGCAATGCGCCGCCGGATCGGCAATAACGCGAGTGCCGTGCGGGCGGATGCCCCATCAGCCCTGCAGAACACCGCTCCGCCACCGATCGCCGTAAGCGGCGGCGGTAAGATCGAACGATACGAACGAGGGACACATGGCTGGCATATTCGTCGAGGCGCTTTACAAGGGTTACGCGCAAACCTTCGGTGTGGTCGGCGAATTTCTGGTCGACGAACAATCGCCGTTTCAACGGGTGCGCATCTTCGATTCGACGCTGAACGGACGGGTTCTGGTGCTCGACGACATCGTCCAGCTCACCGACCGCGACGAATGTGCCTATTCGGAAATGCTGGCCCATGTGCCGATTTTTGCGCTCGGGGAGGCCAAGCGCGTGCTGATTGCCGGCGGCGGCGACGCGGCGATCGCCGAAGAGGTCTTGAAGCACAAGGGCGTCGAAAGCGTCGACATGGTCGAAATCGACGGCCGGGTGGTCGAAACCTGCAAGGTGCATTTCAAGCACGTCAACGCGGCCGCCTTCGCCGATTCGCGTCTCTCGATCCACGTCGAGGATGCGTTCGAGTTCTTGAAACGCGCGCCGGCTGGAGGCTACGACGTCGTGATTACCGACCGCCCCGACCCCGTCGGCCCGGCTAAGGTCCTGTTCGCCACGCGGTATTACGAGCTCATCAAGCGCGCCATGTCGCCGACGGGCGTGGCCGTGTTCCAGAACGGCGTGCCGCACTACCAACCCGACGAGTTGACCGAAACCTACGCCCAGCATCGCCAGGTCTTTCCCCATCACGGCATCTTCCTCTCGGTGGTGCCGACCTATATCGGCGGCTATATGGCGCTGACCTGGGGTAGCCAGGGCACCGATTTGGCGAAGGCGGTGGATCTGGCCACGCTCGATGCGCGGTTTTCGGCGGCGGGCTTCGCGACCGATTACTACACGCCCGACGTGCACCGCGCGGCCTTCGCCCTACCGCCCTGGGTGCGCCGCCTCGTCCGCTGAGATGGCGCAAAACCGGGCACATGGCCGCGCGCGGCGCGGGCGGCGGAAATTTCTAGCTGCGCTTGCGATCGCGTGTTCGCTTGGGGGCTGTTCGCTTTACGCGCCCCTACCCGCGCCGAGTTCGCTCGACGACCGTCTCGACGCCTTTCCAACGGTCGGGCTGCCGCTCGATGCGCCCGTCATCGTGCGTTGGAACGACCATCAGATCCCCTATATCGAGGCGCAAAGCGACGCGGACGGCGCCTTCGTTCTGGGCCTCGTCCACGCCCATCTTCGCCTGGGCCAGATGGAAGTCGCGCGTCGCGTGGCGAAAGGCCGCATCGGCGAAATGGCCGGGCCGTTCTTCACCGATATCGACCGGTCGCTGCGCGCGCTCGGTTTCGGCCGGGCGGCTCCCGCCATCGTCGCCGCCTGGCCGACCGAAACCCGGCGTTGGGTGAGCCGGTTCGTCGCCGGCATCAACCACTATCAATCGCGCATGCGCGAGGCGCCCCACGAGTACCGCGTCTTCGCGCTCGCGCGCGAGCCTTGGACGGCGGAGGACGTGGTGACGCTGGGGCGTCTCGCCGGCACGGACGTGACGTGGCTGACCTGGATGGCCTTGCTGCCCTTTCGCGACGATCCCGATTGGCCGCGCATCTGGCGCCAAGCGCTCGAGCTTGGCGGCTTGTCGCCGCCGAGCTTTGCGCTGCCACCCGAGTTTCGCCTGGCCCGGGACGATTCGGAATCGGACGACCCTCGCCTCTCGCTTGCCGCCGAAAAGCGCGAAGCGGTCGAACATGCCACGCGCCTTGCCGGCATCCTCGAGAATTTCGCGCGCAGCGGCAGCAACAGCGCCGCCGTCTCCGGCGCGCGCAGTGCGACGGGCGGCGCGCTCATCGCCAACGATCCCCATCTCGGCCTCATGGTGCCCAATTTGTGGCTGCTCGCGGGCTTGCGCTCGCCGTCCTTTCACGCGGTCGGCGCGATGGCGCCGGGGCTCCCGGTATTCGCCTTCGGCCGCAACCGCGACATCGCTTGGGGCGGCACCAATCTGCGCGCGGCGAACAGCGACCTGTTCGACGCCTCGGGCATCGCCGCCGACGAAATCAAGATCGAAACCCACGCTATCGGGCGCCGCTTTTGGTTCGATATCGAGGCGGAGAATCGCGTGACCTCGCTGGGCCCCGTGATTTCGGACACGCCCATGGTGCCGAAGTCCTCGCGCTCGCCGTTCGCGTTGTCCTGGGTCGGATATCTTGCGACCGACGAGCTCACCGCCATGATGGGCGTCAACCGCGCGGCGAACTGGCCCGAATTCCGCGCCGCCCTCGCGCCATTCGGCGTGCCCGCGCAAAACTTTGTCTATGCCGATATCGGCGGCAATATCGGCCAGGCGACCGCGACCCGGCTGCCGCGCCGGCCCGCGACCCCGCCAGCCGATATCGTGCAGAACCCCGCCGAACGCGCGGCCGATTGGCGGCGCATGCTGGGACCGAGCGAATTGCCCGCGACGCTCAATCCCGATGCGGGCTTTCTCGCCTCGGCGAATAACCGCCCGGCCGCCTTCGCCGTGCCCATCGGCTATTTTTTCGCGCCGGGTGACCGGATGGAGCGCATGGCCGAGCTTCTGGGCGGCACCGCCAAGATCGGGCCCGAGGACATGAAGCGCCTGCAGCAAGACGTGCGTTCATCCTCGGCGCGCGCGACGCGCGACGCCGTGCTTGCCCGCGCGCGTGCCGTTT
>CAMAPP010000099.1 GCA_945860095.1 Rhizobium sp. Q54 | reverse complement strand
TTTCGAGCACTTTCTCGACAAGAAATACACCGGCACCAAGCGCTTCGGCCTGGAAGGCGGCGAGGCGACGATTGCCGCGCTCGAGGCGATCCTGCGCCGCGCTTCGGAACTCGGCGTCGAGGAAACCGTGCTCGGCATGCCCCATCGCGGCCGGCTCAACGTGCTTGCCAATGTCATGGCCAAGCCGTTCCAGGCGATCTTCTCCGAATTCGAGGGCCAGAGCGCCAATCCCGACGACGTTCAGGGTTCGGGCGACGTGAAATATCACCTCGGCACGTCCTCCGACCGCGAGTTCGACGGCCGCAAGATGCATCTCTCGCTCACCGCCAATCCCTCCCATCTCGAGGCGGTCGATCCGGTGGTGCTCGGCAAGGTGCGCGCCAAGCAGCAGCAGAGGGGCGATCTCGCGCGCGAGCGCGTGCTCGGTATTCTTCTGCACGGCGATGCGGCGTTCGCGGGCCAGGGCCTGGTCGCCGAGACGCTCGGCTATTACGACCTCAAGGGCTATCGCTCGGGCGGCACGATCCATTTGATCGTCAACAACCAGATCGGCTTCACGACCTCGCCGTCCCATGGCCGTTCCTCGCCCTATTGCTCGGACGTCGCCAAGCTCATCCAGGCGCCGATCCTGCACGTCAACGGCGACGATCCCGAGGCGGTCGTGCACGTCGCGCGCATGGCGGTCGATTTTCGCCAGCGCTTCCACAAGGACGTGGTCATCGATCTGTTCTGCTATCGCCGCCACGGCCACAACGAGGCCGACGAGCCGAGCTTCACCCAGCCGCTCATGTACCGAAAGATCGCTTCCCATCCGACGACGCGGCAAATCTACGCGGCGCGCCTGATGCGCGAGGACGGCTTCGGCGAGGCGGAAATCGAAGCGGTGCTGGCGTCTTGCCGCGGCGCACTCGAACGCGCCCACGAGGCGGCAAAGACCTACAAGCCGAACAAGGCCGATTGGCTCGAGGGTTCCTGGGCGGGTTTCGATGTCGCGCGCGGCGAGGCGCGGCGCGGCGACACGGCCGTGCCCATCGAGACATTGCGCGTCCTCGCCCGCAAGCTCTGCGCCTTGCCCGAGGGCTTCGAGGCCAACCGCAAGCTCGTGCGCATCTATCAGCAGCGCCTGAAGACCGTCGAGACCGGCGAGGCGATCGATTGGGCGACCGCCGAATCCCTCGCCCTCGGAGCGCTCGCCGTCGAGGGCTCGCCCGTGCGCTTCTCGGGTCAGGATTGCGGTCGCGGCACGTTCTCCCAGCGCCACGCCGTGGCCGTGGACCAGCAGACCGAGGAACGCTATCTCCCGCTCGCCCATTTGGCGCCGGATCAGGCGCCGGTCGAGATCTGCGACAGCCCGCTCGCCGAGGCGTCCGTGCTCGGCTTCGAATATGGCTATTCGCTCGCCGATCCGCGCACGCTGGTGATCTGGGAAGCGCAGTTCGGCGATTTCGCCAACGGGGCGCAGGTCATCATCGACCAGTTCATCGCCGGCGGCGAAGCAAAATGGCTGCGCATGTCGGGCCTGGTCATGCTCCTCCCCCACGGCTACGAGGGTCAGGGGCCCGAACATTCCTCCGCCAAGCTCGAGCGCTATTTGCAGCTCTCCGCCGAGGACAATCTTCAGGTCGTCAATCTGACCACCCCGGCCAATTACTTCCATGCCCTGCGCCGCCAGGTGCGGCGCAATTTCCGCAAGCCCCTCGTCATCATGACGCCAAAATCCCTGCTCCGTCACAAGAGCGCGACCTCGAAGCTCGAGGCCATGGCCGAGGGCAGCGCGTTCCACCGGGTGCTGTGGGATCGCGGCGATCCCGCCCCCGACGCCGAAATCAAGCGCGTCGTGCTGTGCTCGGGCAAGGTCTATTACGATCTCATCGAGGCGCGCGCCAAGCGCGAGGACAAGCGCGTTTACGTGCTGCGCGTCGAACAGCTCTATCCCTTCCCCCATCAATCGATCGCGGGCGAACTCGCGCGCTGGCCGAACGCCGAGATCGTCTGGTGCCAGGAAGAGCCTAGGAACATGGGCGGATGGACCTTCGTCGAGCCGCGCATCGAGGACACCCTCGCCCAGATGGGCCGCACGGGCGTCCGCGCACGCTATGTCGGCCGGGCCGAGGCGGCCTCGCCCGCGACGGGCAGCGCCAAGCGCCATGCGGCGGAACAGGCGGCGCTCGTCGCCCAAGCGCTTACGATTTGAATCGCGTCCCGCTGTTCCCGATCACGGGACGGATGCGGCGGGCAGTCGGAGGAAAATCATGGATATCACGGTGCCCGTGCTCGGCGAGTCGGTGACCGAGGCAACCGTCGCCCGCTGGTTCAAGAAAATCGGCGATGCGGTTGCGCTCGACGAGCCGGTGGTCGAACTCGAAACCGACAAGGTGACGATCGAGGTTCCGGCGCGCGAGGCGGGAACGCTGGTCGAAATCCGCGCGGCCGAGGGCGAGAATGTCCTGATCGGCGCCGCACTCGGCGTGATCGGCGCCGTCGGCGCGAAGGCCGTACCGCCGGCTCCGAAGACGGCGGCGGTGCCCGCGCGCCTCGCCGCCCCGGCCGCGAACGGCGCCTTGCCCCTCGCACCCTCGGTGCGCCGCCTCGTCGAGGAAAACGCCCTCGATCCGGCGAAGATCGCGGGCACCGGCAAGGACGGGCGATTGACCAAGGGCGATGTTCTTGCCGCGTCCGAAAAACCCGTGGCCGCGCCCATCTCCCCCGCGCCCGCTTCCCCCGCGTCCGCGCCGGCGGTCTCGCGCCCGACGGGGCCGCGCGAGGAACGGGTGCGCATGACTCGCCTGCGCAAGCGCATCGCCGAGCGCCTCAAGCAGGCGCAGAACAACGCGGCCATGCTCACGACCTTCAACGAGGCGGACATGACCCGCCTGAACGAGGCGCGCGCGATCTACCGCGATTCCTTCGAGAAGAAGCACGGCGTGCGCCTCGGCTTCCTGTCGTATTTCGTCAAGGCGTGCATCGTCGCGCTCAAGGAATTTCCCGCCGTCAACGCGGAAATCGACGGCGAGGATATCGTTTACAAAAATCACTACGATATCGGCGTCGCGGTCGGTACGCCCCAGGGCCTGGTCGTGCCCGTGCTGCGCGACGCGGACGAAATGGGCTTTGCCGATATCGAAAAAACCATAACCGATTTCGGCAAGCGCGCGCGCGACGGCAAGCTGACCATCGACGAGCTGTCGGGCGGCACCTTCACCATCTCGAACGGCGGGGTGTACGGCTCGCTTTTGTCCACCCCCATCCTGAACCCACCGCAATCGGCCATTCTCGGCATGCACAAAATCCAACCGCGCCCGGTCGCGATCGGCGACAAGATCGAGATCCGGCCGATGATGTATCTGGCGCTGTCCTACGATCACCGCATCATCGACGGCCGCGAGGCGGTGTCGTTCCTGGTGCGCGTCAAGGACTGCCTCGAGGCGCCCGAGCGCATCATGCTCGAGATGTGAGGGAGTGGGACGCGAAATGGCCGACGAATTCGATTTGGTGGTGATCGGCGCGGGGCCGGGCGGCTACGTCGCCGCGATTCGCGCGGCGCAGCTCGGCATGAGCGTGGCGTGCGTGGAGAAGCGCGCGGCCTTGGGCGGCACCTGCCTCAATGTCGGCTGCATTCCATCGAAGGCGCTGCTTCAGTCGTCCGAGAAATACCACGAGGCGAAGGCGGGGCTCGGCGCGCACGGCGTGCGGCTTGCGGGCGTGGAGCTCGATTTGCCGGCCATGATGGCGCGCAAGGCCAAGGTCGTGGATGACCTTACCAAGGGCATCGCATTCTTGTTCAAGAAGAACAAGGTCGCCTGGGTTCCGGGCCGCGCGCGCATCGCCAGTCCGTCCGAGGTCGAGATTACCGATGCCGCTGGCGCCAAGCGCGCGCTCAAAACCAAGCGCATCCTGATCGCGACAGGCTCGGATTCAACGCCCTTGCCCGGCGTCGCGATCGACGAGGCGCGCATCGTCAGCTCGACGGGCGCGCTCGCGCTCGAAGCCGTGCCCGGACATTTGGTTGTGGTGGGAGCGGGCTATATCGGGCTTGAGATGGGCTCGGTATGGGCGCGTCTCGGCGCCAAGGTCACGGTCGTCGAATTCCTCGACCGCATCGTGCCCGGCATGGACGGCGAGATCGCCAAGCATTTCCAGCGCGTGCTGCAAAAACAAGGCTTCGCCTTCAAGCTCGGCACCAAGGTCCTGGGCGCGAAGGCGGCCGCGAAGGGCGTCGTGCTCGATCTCGAACAGGTTGCGGGCGGGGCGCGCGAGGCGATCGAGGCCGATGTGGTCCTGGTCGCCATCGGACGGCGTCCGCACACCGAAGGCTTGGGGCTCGAGGCGCTCGGCGTCGCGCTCGATGGGCGTGGCTTCATCCAGACCGGCGAGGATTTCCAAACCAATGTGCCCGGCATCTACGCCATCGGCGATGTGCGGCCCGGCCCCATGCTCGCCCACAAGGCGGAGGACGAGGGCGTGGTCGCGGTCGAGCGCATGGCCGGGGTGCGCGGCCATGTGAATTACGACGCGATTCCGGGCGTGGTTTACACCGCGCCCGAAGTGGCTTCGGTGGGTAAGACCGAGGAACAGTTGAAGGGTGAAAAGATCGAATATCGCGTCGGCAAGTTCGCCTTCCTCGCCAATAGCCGGGCGCGCGCGAACGGCGAGACCGACGGGTTCGTGAAGATCTTGGCCGATGCCAAAACCGACCGCGTGCTCGGCGTGCATATCCTCGGCGCGGATGCCGGAACGGTCATCCACGAATGCGTGGTGGCGATGGAGTTCGGCGGTTCGGCCGAGGACATCGCGCGCACCTGCCACGCGCATCCGACGCTGAACGAGGCGGTCAAGGAAGCCGCCCTCGCGGTCGCCGGACGCCCCATCCACGTTTGATAATGGCCATGCGCCGAACCGCGGCCGTCCTCGCCGTCCTGCTGGGGGCCTTGGCGTCCGGATCGCACGCCGCGCCCGTGCCCAGCCTGGCCGAAGATCAGGCGCGCGCGGCGTTCAACCTTTATCTTCAAGGCTGCGCGACGCGCGTGGGCGAGGCCGAGGCGCAGCGCCGCTGGGCGCGCGAGGGCGCGCTCAAGCCCGTGCAGAGCCCCGAGCGCTTTTTGCGCGGTCGGCCCGGCCAAGCGTTTATCGGTCCCGCCGCGTACGGCTTGTTCGTGCTCGTGTCCTTCGACGACGGCTCGTGCCAGGTCTGGGCGCAGCGCGCGGGGCTGGAGAAGCTGGCGTCATCCCTGGACCGGCTCGCGCGCGGCCCCGCACGACCCGGCGCCGATGTGGTCAAGGATCTCGACCGCACGGGTCCGGGAGAATTGGGCGCCACGACGCGAGCGCTCGGCTATAGCCTGGGCGCCGCCGCGCATGTCATCGCGCTTCGCCTCGTCGGCACCTCGGCGGCCGAGGCGGAATTCCAGGCGATCCTGTCCGCCTCCGAAACGAAGAAATAACCGCGCCTCCACCCGCTGCGCGCATGGACCTACGCGCGGGCGCTTCGCTTGGAATCCCGGCTTTGCGAGCAAAACGTGAAGCGCGCTCCGATCGTTCGCTGTCGGCCGCGATTTACGTCTCGAACGGGGTGTCTTTGGCGCGCTTGCGTGCGAGACGATCCCCGTCCCAAACGACCCCCGATTTAGGCGGTGATGGCCTAGGGCCTTGGCCGTGTGCTATCCCCTGTCGCCGTGAGCGCCGCCAATTCCCAATCGCCGCCGCCTGCGCGCCGGAAGCGCAATTGGGCCGTTTACATCCTCGGCTGGATGTTTCTCGTTCTCGGCGCGCTCGGATTGTTCCTGCCTTTCTTGCAAGGCGTTCTGTTCCTCGCCATCGGTTTGGTCTTGCTCTCACGCGAGGTCGAATGGGCGCGCGATCTGCGTGCGCGACTGCTCGCGCGTTTTCCCGGTCTCAAGACCAAGGTCCGGCGCGCCGAAGCCCTTGCGCGCGCGATGGCCGCAAGGTGGCGTCGGGGCGGGGCGGGGTGACCGGCACGCGCCTCGTCGTTTGGGTGTGCGTTGCCCATGTGCTGAGCCTTGCGGGCATCGGCACCTTTCCGTCCCTTCTTCCGACCTTCTTCGAGGTTTGGGGCCTCAGCAATACCGAGGCCGGTTGGATCAGCGGCATCTATTTCGGCGGTTATGCGGCGGCGGTTCCGGTGCTCGCGGGGCTGACGGACCGGATCGATTCGCGCCGCGTCTATCTCGCCTCGGCGGGCCTGACCGGAATTTCGATGATCGGCTTCGCCTTGCTCGCGGACGGGTTTTGGACTGCTTTGGCATTTCGCGCCCTTGCCGGCATCGGCGTCGCGGGCACCTACATGCCGGGCCTCAAGTTGCTGACCGACCGGGTGCCGGAGGCTCATCAATCGCGCCTCGTCGCCTTCTACACCTCGAGCTTCGCCATCGGCTCGTCGCTGTCCATTTGGATGGCCGGCGAAATTGAGGCGCTCGCCTCGTGGCCGATGGCCTTCGCGCTCGCCGCTTCCGGCTCTTTGTGCGCGTGGGCGATCGTCGTTGTCTGCGTGCGCCCCATGGCGGTCGCGGCGCGCGAGAACGCCGGCGCGGTCCTGCTCGATTTTCGGCCCGTGTTTCGCAATCGCGGCGCTATGGCCTACGTGCTGGCCTACGGCGCGCATTGCTGGGAATTGCTCGGCTTTCGGTCCTGGATCGTGGCCTTTCTCGCGTTCAGTTTGACGCTGCAAGAGGCCGGGGCCTGGACCTGGCGCGCCACCGCGACGGCGGCGGCGATCAATCTTCTAGGCGTGCCCGCGTCCATACTCGGCAACGAGCTGGCCGTGCGCTTCGGCCGTCGGCGCGCCGCGAGTTGCGTCATGATTTGCGCCGCGCTCTCGGCCTCGCTCATCGGCCTTGCCGCGGGCCTGCCTTATTGGGCGGTGGTTCTACTGGTGTCGGTGTACGGCGTGTTCGTGACCGCGGATTCGGCCGCGCTGACCGCGGGTTCCATCGCCTTCGCCGCCGCAGGGCAGAGGGGCGCGACCATGGCGATGCATTCCTTCGTCGGGTTTCTCACCTCGTTCCTCGGCCCGCTGGCCTTTGGCGTCGTGCTCGATGCCGCGGGCGGCAACGAGAATATCCGCGCCTGGTGGCTGGCCTTCGCCGTCATGGGCGCGGGCGTGATCCTTGGGCCGCTCTTCCTCGCGCGCCTCGGCCGCGAGAAAGATTGATGCCGGGTCGAGCTTTCCGGAGTTCGGGGCTTTGCCGGGCGGCGCGCGGCGGCTACGATGACGGCACGGCAAGGGAGGCATTTGGTGGACAATCTCGAAACATCATCGGCACCCTACAAGACATTCCGGCTGCGCAAGGTCGCGGGCGCTTTGGGCGCCGAGATCATGGGCGTCGATTTGTCGCAACCCATCGACGAGGCGTTGAAGGCCGAGCTCCGACGTGCCTTCCTCGAAAACCTCGTGCTCGTGCTGCGCGGCCAGCGCATGACCGAGCGCCAGCAGATCGATTTCACCTCCGTGTTCGGCACGGTCGAGCAGCACCCGCTGTATCGTTCGGCCATGATCGAGGGCTATCCCGATATTCTCGTGCTCGAACACAAGAAGGGCCAGTTCTTCAACGGCCGCAACGATGTCTGGCACACGGACCTGACCTTCCGCGAAACCCCGCCCATGCTCGGCCTGCTGTATTGCCGTGCGGCCGAGGAGGGCTCGGGCGACACGTTGTTCTCGAACATGCATGCCGCCTACGACGCGCTGTCGCCGGGCTTGAAGCGCTTCGTCGAGCCCATGCAGGCGGTGCATTCGGCCGAATTCCTGCGCGCGCGCAACAATCAGGGCAGCTACAACGTGCCCATCGCCGAGATTCCCGAGCCGGTGGTCCATCCCGTGATCCGCACCCATCCCGAAACCGGGCGCAAGGCGCTGTTCGTCAACGGCGCCTTTGCGACGAACTTCGTCGGCTGGACGCGCGAGGAGAGCGCGCCGCTTCTCAAGCAGCTTGTCGAGATGGCGAACGCGCACCAGCGCATCTACCGCCATCGCTGGCGGCCCGACGACGTGGTGCTGTGGGACCAGCGTGCGACGCAGCACTACGTGGCGATCGATTACGGCCCGGACGTGCACCGGCGCATGCACCGCACCACCGCTTCGGGCGACAGGCCGTTCTGACCGGTGGCACGGGGCTAGGGGCGGCGACGGCGTGATCGTCACCTCGTGATCGTCATGGTCATCGAGCGGTTCAAGAACCGCGACGCGGAAGCGGTCTATCGGCGCTTGCGCGCGCACGGTCGGTTCTTGCCGGAAAACCTCGTTTTCGTCGGCAGCTGGGTCGAGACCAATTTCGACCGCTGCTTTCAGCTCATGGAATGCGAATCGATCGGCGATCTCGAATCTTGGGCCGCGCGGTGGCGCGACCTCGTCGATTTCGAGTTTGTGCCCGTGATGACGGGCGCGGACGCGGCGGCGAAGTTTTCCGGCTAGGGTTTAATCGTTCGATTTAGGCCATGATTTATGCTGCGGTCGCGGGGATGTACGTCGTAGTCGCGGGCGCGGTTTTCGCCCTAGGGCGAGACGTCCACGGCCGAGGCCACGAGGCGATGGAAGCGGTGCACCGCGCCGTCGAGCACGGGGGTGAAGTGGCCGCCGTCGAAGGCGCTGGATTCGTGCGAGCGCTGCAATTTCTCGACCACGCCTATGTCCTCGGCGTTGAACGCGCCGAAGCGTTCGACCAGGACGGCGCGCGCCTCGGCAAGCGCGGGATCGGTCGCACCGCGGCCGACGAAGAATACCTCGACCCGCTCGCGCGTGCGCGTGGGGCCGTCGGGCTCGACGATGATGACGCGTAGATTGTCGTGGAACAGCGTCATGCAGAGATTGGGAAATACCCCGAAAGCGTCCATGAACGAGGCCGCGCCCGGGGGCGCGCCGGGGAAGGCGGGCAGGGCGCCGACCGCGCCGTCCTCGGGCGCGTAGGCGTTCAGGCCCTGGCCCATGAACACATCGTTGTCGTGAACAAGATAGTGGTCCTTCATCGCGCAATAGCCGTTGAGACTCGGATGCACGTAGGGCACGTGATAAAGATCGATGAAGTTCTCGATCACCAATTTCCAATTGCACGCGATCTCGTAATGCAGGGTCGCGCCCCGCCGCAGCATGGCGAAATCATATGCCGCCCAGCGGCGCATGAGCGGACCCATGTGTTCGGCGAAAGGGGCGGCGGCGCCCGAAAGATCGGCAAAGACCAGCGGCCCCCAGACCGCGTGGCGCACCGGGGCGAGGCCCGGCAGGGTTCGAGGCAATGCCGCGCGGTCGTGGCGGTCGATGCCCGCGACATGCGGGGTCTTCAGCAGCGCCCCGTCGAGGCCGTAGCTCCAGGCGTGATAGGGGCAGATGATGGCCTTGGCGTCGGCGCGCGCCGCGTCCACCAGACGCATGCCCCGGTGCCGGCAGAAATTGTGGAAGACGCGCAACTCGCCCGCCAAGTCGCGCGCGAGTATTAACGCCTTGCCGGCGGCCATGACCGGATGGAGCGATCCGGGCGCGGGCACGTCCTCGGCCAGGCCGATGCAAATCCAGTTTCGCGCGAACAACCGCTCGTTCTCGAGGGCGAGAAAATCCGCGCTCCAATAGGCGGCGGCGGGCAAGCCCCCGGCCTCGCCCGTGGGCTTTTCGAGCGCGATTTTATTCGCGCTCCAATGCGGCGGCAGTTCGTGGCTCATCGTCGGGACTTTCGTTGCATCGATTTTTCGGGCGTGGAACGGCGCCCATCAAAAAGCGCCCGTCGAGCGGCGCCCGTCGAGAGGCGACCGTCAAGAAGCACCCATCAAAAAGCGCCCGTCAAGAAGCGACCTAGCGCGCACGGGGATGGGCGTCGTGAAATACCTTGAGCAGGGCCTCGTCGGCGATCTCGGTGTAGCGCTGGGTGGTCGAGAGCGAGGCGTGGCCGAGCAATTCCTGGATCGCGCGTAAATCCGCCCCGCCCGCGAGCAAATGGGTGGCGAAGGAATGACGGAGCGCATGCGGGGTCGCGGTCTCGGGCAGGCCCAGGCGCCGGCGCAATTCCTGCATCCGGCGCTGAACCTCGCGCGGGCCGAGCGCGCCGCCGCGCCGCGTGCGAAACAGCTTCGCATCCGCCTCGGCCGGAAAGGGGCAGAGCACCAAATATTCCCCGATGGCCGCGCCGACCGCCGCGAGCGCCGGAACGCGGCGCTCCTTATTTCCCTTGCCGCGCACGGTCAGCATGGTGCCGGACGACGCGCGCGCCATCTCCTCGCCCTCGCGCCGACGGAACGACAGCGCCTCGGACAGGCGCAAGCCGCAGCCGTACAGCAAGGCGAACAAGGCGACATCGCGCTTGGCCAGCCACGGCACTTGGTGTGCGGCCTCGGCCTCCTCGATCACGCCCAAGGCGTCCTCGGGCGCAAGGGGCTTGGGCACCGCGCGCTTCAGGCGCGGGGTCTTGAGCGCGGCGAGCTCCGTGTTGCCGCCGCCGGCGTGGCGTTCGAGATAGGCGACGAAGCCGCGCACCGTCGAAAGCCCGCGCGCGAGCGAGGTGCGCGCGAGATGCCGGGCGTGGCGCGCCGCGAGCCAGGCGCGAAAATCCGCGGTCTTCAACGCGCGCAATTCGGCCAAGCCCAAGGGGCCGCCCAGGTGCGCCGCCATGGCGGCGAGAAAATCGGCGAGATCGCGGCCGTAAGCCGCAAGCGTGTGGGGTGAGGCGCGGCGCTCGTGCGCGAGCCAAGCGCGCCATGACGCGATGGCGGCCGCGAGATCGGGTTTGGCCGCGATGGAAGGCGTCGGTTCTAGTCCCTGGGCAGGTCGAGCCATGAGCGGATCGTGACCGCGAGAACCTGGGCGAGGAAGCCGAGCAGCTCGGTGCCCTGCGCGGGCAGGAACTGGCCCTCGTTGCGCGAGCCGATGGCCAGAAGACCGAAGGGCGCGCCCGCGCCCATGTCGAGGCGCAGCAGGGCGTCCGAGCGCACGATGCCGGCGCCCGGGCCAAACAAATCGGGATCGCCCGCGATATAGGGCCGCAGCAGCACGTTGCGCTTCTTGCCGATGAGCGATTCGATCGTGCCCGATTCCAAGATGCGGATGCCGCGCATCGGCGCGCTCACCTTCGCCTCGTCCATTGCCTCGACGCACAAGCTGATGACATCGGCGTCGAGATGCACCGCCAAATCGGCCGTCGCAATCTCCATCAGGTGCTCGAAGCCGCGCGCCGACAGCAGCGCCAGGACGGCGTTGTGCACGCGCGCCTGGGACGACAGATTGGCGCGGCTGGTGGTGACGAGTTCGGAATAATCGATTTGCGCCGAGCGCACTTCTTCCTGAAGGCGGCGCAGCAGAAATTGGCGCAGATCGACGACACCCTCGGAATCTTGCGGCGCGCCGAGCAATTCCGGATGCCGAAGCAGGAAATCGGGGTGGCGTTGCAGGTACGCGAGCACCTGGTCGCCGGTCGGCCCGTCCTGAAGTTCGGTTGCGGCTTTATCTCGCTTGGGCAAGGGCGCGTCGATCCTCTATTGGCTCCTCGAGAATCGACTGGCCTGTCGAGGCCCAATCGGCGAGGAATGCGGCAAGACCTTTGTCGGTCAAGGGGTGGGCGAACAATTGGCGCAAGACATTGGGCGGCAGGGTCGAAACATGCGCGCCCAATTTCGCCGCATCGACCACATGCAGCGGATGGCGAATCGAGGCCACCAGCACCTCGGTCTTGAAGTGCGGATATTGGCGGTAGATTTGGCAAATATCCGCGATGAGCTCCATACCCGGCGCCGAGATGTCGTCGAGCCGGCCGACGAAGGGCGAGATGAACGACGCCCCGGCCTTCGCGGCGAGCAGGGCTTGCGCCGCCGAAAAGCACAGCGTCACGTTGACCATGGTGCCGCCGTCCGACAAAACCTTGCACGTCTTCAGGCCATCGACCGTGAGCGGCACCTTGACCGCGATATTGGGTGCGATCTTGGCGAGCTTGCGCCCCTCCGCCAGCATGGTCGGATGATCGGTCGCGGCGACCTCGGCGGAAACCGGTCCGGGCACGATGGACGCGATTTCCGCCACCACGTCCAGGAAGCGCCGGCCGGACTTGGCGATCAGCGAGGGATTGGTGGTCACGCCATCGACCAGGCCGGTCGCGGCGAGATCGCGTATTTCCTTCACGTCCGCGGTATCGACGAAAAACTTCATGCCGACTCCGATGGTTTCCGCGCCCCGATGGTTTCGGGGCTCCGCTGTTTTTCCAGCGCTTGGCGCCGAGCCCTTCGGCCAAGCTCCGAACGCCCGTGGTTCTCTCGAACCGGTTCTACTCTATCATCGATACCGCTCCATGACACGCGCGCAACAATTTTTACTGGATCGATTCCGCCGATGACGGCGAACCCGGCGCACGTTCGCCCGGCAGGTAGGGCTCGCCCGGAAGGCGGGGCACGACAGGTGCAGGTCCTTCTGCCCTTGCCCTTGGCCGGTGCCTACGACTACCGGGTGCCTGAAGGCATGGCGCTGGCCGAGGGTCAATTCGTCGCGGTGCCGCTCGGGCGGCGCGAAGCGGTGGGCGTGGTATGGGGCGAGGGCGGCCATGGAATCGCGCCGGAGAAACTTAAGGACGTGACCCGCGCGCTCGACGTGCCGGCGATGCCGGAATCCTTGAGGCGCACGATCGACTGGGTGGCGGCCTATACGATGACGCCGCCGGGCGCGGTGCTGCGCATGGCGATGAGCGTTTCGGCGGCGCTCGAGCCGCAAAAACTTATTCTCGCCTATTGCCGTCCAGAGGGCGGCGAAACGGACGCGCGCTTGATCGATGCGCGCCTGACGGACGCGCGCCGGCGCGTGTTGGCGGCGCT